>QHUC01000277.1 GCA_003221045.1 Gemmatimonadota bacterium | reverse complement strand
ACAATCCCTGGATCGCGCTGCCCAATGTGACCGGGGTTTCCGGGGTGGATGTCGCGGTGTTCGGCCGGCGTACCTTTGCTCGTGGCTTTTCCGTGGTGATCGGCGCTGAGGAAGGCTCGCTCAGCGCGGACCGGACGACGGGGGGGGGAGGAAGCGTGTCGCTGCTGTTATTCGAGGGCTATGGGCGGGCCGAGCTCGCCGTGCTCCCGCGTGGCCGGGTGAGTCCGGTGCTGGCGCTCGGCGCCGGCGGGTATCGGCTCAAAAGTCAGGACGGCGGCGCCACGGTATACCACACCAATCTGTTCTGGTCCGCTGGCCTTGGCGCGGACGGCGTGGTCTCGCCGAGGGTCACGGTGGAGGTGCGCTTCGAGCGGCAGTGGATGACCGATACCGACCAGGGCCACGTGGCGACGCTGTGGCCGCTGGGTGCGGGCTTGCGGATCGCGTTCTAGCTGTAATTGACAAAGAGGGTGTTCACCCCAACGTCATGCGGCTCGGAGTGCGCGAGTCAACTCGCTGCGCCCACGACCAGAACAACGTCTTCGTCAATTACATCTAGCGGCCGTTCGCCTGAACCTCAAGCGACCCGACGCACGCCTGGAGCCGCGCCGGATCGCGAAACGTGTCGCGACCGAGCCGGAGGTTGAACGCACCACCCTTCGCAGCGTGGCCGAGCAATGCGAGGCCGGCGGACGCCGTGCGACCGGATGCGAGCAGCCAGGGCGATTGCCGCACCAGCGCGGCGAGGGCATCCGCCGCGGGAGCCGGTGTCAGCGTGGTCGCCTCACGCGCCGCGACCGCCGGAAGGATCACGCCGGCCAGGCGCGCCGTGCGCCGCCACCCCGCCAGTCCGAGCTCCGCGATGGGCACAGTGCGCCGCTCGCCGGTGGGCTCCCCATCCTCCCCGGTCGAGTCCAGGTGAAACGGCCGGAGCCAACCTTCGACTTCGACGCCGTCCTCGCGGGGCGCGAGGACCACCTGATCGTCGGACAGATAGCCCCAACCAGCCGCAGCGAGCGTCGCGCACGTCGTGGACTTGCCCGACCGCGCGTCGCCGGCGAGGAGCCAAGCACCCCCGTCGGGGGCCACGACCGCCGCCGCGTGCACCAGCGCGCGCCCGAGGTCCGCGAGGAGCAGGGCCGCCGCGACGGTGAGCAACGAGTACAGATCAGCCGCTGCCTCCTGTGCCCGCGCGGGATCCACCTGCAGGCGAGCGTGCCTTGCGGCAAAGCTCAGCACGCCACCACTCGATGGTATCGCTCCCCGCAGGACCGCGGTCGCGTGCGCGTCGTCCACCCACGCGGCGACGCGATCGAGGGACACCGTCGCTCGCTCCGCCGGTGCCCCCAGAGGCGCCTGGCCCCCACACACCGAGATCGTGGCACGGGCCGGCACGCCGGCCGGCTCGCGTAACCCCTGCGGTATCCACCGCCCGGCCAAGGAAACGCACCACCCAGGCGTGCGCGCCGATCGTCGCACCCTCGCCAGGTGGGGTGACGCCCAGCTCGACGCGGCACGGGATGCCGTAGCCGCGCTGCACGATGCACTCGGCGACTGCGCGATACAGGCAGGTGTTACGCCAGCAGGGGAGGCGCGCCCGAGCGAGCAGACGGAGCGCGCCCAGCGCTACGCGCACGGCGCCTGCGGGGTCGCCACGTGATGGCCCGAGCGGGCCGGGGTCCTTCAAGAGCGCCGTCATCCCCGAGCCGCGGATCGACACCGGTGCTCGGAGCGCGGCCGCCACACCGACCACGTACGCCGTCGGCCCGACCTTCACGTCACCAGCCCCCGGGCCCGCAAATCCTCGAGCGCGCGGTCCAGCTCGGCGCGAGCCGTGACCGGGTCCACATCGAATTCGGCGACCAGGATGTCGGTGATCTGGTCCGGCGCGAGCGACTGCTCGAGGCCTTTCCAGATGCGCGCTGCCGTTTCGTTCAGGCGGTAATAGCGCTTGGTCTCGAGATCGAGCAGCACCGCTTCGCCTTGCAGGTGGGCCGCGAGCACGTGATCGGGGATCATGTCAGTTACTGATCGTCACGGCGATTCCGGCCGAGGTGGTGGAATGGCCGGAGGTATCGCGCGCGACGGCCGTGAGTGTATATGCCCCGTTCGGCATGGTGGTCGAGTCCCACGTCAGCGTGTACTTCGTGAGCGGCGACGGCGTCGTGACCGCCGCGCCGATGTTCTGGCCATTGAGCGCGAACTGAACGCCGCCCACCGCCCAATCATCGGCCGCGGTCGCCGTCAAATTGACGGTGCCGGTGAGCGTGGAGCTCCCCACGATGCCTGGCGAGAAGAGGGACACGACTGGCGGCGCGATGTCGGGCAACAGGCTCGGATGATCGGCCCTCCAGCGAGCGACGGCCGCATTCCAGTAGTCGAGGCCCGCCTGCCCGGTCATGAGCGTGTAACATGTCCTGCCGTTGAACGTGAGCGGCAGGGTTTCCGGAAACGGTCCCGACCCTAACCAGATCATGACGTTATTGGCGCAATCGACGAGCTTGCCGGGGGGGGGCGCCAGGTACAACTCGCTCGAATTCTGGTCGACCCGGAACACGTTGTTGAACAATGCCAGGTTTGGGCCGGTGCTGGGCATGCTGCCCCATTCGAAAATCCCGACGGTGCCGGGAATCGTCCCTTTGAACACGCCATCCATCGGCTGCAGGTGAACGAGCGAATTCTTCAACGTTACGAGATGGTTGCTGCCGTCCACCCCGAATCCGCCTTCATCGGCGATCGGGTTGTAGCACTCCATGTACACATCGTCGATGGTGCCGTTCTGCTTGTAGTCGTTCTCGACGCAGCCGTCCCGATCGTAGATGTAGTAGCCGCTCCGCACCGTGAAGTTCGGGGCATTCAGCTGGAGCGACACGCCGTTGCCGTAGTCGAACATCCAGAAGTCTTCCACGGTGACGTTCGTGCCGGTGTCGACGAGGATGGCAAAGGTCTTGATCATGGTGGGCCAGGACGTGGACGGGGGCAATTGCCCGATGATCTCGCCGCCATGCCAGCAGGCGTTCGCACCGCTAACGCGGACGGGAAAGGTGCTCCCAGTCATGAACTGCGCCGTGGACGCATCGATTTTGGTATTGGCCACCTGGGCGTTGTGATACTCGGTCGTGTGCACGCTGGTCAGCGTGATCGTCGGGCCGGGTTGCGCGAGGCAGGTCGTGGCTCTAGGCGGCGCAGTCGCAGCGTTCACCAGCACCTGGAAGGTGAACGATCCGACTGTCGTAGGGACGGCCCACTGCCAGGTCTTCGCG
>QHUC01000075.1 GCA_003221045.1 Gemmatimonadota bacterium | reverse complement strand
GAGGATCGCGCCCAGCTCGAGCACTTCAGTCAGGCGCTCCTCAATAAGTTTCTCCACCAACCCACCGTCGCGCTCAAGGAAGCCGCTGGCGCGGGGCGAGGCTACGGCCTCCTGGAAGCGCTCAAGCGGCTGTTCGGCCTGGGACCGCGAGATGACGCGTAACATCCTCGTGACCGGAGGGGCGGGATACATCGGTAGCGTCGTGGTCGAGCAGCTCGTGGCTCAGGGTCGGGTGCCGATCGTGCTGGACGATCTGAGCACCGGTCACCGCGCCGCCGTCGCGCCGGGCGTGGAGTTCGTCGAGGGAAACGTGGGCGACCGGCGGGTGCTGGATGCCCTGTTCGCCGGCCGCTCGATCGACGCCCTCATGCACTTCGCGGCCTTCGCCCTCGTCGCGGAATCAGTCGCCGATCCCGCGAAGTACCGAGCCAATAACGTCACGGCCGGTCGGGTGCTGCTCGAGGCCGCCGTCGGGGCGGGCGTACGGCGCGTGATTTTCTCGTCGTCGTGCACGATCTACGGCTCACGCGGAGCCGAGCCGATCGGTGAGGACGCGCCGGTTGCGCCGATGAACCCCTACGGAGAGACGAAGGCGGAGTTCGAGGCCCTGCTCGCCCGGATGGCCGGAAGCGACGGCCTGACGTCGGTGAGCCTGCGGTACTTCAACGCCGCGGGTGCCTCGGCGGGCTGTGGCGAGGATCATGAGCCGGAGACGCACTTGATCCCCAACGTCCTCCGGGTCGCTCTGGGGCGCGCGCCCGCCCTCGAGGTGTACGGCACGGAGTACCCGACGTCCGACGGCACGGCGATTCGGGATTACATCCACGTTCTCGACCTTGCGGACGCCCACATTCGCGCCCTCGACGCCCCGCTGCGGGGGGCTGTGGCGGTGAACCTCGGCACCGGCGCGGGACACTCGGTGCTCACGGTGGTCGCGGCCGCGCGGGGCGTGACCGGCCATGCAATTCCCACGGCGCTCGCCCCCGCCCGGCCGGGAGATCCGCCCTGTCTGGTCGCGGCGCGCGGCCGTGCCGAGCGGCTGCTGGGTTGGCGGCCGACCCACTCGAGTCTCGAGGAGATCCTGGCGAGCGCGTGGCACTGGCACCGGGCGCACCCGCGCGGGTACCGGAACTAGGAGGCTGATAGCGTGCTGCCGCTACAAGTGGGCCGGGCGGTCCCGACAACGCCCTGGGAGCTGGTGCTCACGTCGAGTCGCGAAACAAAGTTCGTGCTCGCGATTCTCGTCGTGTTCTCGATCGCCTCGTGGTACTTGATCTTCCTCAAGTGGTGGCAGTTTCGTCGCATGCGGCGACAAGCCGACCGGTTCATGGCCGAAATCGAGCGGGCGCCGCGGCTGGACGACGCCTATCATGCCGCGATGCGGCTGCCGTCCTCGCCGTACAATCGCTTGCTGCGGGAAGCGATCCACTTTTTCTCCGAGCTCAGGCCCGGTGGGCTGAAGGAGAGTGGCCCCGGCGTGGCCACGCAGGCCACCCTGACCACGACGCAGCTCGAGGCGCTGCGGATGGTGCTCGCGAAAGAGATCGGGGCAGAGCGCGACGCGGCGGCTCGATTCCTTCCGTGGCTCGCGACCTTCGGTTCCGTCAGCCCGCTGCTGGGGTTGCTCGGGACCGTGCTGGGCGTGATGGACGCGTTCATCGGGATTGCGGTCGGCGGCTCCGGCAATATCGGCGCGGTCGCGCCCGGTGTGGCGGAGGCGCTGGTCACAACGGTCGGAGGCCTGGCGGTCGCGGTGCCGTCGGTCATGGCGTACAACCTGTTCGTCAACCGCCTCGGTCTGTTCGCGGGCGAGCTGGAAGGCTTTGCCCAGGAGATCATCGCGACCATGGCGCGCGAGGGGAGGCTCTAGTGGCCGGTCTCGTGGGAGGTGGGGGCGGATTGCGCGGGCACGGCGAGCTGCCCTTGAACGCGGACATCAACGTCACGTCCCTCGTGGACGTCGCCTTCGTCCTGCTGATCATCTTCATGATCACCGCTCCGATCATGCAGGGTGGTGTGGACGTCCGCCTGCCGCGCGCCGAAGCCAAGCCGCTCGAGCCGAAATCGGGCCTGGTGGTCACGCTCGACCGCGAGGGCCACATCTTCATCGACCAGGCACCCCTCTCCTATCAGGACTTCCGGGCCACGTTCCCCGCCTTCGTGCGAACCAAACGGCCCACCGGGGTGTACCTCCGAGCCGACGGCCGGGTGCCCTACGCGGACGTGGTGCAGGTCCTGGCCGTGATCCGCACCGCCGGCGTGAACGACGTCGGCCTCGTGGCGGAGCCGGAGGTGGTTCAACGGTGAAATCCCGCTCGCGAGGGCAGGCGAACGTAGGCGTGGGACTCGCCGGAACGGTCGCCGTGCACGTGCTCGCGGGCGTGCTGCTCATCGCCGGGGCCGCCGACGCACACCGGACGGCACCGCCGACGTATCGGGTCCACCTGGTCGCGGCTCCCGAGCCGACCGAAGAGGAGCGCAAAGCCCCGGCGGCGGTGGATCGCCCGGCCGAGGAGAAGCCGGCGCCGGCGCCGAAAGCGCCGACACCCAAGAGCACGGTGTCCAAGGCGGCGCCACCCCCGGTCGCGGACAATACCAAACGGGAGGCAGCTCCACGCACCACGCCGAACGTGCAACCACTGCCGGGCGAGCGACCCTCCACCGGTACCGATCCCCTGACCGTGTCGACCGAGGGGGTCGAGTTTCCATTTCCGGAGTACACGAACAACATCATCGTCCAGATCGCGAGGCGCTGGCAGCGCCCGTTCCAGAGCACTCCCCTCGAGGCGGAGGTGTCGTTCTTCGTGCATCGCGACGGATCGGTAACCGGTCTGCAGTTCGTCCGCCGCTCGGGCAATTTCGCTTTCGACCTCGAGGCACAGGGCGCCGTCGAGGAGGCCGGGCGCTTCAAGGTGTTCGGGCCGCTCCCGGACGGATGGAAATCGGACGTGCTGTTCGTGCGGTTTTACTTCTCGGGAATACGCCAATGACGGCGGCGAGACCGCTACACGGTTGGACGGTCTTGGGCGCCCTCCTGGTGGCGGCGCTACTAGCCGTCTACCCGTCTAGCCGTCTAGCCGCCCAGGACACCTCCGCCGTCGACCGCGGCGTGCGCATCGGTCTCACGTACCGGCCGGGTGTGCGGCCCGGGATGGTCGTGCTGCCGGGCCGGGGCGCGGTGCTCGATTCGGTGCGCGCCATCCTCGCGCGTGATCTGGATTATAGCGACCGCTTCGAGCTGATCACGCTGCCGGGTGGGGACTCCCTCCGCGCGACGGCGGTTGCTCCCGCGCCGCGATCACCGGCGGCGGCGCCGGCAAGGGGTGGAGGCGCGGCCGCCGCCGGGCTCAACTACCCGCTGTATCAGGCGCTGGGCGCGGACTTCGCGGTCACGCTGACCGCGGTGCCCGGTGATACGCAATCGATGATGGTGCACGATGTCGCGGGCGGCGGCGTGCGGCGCGAGTTCCGCGTGCACCTGCCACCACTCACGGATGCCGGGTTCCGCATGGCGGTCCATCGGTTGTCCGACCGCGCGCTCGAGGCGGCGCTCGGCGTGGGTGGAATCGCCGCGACCCGCGTGTTGTACGTCATGGAGGGAAAGGTCTACGCGATCGACGAGGACGGCGCCGACCAGCGTCTGGTGTCGTCGACCGATCACGCGGCGCTCTCGCCCGCGTGGGCGAGCGATGGGCGTCGGTTCGCGTACATGGAGTTTTGGGAGGGGCACGGCCGGCTGTTCGTGCAGGACGTGGCGAGCGGGAAGCGCACCGGGGTGGCCACCAGTGGTCAGGCACTGGATTTCACCCCGGCCTTCTCGCCGGACGGCAAGACCCTCGCGTTCAGCCGTGCCACCGAGGAAGGAACCGATCTGTACACGGTGAACATCAAGGATGGCTGTTGTTTACAACGCTTGTTCGTCCAACGCGCCGGAGTGGTCGCCCGACGGACAGAGCGTCGCCTTCCACCGCGACGTGGGCGGTACCTTGCAGGTGTTTGTCCTGGACGTACGAACGCGCGCGGTGCGGCAGCTCACCTCGGTCGGGCGGAATGAAGATCCAACCTGGGCACCCGACAGCCGCCATATGGCGTTTGTGTCGGATCGTTCGGGGTATCGGCAGCTCTGGATCATCGATTTGGAAACCGGCCGCATCCGTCCGCTGCTGCAGAAGAGCGGCGCGCGCCTGCCGGCCTGGTCTCCGCGCTTGCCGGAGACCGCCTCGTCGACCCCTTGAAATCTGAGAGGACTAGGAACCGATGAAACGCCTATCCTTGCTGCTGCTGGGCGGTCTCGCAGTTGCGACAGTCGCCGCGTGCGGTGGGAAGAAGCCGGAGACCCCCGCGCCGGCGCAAGGCCCCAACGCGGACTCGATCGCCGCCGCCAACCAGGCGCGGGAGGATTCCGCTAGGAAGGCACAGGAAGAAGCAGACCGTAAGGCGCGGGAAGAGGCGGAGCGCCGCCAGCGTATCGCTGATTCGCTCGCCGGCATAGGGAAGACGACGGAGGCGGTGCGGACCCTCCTTGCCACCATGATCCACTTCGATTTCGACAAGTCGAACATCCGGCCCGGGGACGCCGCGATTCTCGATCAGAAGGTCGCGATCCTGCAGGCGAACGCGGGGCTGCGGATCCGGATCAGCGGGCACTGTGACGAGCGCGGCTCGGATGAGTACAACCTCGCCCTCGGCAACCGCCGCGCGACAGCGGCCAAGCAGTACCTCGTGAGCCACGGCATTGACGCCAGCCGTATCGAGACGGCGTCCTACGGCGAAGAGCGTCCCCTCGACCCCGGTCATAATGAAGAGGCGTGGGCCAAGAACCGCCGCGACGAGAGCGACATCCTCGCCGGCGGCGACGCGTTGAAGCAGCCGTAGGGTCGGCTCCCCGGTGACGCGACCGCTGCCGCTGCTCTTCGGCCTGGGGCTCATCGCCGGATGCGCGCTGAAGGGCGACGTCCGGCGGGTCGAGCTCCAGGTCGAGGCGCTCCGAGTGGAGCGCGCTCGTGCCGACAGTCAACACGCGGCACAGCTCGACACGGTGCGCGCCCTCCTCGCGGCCGTCCAGGACAGGATCGCGGCCCAGCAAGCGTACCTCGTCCAACTGCGCGGCGACATGAAAACGGATCTCCTCGCCGTGCAGCAGCAGCTCGTGTCGGTCCAGGAGCTCACCGGCCAGAGCCAGCAGCGGCTCACCGAGCTCCGAGGCCGGCTGGAAGAGCAGGCGCGCCAGCCCCTGCCGGCGCTGGACACCACCAGGGCCGGTCCCGGGGTCCCGGTCGGGCCCTCAGGCAACCCGGCGGGTCCGGGGCCGGACCAGATGTACGACCTGGCGTATCAGCAGTATCGGGCGAGCCGCTACAGCACGGCGCGCTTGGGGTTTCGGGAGTTCATGCGGGTGTTTCCCACCAACGAGCGCGCCCCCGATGCGCTCTACTTTATCGGCGAATCGTTCGCCGGAGAGAACCCGGATTCGGCCGCCGCGGTGTATCAACAGGTCGTGAAGACCTATCCCAATTCGTCGCGGGCTCCGTCCGCCCTCTACAAGTTGGGCCTCCTCGCAGAGCAACGGGGTGACAAAGCGGCCGCCCGGCAGTACTTCTCCCGGGTCATCGGCAGCTACCCCCGCTCCCAAGAGGCGAACCTCGCGCGCGACAAGCTCCAACGCCTGGGACGCTAGCCGCTCCGGGGCCGGAGCGTTGGGGGGGCCGGCGTGGCTGATTCCGCGGACAACCGGGCCGAGATGCCGTTCCTCGATCACCTCGAGGAGCTACGCTGGCGCATTCTCTACAGTCTGCTCGCCATCGTGGTCGGCACGCTGGTCGGCTGGGTGTTCGCGGTCGGCCTGGTCCTCGCCTCGCCGGTGGTGGGGTACCAGGCCTGGGCCTTCCTCGTACCCGCCTTGTATCCGCGGGAGCGGCGGCTGATCGTGCCGGCGCTGTCGGCCGGCGCCCTGCTGTTTCTCGGCGGCGCCGCGGCGGCGTATTTCTGGGTGCTGCCCCGAGCGCTCGCCGTCCTGTTGAGCTTTCAACAGGGCGTGTTCGACCCGCTCATCACGGCGGATAAGTATTTCGCCTTCGCCGGCCAGCTGATCCTCGCGTTCGGGCTCGTGACGGAGCTGCCGCTGGTGATCGTGATCCTCGCGGCCCTGGGGCTCGTCACGAGTCAGTTCCTCGCGCGGAACCGGCGGTACGCCGTCGTGATATCGGCGGTGGCCGCCGCGTTGCTGGCGCCGCCGGACGCCGTGTCGATGCTGCTCATGATGGTGCCGCTCTGGCTGCTCTACGAGATCGGGATCTGGTGCGCCTGGATGGTCGAGCGACGACGCGGGCGCCGGGCGCGATCGAGCACGGCGAGCGCGATCGGGCTGACCGCGTTGCTCTGCACGGTCGCGGGGTCGCTCGAGGCGCAGACGCCCGTTCGGCCGGTCCGGCCGGACACGACGCTGCGGCGTACGCCGGCGGAATCGGCTCAGGCCCGCGCCCTCGACACCGCCACCGCCCGTCGGCTGGGGCTCCCGACCGGGCCCAGCCGCAGCTTCCCGCCGTCCGACCCCGTGATCGACTCGCTCCTGAAACTCAAGGGTTTCCGGGTGACGAAGTACATGGCCGACACGCTGGTGGTGCAGGGAGGAGATACCCAGATCACTCATCTGCGCGGCGAGGCGCTCGTCGAGCGCGAAGGGACCAAGCTCGAGTCGGATTCGATCCGCTATCGCCAACGCACCTGCCGCCTCGACGCCGTGGGGGATCCGCGTCTTTTCGACCAGGCGACCGTGATGGTGGGCGAGGGCATGAAATACGACACCTGTGTCAAACGCGGGACCGTCAGCAAGGCGCTCACCGCGTTTCAACAGGGCTCCGCGCGCTGGTACGTCCGGGGCGACCTCGCCGTCGACTCGGGCTCGACCCGACTGTACGGCGCGAAGAGCGAGGTCACCTCCGACGACAATCCCGTGCCGGACTACCATTTTTCGACCGGTGAGATGAAGTGGCTGAACAAGAACGTGATGGTGGCCCGGCCGGCCGTGCTGTACGTCCGCGACGTCCCGATTCTGTGGCTGCCGTTCATTTTCCAGGACGTCCGGAAAGGGCGGCGGAGCGGGATTCTCGTGCCGCGCTTCGGCTTGAACGACATCGTGCGCCCCGTCCGCAGCTACCAACGGCATTTGTCGAACTTCGGCTACTACATCGTCGTCAACGACTACCTGGACTTTCTGGCATCGGGAGACTGGTACGCGGGCCGGTACTTCGCGTACCGGGCGCAAACCCGGTACCGCTGGCTGGACCGCTTCATCAACGGGGGCCTTTCGTTCGAGCGGTATGCTCAGCTCGACGCGTCGAGCAGCTCGATCCGTCTCGGCTGGCAGCATCAACAGAGCTTCTCGTCGCGGACTCGCTTCAACGCGAACATCGATTACGCGAGCAACACCAGCGTGATTCAAACCAACACCGTCAACCCGTATCTCGCCGCCGCGAGCCTGCACTCGGCCCTGACTTTCATCAAGCAGTTCGATTGGGGCACGCTGAACATCGGCGGCAATCGGAGTCAGGAAATCGGCAGCGGTCTCATCTCGCAGACGCTCCCGTCCGTCAGCCTCACGCCGTCTCCGGTGAACATCGGCTCGGCCATCACGTGGTCCCCGGGGTTTTCGTTCCAAAACACGCAGAGCTTCCATCAGGGACCCACGCCGTTCGTGGTGCCGGGGACCGGTGGAGCGCTGGACACGCTGGCCCTGTTTGCCGACAGCCGGCAGACATCGATGGGCTTTCAGACGCCGCTGCGCATCGGCTCCTGGAACTGGTCCAACAGCTTTGCAGTGAACGACGTGATCAGTAACGCACGCCAGGAGATCGATATCCCCGACACGACTGTCCAGGGCGGGCGGCGACGTGTGCTGTTCAACCAGACGTTCAGTACCACCCTCGACTGGCAGACCGGGATCAATCTGCCGTCGTTCTTCTCCAGCACCTGGAAGGTCCAACCCGGCATCGCGATCGTAAATCAGACATCGGCGGGCCCGTACATGATCCGCAACCAGTTCACCAACGGCGATTTCGTGCAGCAGGGGAAGCGGCTCCAGTTCAGCGCCAGCGTCACGCCGACGTTCTTCGGGTTCTTCCCCGGGTTCGGACCGATCGCGCGCATCCGCCATTCCTTCTCCCCGATCGTGAGCTATGCCTATGCCCCCGGTGCGACCGTGTCCGAGGCGTACCGCAACGCCATCGACCCGGCGCACCAACTCCTGAACTCGGGCAGTGACCCGCAGCAGACCATCAGCCTCGGGCTCTCGCAGAACTTCGAAGCGAAGTTGAAACCGCCCGCCGGCGACACGACCACGCAGGCGGCGGCCCGGAAGATCCGCCTCTTGTCCATCAACACGAGCTCGATTCAGTACAACTTCGAGCAGGCCAAGCAGCCCGGCCACACTGGGTGGCAGACGCAGACGCTCAGCAACAGCTTCGCGTCGGACCTGTTGCCGGGGTTCAGCCTCAGCGTCACCCACGACCTCTGGAACGGCCAGGTCGGCACCGACACGGCGAAGTTCGATCCCTTCCTCACGAGCGTCTCGGCAAACTTTTCCATCTCTCCGGCCACCATCCATGGAATCGGCAGCCTGTTCGGCCTGGGCAAGCCGACTGGCCCGCAGTCCCAGCCTCCCACACGGCCGACGGGCACCGAGCCTCAGGCGGCGGGGGGGGCGCCGCCGAATGCGTTCGGGCCGAAGGCGTTCGTCGGGCCGGGAGCGGTTCCCGGGGGCGGTGCGGGGCCGGGGTTCAATCTCTCGATCAATTACACGGAATCGCGAGCCCGCCCCGTGGCTCCCCTCCCGGGCACGACCGTGCTCCCGGGTAGCGGCGAACAGCGGCAGGCAGGGCTGAACCTCTCGTTCCAGCCGACCGCCAAATGGTCAGCGAACTGGACCTCGCAATACGATTTCATCGCGCGACAGTTCGGCCTGCACGTGATCAGCCTGCAGCGCGACCTGCACCGCTGGCACGCGAGCTTCTCCTTTTCGAAGAGCCCGAACGGAAATTTCGCCTTCAGCTTCTACGTGTCCCTGCTCGACCAGCCGGACATCAAGTTCAACTACGAGCAGCAATCGTTCACGCAGTAGTCGTCCCCCCTAGGTGACACCGGGCCTGGTGTCCGCGATCGCAAGTATCCGGCCGCTAGCGAGTTGCGTCCCGGCACGCTGCGTGCTTTGGCGGCGGGCGACCCCGGAGCCTCGAGGATCCCATGCGGTTCTTGCCTCGCTTTCTGCTGGTCGCCGGCAGCGTCGTCGCCGTCGCTTGCCAGCAAAACACGGTCGCCAATCCGGCGCTTCCGCTCGAAGCGCCTGCCAGTATCAGCTCGATTTCGCTCGATAGCGCCATTTTTCTCGACTGGGCCGACAACGCCTTCTTGAACGACCCGACCCGGTTCTCCAACTACCGTATCTACGGCACGAGCTACGATCTCGACCACGGCGTATGCGGGACCACTTGGGCGGTCGAGGGCACGACGGTGTCGCACGTGTTTCTCGCCGCGGAGCTCGCGAACGGCGTCCCGCGCTGCTTCGCCACGTCGGCCATCAGTACCGACGGGCTGGAGAGCGAGTGGTCGCCGCTGTGGCAGGACACCCCGCGGCCCGACGCGCGGAATGTGCTCGTCTGGGCGGTCGGCGTGAACACGCCGCAGTCGGGGTTTCGATTCTGGTCGGACCTCAACGGAAACGGGTACGGCGACCCCGGGGAGCTGGGCCTGGTCCAGGACGGGACCCGAACCGACATCGATTTCTCGATCTACCTACAACCGAGCGACTCGTCGCTGTGGATCGCCCCCAAATTTGCCGGTGACTCGATGCAACTCTATTCGACCTCGCCGGTGGCCGACCTCACCTCGATCGACTTCGCCCCCGCGACGGGCTACACGCGGGATACGATCGAGGCCGTCCCGGGCTACGGTTACGTGTTCCAGCGACTCGAAGGCGGGCAGTACCATTATGCGGCACTCCGCGTCACCGCGGTCAGCCGGCAGTACGTGATCTTCGACTGGAGCGTGCAGACCGATCCCGGGAATCCGGAGTTGTTGTTTCTGAAGGGGCCGGGACTGACCGGGAAGCGGGTGGCAGTCTCGCCGTAGCGTTCACAGCCGCACGCCGGAAGCGGTTCATAGGTGCGAGTGGCCAGGGGAACTCCTCCTGGCCATTCTGCTTCTGTCAACCGCTTGCGCCTTGGCGTCTTGGAACTGCGCTGTCCGCTGGAAGCTTGGCGTCTCACCGCTCTTGCACGTAGCTTCCTCTCGCATGCCAGCCCCCGTGACCCTAGACGGCCACTCCCTTTCCATCGCGGACGTCGTCGCAGTCGCCCGCCGCGATGTGCCCGTCGCGATCGCCCCGCAAGCGCTCGCCGCCGTGACGGCGTCGCGGCGCACGGTCGAAGCGGCGGTGGCGCGCGGCGACACGATCTACGGGGTCAATACCGGCTTCGGGAAGCTGGCCCACGTCCGCATCAAGCCGGAGCA
Source organism: Gemmatimonadota bacterium (assembly GCA_003221045.1). Taxonomy (GTDB): domain Bacteria; phylum Gemmatimonadota; class Gemmatimonadetes; order Gemmatimonadales; family GWC2-71-9; genus AG41. Next base: position 1,981 of record QHUC01000075.1, on the reverse strand, counting down.
GGCGCGGGAGCTCCAGCGTAACCTGATCCGCAGTCACGCATCGGGCGTCGGGGAGCCGCTGCCCCGCGACGCCGTGCGGGCGATGATGGTCCTGCGGGCGAACGTCCTGGTGCGGGGGACGAGCGGGGTGCGACCCGATCTGCCCGCGCTGATTGTTGCGATGTTGAATGCGGGGGCGCACCCGCGCGTCCCGTCGCAGGGGAGCGTCGGCGCGTCGGGCGACCTGGCGCCGCTCGCGCATCTCGCGCTCGCCCTGATCGGTGAGGAAGAAGAGGGCGCAACGCTCCGGGGGAAGGGGCTGCAGCCGATCACGCTCGAGCCGAAAGAAGGGCTGGCGTTCGTGAACGGCACGCAGGCGCAGACGGGGATCGCGGCGCTCCTCGTGCACGATGCCTGGATCCTGTGGCGCACCGCCCACGCGGCGGCCGCGATGAGCCTCGAGGCGGTGCGGGGCACGCCCGCTCCATTCGACGCCAGAATCCACGACGCGCGCCCCTATCCATTCCAGCAGCGCTCCGCGGCGCTGTTGCGCGGGCTCCTCGCCGACTCGGCGATCCGCGAGTCGCACCGGGAGGGCGACCCGCGCGTGCAGGACGCGTACTCGCTCCGGTGCACCCCTCAGGTGCTCGGCGCGGTGGGCGAGGCGCTCGGATTCGCCGAGCGATTGGTGGTCACGGAGCTCAATGCCGCGACGGACAACCCACTGGTGTTCGATGGCGACGTGATTTCCGGCGGCAATTTCCACGGGCAGCCGATCGCACTGGCGCTCGACGTCATGGCGATCGCCCTCGCGACGCTGGCCGGCCTCGCGGAGCGCCGGCTGGAGCGCATCGTCAATCCCGACCTGTCGTCTGGCCTGCCCCCGTTCCTGGCTCGCCAACCCGGGATCGAGTCCGGATTCATGACGCCGCAGATCGTGGCTGCCGCGCTGGTGGCGGAATGCCGGATCCTCGCCACGCCCGCCAGCGTCCAATCGGTGCCTACGGAAGGCAACCAGGAAGACGTCGTCCCAATGGGCATGACGGCGGCATGGAAAGCGGGGCGGACGCTGGCCAACGCGGCGCGCGTCGTGGCCGTCGAGCTCATGGCCGGTGCGCAGGGACTCGAATTCCTCAAGCCGCTGACGCCCGGGCGCGGCGTGGCGCGGACCTTCGCCGCGATCCGCAAGGCCGTCCCCGCCCTCGACGGCGACCGGCCGTTCACTGCCGACATCGAGCGGGTAGCCGCCGGCGTTCGGGACGGCGCGTTCGACCCGGATGCGCCAGGCGAGGCGCCGTGACCGGGCCCAGAACCGTGCAGGCGCCGCGCGGTACGACGAAGAGCTGCAAGGGATGGATTCAGGAAGCGGCGCTCCGCATGCTCATGAACAACCTCGATCCCGACGTGGCGGAGCGCCCGCAGGACCTCGTCGTGTACGGGGGGACGGGCAAGGCGGCGCGCGACTGGCCCGCGTTCGACGCGATCTGTCGCACGCTCCTCACCCTGGGCGACGACGAGACGCTGCTCGTGCAGTCCGGGAAGCCCGTCGGCGTGTTCGCGACGCATCCCGACGCACCACGCGTGTTGATCGCGAACGCGAACCTGGTGCCGCGATGGGCCACCTGGGACGTGTTCCGTGAGCTCGAGCGCCAGGGCCTGATCATGTACGGCCAAATGACGGCTGGCTCGTGGATCTATATCGGCACGCAGGGCATTCTGCAGGGCACCTACGAAACGTTCGGCGCCGTGGCGCGACGCCACTTCGGTGGATCGATGCGCGGGCGGATCGTGGTCACCGGCGGGCTCGGTGGCATGGGCGGTGCACAGCCGCTCGCCGCCACGATGAACGACGGGGTCTGCCTCGCCGTGGAGGTGGACCCGGCCCGCGTGCAGCGCCGGCTCGAGACGCGCTACCTCGACCGCGCCACCGCGTCGCTCGACGAAGCGCTGGCCTGGTGCAACGACGCCAAGCGCACGGGCAAGGCCCTGTCGGTGGGGCTGA
>QHUC01000074.1 GCA_003221045.1 Gemmatimonadota bacterium | reverse complement strand
CACAGGCTTTCCAAGACTTCCGGCGACGGAGGGCGTCCGTCCTCCCGCGCCGCGGCAATCGCCTTGGCCAGGGCCTCGTCATCGTCGAGCGTGAAATAGTACGGGCTCTCGCCGAGAAATTCCCGATGCGGCGGGATGTCGGAGACCACCACCGGCGTGGCACAGGCGATCGCCTCCATCGGAGTCAGCCCGAACCCTTCGAACCGGCTGGGGCAGACCACCACCTCGGCGCTGCGGTAGGCGGTGACCATTTCCGCCTCCGAGAGCGTGGACTCGATCGTGCAAGGAACGCGGAGCTCGCGAGCGAGCCGGGCGAGCCCATCGCGCTCCGGACCGTCTCCCACGATGCGTACGGCGAGGGCCGGCTCGAACCGGGCGGCGGCGCGAATGACCGCCGCATGGTTCTTCGGCCGGGTGAGCCGCGACACGCTGAGCAGCCCGGTGCGCGCCGCGGGAGCGGGCGTGAACCGGTCCGAGTCGAAGCAGAACGGCACCTGGCGACATTCGACACCGAACCGCGATCGCACGTCCCTGGCCGTCGCCGCGCTCGGTACCCACACCGCGGCGGCGTGCGCCGCGACGTAGCGGAGGCGGCTATAGAACCCGCGCCGCGCCGCATAGCGCCGCCCCAGGCGGGGCAGCCAGACGTACCGGCCCGCCACGAGCCATACCCAATCGTAGCGGCCGCGCCCGAGCCACCAGGGCGGCAGATCCCATACATAGTGAATGAGCGGGCAAGCGTGCCGGGCGGCGTAGCGGTACGCGTCCGCGGCCACCTGCGCGTCCATCGCGATGGCGAGGCGCGCCGGCCGATCGCCGTCGAGCGCAATCGAGAGTCCGCGGAGGCGCAGGGCGGGAACCACGAGCGTGCAAAACCGGTTCGGCGCGAACCAGCGGACGTCGTCCATCTCGTGATGGGAGGACGGTGGTGCTACCCGACCACTTCCGACTCGATGGCCCGCAGGTCCCGGACGACGCGGTCCCAATTGAAGTAGGTCTCGACCGCGCGCCGTCCGTTCCGTCCGAGCTTGGCCGCGAGCTCGCGGTCGGCGAGCACCCGACACACGGTGTTCGCGAGCGCCGCCGGGTCCTCGGCGGGCACCAGAAAGCCGGTCTCGCCTTCGCGCACGGCGTCCGGGATTCCGCCGGAGGCGCTCGCCACGACCGGGAGCCCGCAAGCCGACGCTTCGACGAGCGAGATGCCGAATCCCTCGACATCGATCTGCCCACCCCGGCGCGAAGCGCCCACATACACCGATCCCAAGTTGTACAGCGCCGGCAGGTCGCGGTCGGGGATCGCGCCGACGAACCGCACGCGATCCGAGACGCCGAGCTTGTGGGAGAGCTTCTCGAGACGAGACCGGTCCGGTCCCCGTCCGGCAATGACGTAGCCGACGTCGGGCTGCTGCGCGACGATGGCGGGCAGCGCCTGAATCACGGTATCGAACCCCTTGTAGTCCTCGATTCGCGCGACCGTGACCAGCCAGCGTCTGGCGCCGTTCGGGATCTCGGCCCGCTCGCGCAGCGCCGCCGTCTCAACACCCGGCCGGAACCGATCCGGATCGGTGCCCAGGTGAACCACCCGCAGGCGTTGGCCCTGTCCGTCGAGGCCGAGCTCGCCCAGCACCGTGAGCGCCAGGTCACGGGTCCAAGCGCTGTTCGCCATGAGCACTGCCGCGCCGCCGAAGATCACCCGCGCCGTCCGCCGCTTGAACGCGGACTGGCGGATCTTGTGTTGCTCGCTCAACAGATCGCCGCCGTGGAAGTAGATGCCGTAGGGAACGCTGCAGCGCTCGAATACCCACCGGGCGGGATACCCCGCGGGCTTGATGTTACCGCAGTGCACGTAACGGATGCGGTGCTGACGCGCGAGACTCGCGGCGCGGCGGGCCCAGAGGAGCAGACCGGGAAGACTCTTCGTGCGACGGGCGCTGATCGGCAGGCGATCGATCACGGCATCGAGGGGGCCGTCCGCCTCCGGCGCGTCCGGGTCCGCTGGGGTCGAGACGATCAACTCGCCGCGGGGGAATCGACGCGCCAGCTCGCTGTGCATCCGGGCGATCCCCCCGCCCATAGGAGGGAAGTCCTGAGCCAACAGCATGGTCGTCATCACGAGGTCCCCGATCCGCTTCCGCACGAGGATGCGGAATGGTAACGGGAAGCGTCCTCCCGGAGCAATCCGCGATCAGGAAGCCCGGAACTCTCGGTCGATCCGCAGCAAGTCGGCCGCGACCCGGTCCCAATTGTAGTAGGTCTCGACCGCGCGCCGGCCCGCGGCGCCCATCCGCCGGCGGAGCTCGTCATCGGCGAGGAGCCGGGTGATCCCGCCGGCCAGGGCAGAGGGATCGTCGGGGTCCACCAGGATCCCCGTCTCCCCTTCACGCACGGCGTCCGGCACCCCACCGGAGCGGCCGCCCACGACGGCGAGCCCGCACGCCGACGCTTCCACGACGGCGATGCCGAACCCCTCGGCGAGCAGGTCCACGCGCCGCGACGCGCCGACGTACAGGTCTGCGGCATTGTAGAGCGCGGGCAGTTCCTCGTCCGGGACGAAGCCGAGAAACCGCACCGCTTCGCCAAGCCCGAGCTGCGCCACCAGACGTTCGAACCGCGGCAGCGCGGGGCCGATGCCCGCCACGGCGTAGCGAGCATCAGGGTACGCCGCCCGCACGGCAGGGAGCGCCTGGATCACCGTGTCGATGCCTTTATGCCAGTCGAGGCGGGACACCGTCAGCAACAACGGGCCGCCGTCGAGCCGGTACTTGTTCCGAACCGGGCCCGGATCGAGGCCGGGGCGGAAGTGCGAGGGGTTCGCACCGAGCGGCACCACCCGGACGTCGACGGCGGGGCGATCGAGCGCATCCAGCACCGCGCGGGCGAGCTCACCGGTCCAGCGGCTGTTGGCCACGACCACGGCGGCTCCACCAAGCAGCTCCCGCGCCGTCCAACGCTTGAAGCGCGAGCGAGCCACCTTGGCCTGGAGCAACAGCAGCTCCGTGCCGTGGACGATGACGCCGTAGGGCACGCCACACCGCGCCGAGAGCCAGCGCGCCGGATAGCCCGCAGGCTTCAGCTCTGCGCACCACGCGAAGCCGGGACGCCAACGCCGGGTGAGCGCCTGCGCGCGGGTGGTCCAGCGCACCAGTCCTCCGATCGTGCGCAGCCGCGTCGCGCGGATCGGCACATGGTCGATCGGTTGGGGGAAACGGGCATCGCTCGCCTCGCTCCCCGGATGTCGGCCGGTGGAGACCGGCAGCGAGCCCGCGGGATAGCGCAACGCCAGCTCGCCCATCCAGCGCGCGATCCCGCCGCCCTGCGGCGGGAAGTTGAAGGCCAGGAGGAGCGTGACGGCCACGAATCCTAACCAGAAGCGGTCGGGAGGAGCGCTCGGCGGCGCGCGAGGGCCTCCCGGTACACCGCCTCCGTGCGCGCCGCCGTGTGCTCCATCGTGTACATCCGCCGCACGAGCGTCTGGCCCGCTCGCGCGATGCGGCGCGCGAGCGCCTCGTCTCCCAGCACCCGATCGAGCGCGGCCGCCCAGGCCGCCGGGTCGAGCGACGCAACGAGCAACCCGGTCTCTCCGGAGCTGATGAGTTCCGGGTTGCCGCCGGCGTCGGACGCCATGACCGGGAGACCCAGCGCCATCGCTTCGAGCAGCGCCTGCGAAAGACCCTCGATGCGAGACGGAAGCGCGGCGACACGGGCGATGTGATAAAACGCCAGCGAGCGGTCGGTAGGGGGGACGAACACCACCCGGTGGCGCGGCGGCACGGTCCGCGCCAGCCCGGCGAGCCGTCCGTTCGCCTCGATCCCGACGAACGCCAATACGATGGGACGCTGCAGTTGCGCCAGTGCTCCCAGCAGCACGTGCTGGTCCTTCAGCCGGGCGACCACCACCACGACGGGGCGGCCGGCGGTGTCACCGAGCGTAGTCCGCGCCTCCTGCAGTGCGGCCGCCGGGACCGCCGCGTCGACGCGCTCGAGCGCGATCCCGTTGGGAACGACCGAGAGTCGCGCTCCGGGGTGCCATCGGCGCCGCAGCGCGCGCGCGACCGCACCGCTCACCGCGATCGTGCGCTCCGCGGTGAGTCCCACCGCCAGGAGCTCGACCGGCGATGTCAGGGGCATGGTGCGGCGCGTGACCACGAACGCCTGTGGCAGCCGCCCACGCCACCGCAACCACGTGAGCGCCCGACGATCACGCGTGTCGTGCGAATTGACTACGTCCACCCGCTCGCGCGCGATCACCTCGGCGAGCGAGCTGCAAAGTCGCCCCAGCGGGGCGAATTCCAGTGGTACCACCGGCAGCCCGGCCTCCCGCGCGAGGCGAGCGAGCCATACGCCCTCTCGGCAGCCTACCAGGACGCGGTGTCCGCGGCGCGCGAGCTCCCGGCTCAGGCTGAAGATCGATTGAGTGGACCCAGCCAGTGTGCCGTGGTGCGTGAGCTGCAGGATGGTGAGCGGCCGGTCCGGCATGGCCCGAAGCTAGTGACTCGATGCCCCCCTTTCCATGGCGCCGGTCGATCCGGGGTGCGCTCAAGCCAGTTATCTTGTTGGGCGCATGCACGTCGTCGTCGCCTCCCATCAGGCGTTGCCGGCGAAGGGTTACGGCGGCCCGCAGCGCGTGGTCGCGGCGCTCGTCCACGGTCTCGCGGCGCTGGGGCATCGCGTCACACTCCTCGCGCCGCCCGGCACCCGCGTTCCGGCGACGAAACTGGTGGAGGTTCCGCCGCGCCAATTCGGTGACGCGGCCGGTCTCGCGCCGTATGTCCCCGGCGACGCCGACATCGTGCACGCTCACTTCCCGCTGCAACGCGGCCCCACGGCGATTCCATTCGTTCAGACGATCCACCGCAACCTGAAGCCCGGCTCGCAACCCTATCCCAACGCCATATTCCTCTCGCGCGATCATGCGCGCCGCCACGGAAGCGAGACGTTCGTCTACAACGGCCTGAACCCGACGGAGTACGTGTTTCGCCGGTTCCCCAAGCGCAGCACGCAGTACGACCTGTTCCTGGGGAAGCTGCACAGTGCGAAGGGCTATCATTGGGCGGTCGAGGCTGCGAAGCACACCGGCCACCGCCTGATCGTCGCGGGTGGCTGGCGACCCAGCTTCACCGGGTCGATCAAGTACGTGGGCGAGGTGGACGGCGCGACGAAGGCCGCGCTACTGGCGCGCGCCCGGTGCCTCTGGAATCCCGCGGAGTGGGACGAGCCGTTCGGCCTGGTGACCATCGAGGCGCTGCTGTCGGGCACGCCGGTGCTCGGCACCCGGCGGGGCGCGCTTCCGGAGCTGATCACGCCCGACGTGGGCGCGCTGTGCGACACCATGGACGAGATGATCGCGGCGGCCGCGACCATCCATACGCGCGACCCCGCCGCGTGCCGTGCCCGCGCCGAACGGGACTTCACCCACCTCGTGATGGCCGACGCCTACCTGCGGATGTACCGGGCGCTGCTCGAGTCCGGCGCGCTGCCGCCGGGCCGATCTATCGGAGCGTGACGGTCAGGAGCTCCTCCAAGCGGTGCCGCCAGGTGTGCTCTCGCAGGGCGCGCTCGCGCGCCGCGGCAGCCAGACCGCGGCGCCACGGCTCGTCCGCGAGGAGCGCGCGGGCCCGCTCCTTCAGCTCCGCCACGTTGTGGTACAGGAGGATCTCTCGGTCCGGCGCGAAGTGGCGTGCGATGTCGGCTTTCGCGTCCGAGAGCTGCGGCGTTCCCACCGCGGCGAGCTCGAACACGCGCATGTTGGCGCCGGTGCCGTAGCGCGCCGGGTCACCCCGCTCGCCAAACTGTTGGTGCATGTTCAGGCCGACGACCGCGCTCGAGAGCACGCGCACGAAGTCCTCACCGTACACCGGGCCGCGTGGCCAGCCCGGACCCCAGATCGTCAGGCCCAAGTCGCCGAGCCCGCTGAGCGCCTCCTCGCGCGCCGGGTCTCGCGATCCGACGAACGCCAGCGCCGTCGCCCACCGGGGACTCGCGGGCAGGGGTCGGAGGTACTCCGGGTCACACCCGAAGGCCAGGTAGTGGGCTCGGGCACCGGCGGCACGGTGGCGTTCGAGACTCGAGCTGTCGTGGGTGAAAAAGCAGTCGTACGCCGGCCCGAGTCGGAGCGACGTCTCCAGCAGGTGGGGGTCGTCAGGAAACCAGTTGGCCCAGCGGGCGCGGAAACAGGCCTTGATATCGCGCACGTCCTGCGGCGCGAGGCGGGCGACCTTGAAGACCAACACAACGTCGACCGGCGCGCGGCGCAGTCGCGCGGCGAGCCGGCCGGCGAGGGGGCGGCGCAGGATCCGGTTCACGCCGCGCCACCGCTCCTCGCAGCGTTGCACTTCGCATCCGAGGGACTTCAACGCGGAAGCGAGCGACAGCGCGCTGCGGTGGTAGCGGCGGTTGAACGCCGCCACGAGGAGGACGCGCAGCCCCGTGAAGGGACGCGGCGTCATACCTCGACATAATTGCGGTACTCGAACAGGCGGGCTCCGGTGAGCCGTTCGACCCAATCGGACACGTAGAGCCGCAGGTGCGCGAGCCGGAGGCGCGGATCGAGCTGCTCGGGGAAGACCTCCTGTGAGGCCACGAGCTTCTGACGCCTGGACTGCGGCGGGCGCGCCCACCCGTAGTGGAACATGCGCGCCCCGGTCGGGCGCGCCCGCACCCGCCGCAGCGCCGGACCCACGCGAAAGCCCTGGGCGTCCTGGTACGACCGGATATCCCGACCGAGCCGCACGGCGCGCACTTCGCGGCGATACCAGTGCCGATCCGTCGCGACGGTGTCGAAGTCGCCGTAGAAATGAAGGTAGTCGACGAGCAGGCCCTCGATCCGCGGATCGGGATCCCATTCCTCCATTTTCTGGCGAAGCACCTTCGCCCCCGACTCGTGCAACACCTCGTCCGCCTGGATGTAAAGGCCCCAGCTACCGCGGCAGGCGGCCAGGGCACGGTTCGTCTCGAAGGCGAGGACGCCGCTGCCACGGGAGAAATCCCACTCACTCTCCAGGATCCGCACGCGAGGGTCTCCGACTCCCGCCACGAGGTCGCGCGTATCGTCGTCCGACCGGCCGACGTTGACGACCACCTCGTCGCACACGTCGAGGATCGACCGGATCGCCGGGACGATCGGATAGTCGAGCCGGACCGCGTTCCGCACGATGGTGAAGCCGGAGATCATGTCAGGTGCGGAATTGCATGTCGTACAGGCGTCGGTAGAGCCCGCCCGAGGCATAGAGCGTGCTGTGCGTACCCCGCTCGACGAGCCGCCCTTCCGCCACGACCAGGATCAGGCTGGCGTGCTGAACCGTGGCGAGTCGGTGCGCGATCACGAACGTCGTGCGATGCGCCATGAGCCGATCCATCGCCTCCTGCACCAGGCGCTCAGACTCCATGTCGAGGGCGCTCGTCGCCTCATCGAGGATCAGGATGGGCGGATCTCGCAACAGCGCTCGCGCGATGGCGATGCGCTGGCGCTCGCCACCGGAGAGCCGCGTGCCCCGCTCGCCGAGCAAGGTGTCGTAGCCGTGCGGCAGCTGGGAGATGAAATCGTGCGCGTTGGCGACCCCCGCGGCCGCCTCGACCTGCGCCAGCGTGAAATCGCCGCGCCCGTACGCGATGTTGGCGAGCACGGTGTCGTTCAGGAGGATCGTCTCCTGCGAGACGATGCCCATCAGGCCGCGCAGGCTCGCGCGCTGAAATCGGGAGATCGGGACGCCGTCGATCAGGATCGCTCCGGCCGTCGGCTCGTAAAAGCGGGGCAAGAGGTCGAGCAGGGTGGTCTTGCCCGCCCCGGACGGGCCGACGATCGCGACTACCTGGCCGCGACACGCGTCGAAGCTCACCTCCTGGAGCACCGGTGGCCCACCGTCGTACGAGAACGAGACGCCACGGTACTCGATGCGGTCACGGAAGGTCGCCGGGAGCGCGCCCGGGGCGTCACCTTCGTCGGGCGGCAAGTCCAGCACCTCGAACACACGGTCGGCCGCCGCCACCGCTCCCGCCATGATCGTGGGGTACTGCGCCACCGCCTTCACCGGGGACATGAGCCGCAGCGCCACCACGATGAAGGCAATGAACACCTCGGGCCGGAGCTGGCTGATCCCGAACAGGAGCAGCAGCACCAGCACGACGCCCGCGAAGATCTCGCTGATCGGGCTGGTCAAGGTCGAGGCGGCCTGCGTACCGAACACCCGTGTGCGGTAGAGGTCTGCCAGACGGCGAAACCGGGCGACCTCGAACTCTTCCGCGACATAGGCCCGCACCAGCTTCACCGACGCCACCATTTCGCTCACGAGGCTCGTCAGCTCGCCGCGGTCGTCCGCCTGGGCGCGGGAGCGGCGCCGCACGCGCGCCACCACCGGCCGGATGATCACGACGAGCACGGGCGCGAGCACCAACGCGATGAGCGTGAGACGCCATGACAAGCCGAGCAGGATCGCGAGGTAAACCACGATGAGGCTGACGTTGCGCAGAAACGAGGCGAGCGCGGCCGTCACTGCGGTCTTCACCTGGTCGGTGTCGAACACGACGCGGGCGAGCAGCTGACCCCCCCGCGTGCGCTGGAAGAAGCCGAGGGGAAGCGTCTGCAGGTGACGGAACAGGCGAACCCGCAGGTCGCGCACCACGCCCTCTTCGATCGCCACGCTGCTCATCGCGGCGGCGTACAGCGCGGCGTTCTTCACCACCAGGGTGACGAGGAGGATGATGGCGACGCTCCCGACCGCTCCGACCGTGTTGCCCGCGGCGAAGAACGGACCCAGGACTTTCCCGAGCACCGTTTCCACGACCGAGCCGCCCGTCGCCGGCAGGGCCTGCAGGCCGAAGAGCGTCCGGAGGACGGGGATCAGCAACACGAACGTCGCGCCATCCAGGACGGAGGCGACGACTGTGGTGACCATATTGACGGCGAACAGCAGCGAGTACGGGCGCAGCAGGCCGAGAATGCGGGCGCTGCGGCCCATGCTAGCGACGGCCCCCGCTCGACCCGGTGCGCCCCCGTGGCGTGAGCAGCGCCACCGGAAGGATCATCTCCTCCGGCGTGACGCCGCCGTGCAGGAACGAGCCCCGATAGCGCGCCTGGTATTCGCGCAGCTTGGTGGGATACACGAAGAACCGGTCCGACGTGGCCAGCAGCAGGCGCACCCCCAGGCCCATACCCGGCAGGCCGAAGCTCTTCAGGTCTTCCACCTGGATCGCCGCCTGCGCGTCTTCACTCTTCAAGTCCTCGCCGAACTTGTAGCGCAGGTTGGCCGTGGCGTCCCGCTTGGCGTACACGGTCGCCGGGGTCTCGCAATGGATCGAGCCGTGATCGGTGGTGAGCAATACGGTCACTCCCCGGCGCTCGGCCTCCCGCAACGCGGCGAGCACCGGCGAGCGCTCGAACCACGTGCGCGTGAGACTCCGCAGCGCCGCCTCGTCCCGCGCCACCTCATAGAGGATGGCGCTCTCCGATCGACCGTGCGTGAGCTGGTCCACAAAGTTGAACACGAGCGCCGTGACACCGTCCTGGGCGAGGTGGGCAGGAAGCCGGCGGAGCAAGTCGCCCTCACCCGAGCTGAACACCTTTTCGTACCGTACCGGCACGGGGCGGTGCATGAGCTCCTGGATCTGCTCCGTCAGGAGCTCCGCTTCGTGCGCGTTGAGGCTCTCCTCGTCGGACGCCTGACCCCACCAGGCGGGATGGCGGGCCGCGATCTCCATGGGAAACAGTCCCGAGAAGATCGCGTTGCGCGCGAAGGGAGTGGCCGTCGGCAGGATGCCGTAGTAGTGGGACTCCTCGACGTCGAAGAGCGGGGTCACGAGGTCGCGCAGGACCTCCCACTGGTCGAGGCGCAGGCAATCGATCACGACGAACAGGACGCGCCCGGTCGATTGCAACACCGGTACGAGAAATTCGGCGCCCACGTCCACCGAGAGCGGGGGCCGATCTCCTTCGGGGGCCGCGAGCCAGCGTGGGTACTGACGCGCGACATATTCGGCGAAATCCTTGCGCAAGGAGCGCTGCAGCGTGCGGAGGGCGTCCGACAGGCCCGGCTCATTCGAGGCCGCCAGGCGGACGTCCCAGCGCGCCAGCTCCACCACCAGCTCGATCCATTCGCGCCACGCGAGCGTCGCACCGCGACGTCCCTCGAGCTCACGGAACCGCCCGACGAAATCGCGCGCCAGTCGCTGCTGTCGAATTCGATCGCCTTCGAGCAGCCGGGTGATCACCGAGAGGATCTGGCGCGGCTGCACCGGCTTCACGAGGTAGTCGTCCACCTCGATGCCGATCGCTTCCCGCAGCGTTCCTTCGTCCTCGCTCTGCGTGACCATCACGACCGGCATCGCGGGATCGATGGTCCGGATCTCGCCGAGCAGCTCGAGCCCGCGCCGCCCGGGCATCTGCTCGTCCAAGAGCACGATGCTGTAGGCCTGGCGGCGCAACAGCGCGAGCGCATCGTCCCCGTGGGACGCGGCCGCCACCGTGAATCCCTGGTCCTCGAGGAAGCGCCGGTGCGCGGCGAGCCCATC
>QHUC01000073.1 GCA_003221045.1 Gemmatimonadota bacterium | reverse complement strand
GATGTCTCCCCCGCCGATCACCGCGACCTTGCGCGGCATCGAGGTCATACCGACGCTTCCTCCCGCTCGATCGGTGTCGCCGCCTTGCGCACGGCCCAGCGAAACACGCGCTCGGACAGGAGCGAGCGCACCGGGGCCAGGTCCACTTGCGTCGCGACCTTCACCGGCGTCCCGCCAGGATCGACGCGCGTTCGCCCGCGGCGTTCCCCGTCTTCGAGATCCACCACGAGCCGCTGCTCCTCGAACCCCAGCGCGTTCGGTTTCACGAGGGCGGCGATCGGCAGCACGTCATTCACGATGCAGCCGTCCAGCCCCTCCTCCCGCTTGTGGAACTCGAGGTAGAACCGGAGGGCGTCGTGGAGCCACCGCGCCTGCGGTGCGCCGGAGTGCGCCAGCCGGGTCAGCTCGTTCGGGACGAGCACCATCTGTCGCGTGACGTCGAGGCCCACCATTTCGGTCGGCAGCCCGGCCCGCAGCACCTCATCCAGCGCCTCGGGATCGCACCAGGCGTTGAACTCCGCGTAGCGCGTGGTGTTGCCGCGGGCGGCCACGTTACCGATCATCGCGATGTGGCGCGGCACCTTCGCGCGCACCAGCTCGGCGTCGCGGCGCAACGCGAGTGCGAGGCTCGTCACCGGGCCGAGCGTCACGAGCGTCACCGGCTGCGACTGGTCCGCCAGCAGGCGATCGAGCGACTTCACGAAGTCGAGGATCACGCCGGCCGGCGGCACCTCCGCGTACCCGAGTCCCGACTCGCCGTGCGTCTCGGACGCCACGACCAGCGGCCGCTTGAGTGGCCGGCGGGCTCCCACGCCGAGGGTGATGCGCTTGCGCGCGCGACGCATGATCTCGACGGTGTTGCGGTAGGCGTTCTCCACCACGGTGTTGCCGTATGAGACCGAAACGCCACGCACGTCGAGCTCGGGCGACGCGAGGGCGAGGAGCAGGGCCATCGTGTCGTCGATACCGGGGTCGGTGTCGATCAGGATCGGGAGCGGCGAGCGGGAAGCGGCTGGCGCGTTCACTGCTAAACGCTAGGGAACGCGAACCTCCTTTGCAATAGTCTCGTGCAATTGGTGGAACTCCTCCGGCCCGCCGAAGCCGAAGATGCGCTGGACGATTCGACCGTGGCGATCGAGCAGCACCGAGTACGGAAGCCCCCGATAGTGGTACGCCTCCTTCATGCGGCCACCTCCCACGAGGATCGGAAAGGGTGGGCGGTACTGCGCCACGAACCCGAGCATTTTTCCACGGTCCACGTCATCCGATATGGCGGCGATCTCGAAGTCCGCCCGATCGAACTCTCGGTACAGCGTGGCCATCAGAGGAAACTCCTCTCGGCAGGGGTCGCACCACGAGGCCCAGAAGTTCACGAGCGTCACCTTGCCGCCGAATCGGCCCAGCCGAACCGTATCCCCGCGCAGGTCCGGCAGCGCGAACGCCGGGGCGAAGATCTCCCGCTCGCTCGAGCTTGCCCCACCCGCTAGGCCCCCGCTCTGCGCAAGCGCCGAGTCCCCGTCGAACGCGACGAGCCGGCCGCTCGGATCGAGCGCCACGGCGCTCTCCCGCAGCCCGAGGTGGCGGGTGGCCAAGATGGTGCCCGTCGCGGTGTCGACCACGTCCACCCGCAGCCGCGTGGCCGCGGAGTCGTCCGCACCGAGCGCATACAGCCGGCCGTCGCGCCCCAGGACAAGCGCGACGCTAACGAGTGCGTTCCGTATCCGGAGGTCCGTACCCTTGGCCGGCCGGAACACCGGGTCGGCCTCGCTCCGGAACAGGCCCCGCTTGACCAGCCACGAGAACCGGCAACGCCGGCTGGCGAATGACCGCGAGTCCTCCGGTTTGGTGCCCGAGCGTGTCAAGGACGCGGATGAGGGGCGCGGTGTCGGCCTCCGGAGTGGCGACCTGTGGGACATAGTAAGGAGAGCGCGCCGCGACGACGCGGGCGCCCCCGGCAGCGTAGAGCGAGGCGATGTCCGGGCTGTCCCACTCGCGCAGCACCCGGCCCGCGGTATCGAGCACCACGGCCTCGCCGGTGCGCTCCGTGACGAGGAGTTGCGCGTCGCCGAGCGGCGCGACGGCCATGGGCGTGGCGAGACGCGGATTCGTGAGCTCGCGCACGACGTGCAGCGTTCGGTCGAACGCGACGATTCGGCTCTTGTCGGGATCGGGCGCCCACGAGCGGCCCGCCAAGGAGGCGGCCGGGGAGCGGCCGAGAAAGAGGAGAGTGAAACCGCTGGGGGGAGGCGCCGGCGTGCTGCAGCTGGCCAGCGCCGCCACGAGCGCGGCGCCTGCCCCCAACGCCCGCCGCATCAGGTCGCGGCGGCGATCGTCTTGATCTCGATCGTGTGCAGCCCGCTCACCATGCGATGCATGCCGCTCACCTTCACCTTGCTCTCGACGAACGGCTCGAGCTTCGAGTTCTGCGGATCGCCGGGCTTCGAGCTCACCGGCAGATAGATCGTGCCGTCGCTCGCGAGGATGCCGAGCGGCACGCCCGCCTTGGCGCACGCCTGCGCGCACGCCTTGTGGCTCGGGCCCGACGCGCCGTTGGTCGTGTTGCAGTTCAAGTCGACCACCTGGCCGGTGATCGTCATTTCGTTGCCCGCCGTGGCCGCGTGGCCTTGCGCCGCGAGCGGCAGCGCGCACAGAGCCAGAACGGTCGTCGTGGCGAGGATGCGCTTCAACATCGTCCATCCTCCTGTGTACGGTAAATGAGAGAAGCCGTGGGACCGGGAGCAGCGACCCGCAGCCGCTTCCGTGTACCATACGTCCCAACCCCGGGTTCCGGATTGGCGTATATTGGCCCGATGCAACAGGCCTATCGTGAGTTGCTGGAGACGTTTGGCCGCGGGTGGGAGCGCGGCGCCGTCGACGAAATCGCCTCCGTGTTCGCGTCCGACGCCGTCTTCCGCGAAACCCCGTTCACCGAGCCCAGCACCGGCCTGGAGGCGATCCGGGCCTACTGGCGCGACGTGCCGGCGAATCAGGCCGAAGTCTCCTTCAAGGCCGGCGAGATCTACACTGCGGGTCCATGGTTCGCGACGGAGTTCCGCTGCACATATCGCCGCCGCCGTACCGGCGAATGGATCGACGCGCGCGGCGCGATCTTCTGTGAGACTAAAAACGGCAAGATCGGTGAGATGCGGATGTACTGGCATCGCCAGCCCTGAGCTCTGTCCTCCTAGGGTTCCCGCTTGGCCCGCACGTATTCGAGCGCCTGTTCCATCAACTCCGCGCTCCGCAGGCCCACGCGCAGCGCCTGCGCCACCGCGGCTTCCTCGTCCAGGCCTCGGTCCAGCATGAGGTAGGGGAGTAGCGTCCCCCCTACTCGATTTCCACTGGAGCAATAGATGAAGGCCGGTCGCTTGCCCGCGAGCTCGCGCACGGCGTCGCTCAGGCGGCGGAACGTCGCGTCGCTCACGGCGCCGTGGCCTACGGGAATGCTCTCGTACTCGAGTCCCGCCGCCACCACCGCATCCGGCGTACGGAACGGCTGCGGCTCCATCGGCTCGCGGATGTCGATCACGACCGCGCATCCCGCCTGCTTCAGCGCCGCGAGATGCGCGGCGGCGGGTTGGCCGCCGGTGACGATGCCGGGGATCGGCTCGCAGGCGTTGGGGACGCCGGCGATGGCGTCGAGCAGTTTGCTCACGCGAATGATCGGCGTAGCTTTCCACGCCTAATCTAGCCTCGCGCGAGCAGGATGGCCCGACCGCCGGTTCGCACACTCCGCGTGCACCTCAAGCCCCATCACAAGCTGTGGCTCAACTGGGACGGGGCGTTCCTCATGGGCCCGCGCTACCTGCGGTTCCTCGAGGCCGTGGATCGGACCGGCACGATCCGCGCGGCCGGGCGGGACGTGGGGTGGAGCTATCGGACCTGCCTGAACCGCATACGCGAGATGGAGCGCGTCCTCGGCGCCAAGGTGCTCGCCACCCGGCACGGCGGCGCGAGCCGCGGCGGGTCCCGCCTTACGCCAGCGGCCCGCCGGCTCGTGAAGCTGTTCGACCAGTGGCGGCGCGAATCGATGCGCCTCAGCGACGTCGCATTCCGAAAGCTCATGCGCCGATAGGCACGTCGTTGCCTATCGGACCGCTCCGCCGTACCTTCCCGCCCGACCTGCAGCCGCTTCGCACCCCAGCGGAAAGGCGTCCACGTGCGTTCACTTCACGCCGCGGCCATCCTCGTGCTCCTCGTCGCGCCCCTCGCTCCGGCGCTGGGACAGACGCCAGGATCCACCTCAACGACGCCAAAGCTCACCGGCTACCTCCAGCCGCGCTTCCAGACGCTCGGTGACAGCGCGTCGTACTTCCTGCGGCGCGCGCGGTTCGCGGTGGAAGGGAGCATCACGCCGTGGGCGTCGTACCGCGCCCAGGTCGAGCTGCGCACCATCGGCGCCGCGGCGACCCCCGCCGCCTCGCCGCTCACCCTCTCGGCCACCGATCTCTGGATCAAGCTGACGCACGGAGGGTGGGGCGCGACCGTCGGCCAGTTCAGGGTTCCCTATGCGCTCGAGGCGCTGCTCGGCTCCACGACGCTCGAGACCACGGAGCGCTCGCGCGTCGTGAACGCCGCCAAACGCGACATCGGCATGCAGGGCGAGTGGCGTTTGCCCGACCGCGTCGTGCTGCAAGGCGCGATCGTAAATGGCGAGGGGCCGAACCGGGCGAGCAACCCGGACAACCGTATGGCCTATTTCGCGCGCGCCGTGTTCACCCCGGTTCGAGGGCTCGACGTGGGCGGAGCGTTCCAGGGCTACAGCGACAGCATCGGCGTCGACGCACAGGGCATGTACCGGTCGGAGCGGTCCACCGCGCGCGCCGAGTATATCGATGAGCACAATCGCCGGACCGGCGTGCACACGCGCGGCTGGTACGCCCTCGGCGCGTACGTGGCGGTGCCCCGGCGGGTCGAGCTGGTCGCCAGGATCGAACAGTTCGACCCGAGCGATCGCGTCGCCGGCGATCGGGAGACCGGATATCTCGCGGGCGTCCAGTATTTCTGGCGTGGCGACGACTTCAAGATGATCGCCGACTACGAAGTCTTTCGGGAGCAGGGACCCCAAGTGAGTAACAACCGCGCCGTGATTCAGATGCAGGTGCGCTGGTGAGGCACGGGCGGCAGAGGGCGGCACAAGGCGGCAGAGGGCGGCAAGGGGCCCCGGTGCTCGCTCTCGCGACGGTTCTCCTTGCCGCCCCGTGCCGCACGTTGCCGCCCGTTGCCGCCCAGTCCCCCGTCATCATCCTCGCCACCACCACCTCCACTCGCGACGCCGGGCTGCTCGATTCGCTGCTGCCGGTATTCGAGCGGCGTACCGGTTATCGCGTCAAGGTGATCGCCGTGGGCAGCGGGCAGGCGCTCGCGATGGGCCGCCGGGGAGACGCCGATGTCGTCCTCTCCCACGCACCCGAGGCCGAGCGCTTGCTCGTCGATTCGGGGTACTTCGTGCGGCGGCGGCTCGTGATGCACAACGAGTTCCTCGTGGTCGGGCCGGCGAGCGACGGCGCCGGGCTGCGCGGCCTGAGCGACGCCGTCGCCGCGTTCCGGAGAATTGCCGACCGGGGTGTCCCGTTCGTCTCGCGCGGCGATCAATCCGGCACGCACCAACGCGAGCTGGCGCTCTGGAAGCGGGCGGGCCTGCCGGGCGCGCCGCGAGGAGACTGGTACGTCGAGTCGGGGCAGGGGATGGGAGCTACCCTGCAGCTCGCGGACGAGAAGCGGGCCTATACCCTCACCGACCGCGCCACCTACCTCGCCTGGCGCGACAAGCTGCAGCTCGTGCCCATGGTCGAGGGCGACTCTCTTCTGTACAACGTGTACCACGTGCTCGAGCTCAATCCTCACAACGCCGCCCGGATCAACGTCGCAGGCGGACAGGCGTTCGCGGACTTCATCGTATCCGCCGAGGCCCAGGCCCTCATCGGGCAGTTCGGCAGGTCGGCTTTCGGTCAGAGCCTGTTCGTGCCCGACGCGGGAAAGCCGGACCGCTGGTAGACAGTTTTCCCCGCTCGGTACTAGCATCCACAATGCGCTCCATGCGGTTCTGCGCGGCATTGGCCGCGCTGGCGCTTTGCCGCCGGGCTGCCGCCCAGATGCCGATGAACATGCCGATGCCGGCGGGTGGAGTGCTCGGCCTCCCCGAGTCACGCACCGGCTCCGGCACCTCGTGGCTCCCGGATGCCAGCCCGATGCATGCGGTCCATTACCGGGCCGGAGCCTGGAGCCTCATGCTGCACGGATCGGCGTTCGTGCTGTACGACGACCAGGATGGCCCGCGCGGCGACGATCGTGTCGTCGCGATCGACTGGGCCATGCTCGCGGCGAGTCGCAGTGTGGGCTCGGGACGGCTCGTGCTGCGCACCATGCTCTCGAGCGAGCCGTGGACGGTCGGGGCACGCGGCTATCCGCTCCTGCTCCAGTCGGGGGAGTCCTACGCCGGCGCCCCGCTGCACGACCGCCAGCATCCGCACGATCTGTTTGTCGAGCTGGCAGCCGTCTACGACCGACCGGTGGCGCGCGATCTCGCCCTTTCCCTCTATGTCGCGCCCGTGGGAGAACCCGCGCTCGGCCCGGTCGCTTTTCCCCACCGCCCGTCCGCGGCGGCCGACCCGCTCGCGCCCCTCGGCCACCACTGGCAGGACGCCACCCACATCACCTACGGCGTCATCACGGCGGGGCTGTTCACCCGGAGCGCCAAGCTCGAGGCGTCGTGGTTCAACGGCCGCGAGCCCGACGAGGATCGCACCGACTTCGACTACGCCGGTCGCCGGTTGGACTCTTATGCCGCACGCCTCACGGTGAATCCCAGCTCTCACTGGAGCCTGGCGACCTGGTATGGCTACCTCGCGAGCCCGGAGGCGCTGGACCCCACGGAAGCGCTCCACCGCTTCGGCGCATCGGTGCTCTTCAGCCGCACGCTTGGCGCGCACGGGCAATGGTCCACGGCGGTGATTTTCGGTGCGAACGCGATCGTCGGCGCGGGCCAAACATTGCCGAGCGCGCTGGTCGAGACGACCGTCGACTTGGACGGCGTGAACACGCTGTTCGGCCGGCTCGAGTACGTGCGCAAGCGGGCGGAGGATCTGGCGGTCGCGGGGGTACCAGCCGCAGTCACCTACGACGTCGGCGCGGTTTCGGTCGGTTATGCACGGCAGGTCGCCCGCACCGGCGGCATCGCGGTGGGGCTAGGCGGCCGGGGGGCCGTGAGCTTCGTCCCGGCGAGCCTCGAGGCGCTGTACGGCTCGCGCACCCCGGTCGGTGGCGCCGTGTTCGTTCGCCTCACACCGTCCAGATAGGAGACACGATCTGTCTCCCAGGTGGGTCAAAGTGGCGCACGCGTTAACCATTGGGCCGGTCGGAGCGTCAAACGGGAACCGGCATGCTTCTTGATCGCTTGCCAAGGATGAGGGTATATAGAGGATAGGCTATGATGCTCGCACTGCTCGTCTCACTCGCCGGCCTGCCGGCTCCCAACGCTGCGGTTTCGGCCGTCCGAAGTGATGATCCCCCCGTCAAAGTCTGGCTCAACAACGACAATTATTTCCGACGCGGCGACAAGGCCCGGGTGAACGTCCGGCTCGCCGATGACGGCTATGTCGTCGTCCTCCGCGCCGATACGGACGGGCGCGTGCGCGTGCTGTTCCCGCTCGATCCGAGCGACGACGCGTTCGTGCGCGGGCATGAGACCATCGAGGTGCGCGGTCGCGGCGATCGCGAGGCGTTCTACGTGGACGACCGCCAGGGCTCCGGCATTGTCTTTGCCGCCCGGTCGGAAACCCCGTTCAAGTTCGACGAGTTCGTGCGCGGCGACCACTGGGATTACCGCGTGCTCGACGTGCGCGACTCGGGTGACGACAAGGAAGCGGCGCTGCTCGACATGGTCCAGCGCATGGCTCCCGACGGGCACTTCGACTACGACGTTGTGACGTACGTGGTCGAAACAAATCAGGGCTACTACAACTCGTACTATCCGACGTCGGTGAGCTTCGGTTATGGCTATGGCTGGGGTTGGCCGTACAACTACGGCCTTTACAGCACGTGCTACGATCCGTTTTTCTACGATCCGTTCGTCTGCTACAACCCGATCTTCTACGCGCCGTATCGGTTCGGCTTTGCCTTTGGCTTCGGCTTCAGGCCGTACATCTACCGGCCCTTCTTCTACCGCCCGAGGATCTACCAGCCCTACTTGAACGGGGGTGGCTACTTCGTGAACCGCCTGCGGCCCGGGACGAACGGCTCGCCGTTGTACTACAGGAGCCGGCTCGGGACGAACGTCGCGTTCAGCGGAAATGCTCCTCGTTTCCGCTCGCCCCAGGCCACTCCGCTCGGTCGGTCCAGCGGATCGGTCCGCGACCGCGGTGCGGGACGGCGAGGCGGCTTCGACGGTGGAAGCTCCTTCCCCGTGCGGGATAGGGCGGTGCAGGATCGTAACGACCGGCCCTCGGACCGCTCGGCACCGGTGGCTCGCGAGCCCGATCGGCGCGACGACGGGCGGCGCGGTGGCGGCGGTCAGGCCGCGCC
>QHUC01000072.1:11397-16440 GCA_003221045.1 Gemmatimonadota bacterium | reverse complement strand
CTGCGGGTCGAGCACGACCGTCACACCGCCCAGGCTCACCGCCTGCTTCTCGCCCAGCCAGTACACCGGCTGCAGCGAGTCCCGGATATACGAATCGGAATAGCCGAGGAGCTTGCCATCCGGCTTGGGCCACGCGCGACCCCGATAGATCGCCGGCGCAGTCGAGGAGTCGAAGGTCGCGAGCGGCCGGCGCTGCAGCTGCCGGAGATACCAGTCCGTGTTCGCGAGCGACAGGTTCACGACCGTCA
The DNA here is from genome assembly GCA_003221045.1 of Gemmatimonadota bacterium. Taxonomy (GTDB): domain Bacteria; phylum Gemmatimonadota; class Gemmatimonadetes; order Gemmatimonadales; family GWC2-71-9; genus AG41. Next base: position 16,192 of record QHUC01000072.1, on the reverse strand, counting down.
CGTCCTGGCGGATGTGCTCGACTTCCTGCGCGTACCACAGGGGGAACGTGTCGTTGTCTCCCGCGGTCACGAGCACGCCGTACGGCTCCACCGACTGCAGCAGATCGGACGCGAAGTCGCGCGCGAGCGTTTCGCCCTTCCGCGACGCCGTGAGATGGTTCCCCACGAGCGGGACGAGCGCGAGCAGCAACACCGGCGTGGCCACCATCCAGCGTCGCTGCGGGTCGGGCTCGCGATCCTCCAGCGCCTCGTTCACCCATTCCATCAGCGTGGCGAGCCCCATCCCCACCCAGACTCCCCACAGCGCGAACGACGCGATGAAGAAGTAATCCCGCTCGCGCACCTCGCGCTGCAGTTGCGCGTTATCGGGCGCCCACGAGTAGCCGTACTTGAAGTTCAGGTAGAAGATCAGGACCAAGGTGAAGGTGGCCATGAGCGTGGTCATCGCGACCGCCGTGCGCAGGTCCGCCTTGAAGTGGCGGTACGCGCCGAGGCACCCGATGATGAAGAACAGCATGGCGAGCCCGGCGCGGATCTGCGTGCTCCAGTCGCGGCCCCACTGCCACGAGAAGTACTGGATCCACATCCCGATCTGCGCCGTGAGGGTCGCCTGGCGCTGCCACACCGGCGGCTTCCCGTACTGTTGGCGCGTGAGCACGTCCCACAGCGCCGACCAGTTGGTCGGCTCACCTTCGTTGATCGCCGGGAAGTGGGCCGCGCGGATCGGCAGGAACAGATAGACCGATATGCCGACCACCGCGACGACCAGCACCGCGACCGCGAAGTCCCAGTTCCGCGCCTGGATGATCGCGTAGCCCAACGCGCCAAGAAACAGCACGGCGGCGAACTTGAGCGGCGTGGCGCTCTCGAGCCCGCTCGCCACGATCAACGCGTACACGCTGCAGAACACCAACCACTGCGACCACTCGACCCGGCGCGCCGCCACGTCGCTCGGCCGCTGCGACTTGAGCTCCGGAAACAGCAGCACCACCACCACGGGCCCGACGAGCACGCCCATCATGTGATTCGTGGACGTGAGCGCCAGCAAGTACACGATCATCAGCAGATGGTGATCGTGCCCCTCGCCCAGCGGCTGGTCGTCCCAGCGCACGATGAGCCAGAGCACGAGCGCCACGGAGAGGAGCGAGAGCGTGTAGACCTTCTCGTTCACCACCGACTGGTTCCACACCGTGAACGACGTGGCCGCGACGAGCGCCCCCGCCAGCGCGGCCAGCCGGCGCGGCCCGCGGGCCGGCACCCAGCCGCGCATCCAGCGCTCGCCCACGAGGAACCAGCACCCCGCCGCGATCGCGCTCGTGACCCCGGCGAGCAGGTTGATCCGCTCCGCGTAGTGCGCCACCCACGGTACGAGGCCCCACGTGTGGGCGATGAGCACGAACAGCGGGTTGCCGGGCGGGTGGGGGATGCCGAGGACGTACGCGGCCGCGATGTACTCCGACGTGTCCCAGAACTGGGTGGTCGGGGCGAGCGTCGCGACATAGATGATCAGGGCGCCGAGGGCGACGAGGGGGGCGTCGGTTGGTTGGTCATGCTCCCATCACGAGTTAATGCCGGAACTGTCGGATGCCGGTCAACACCATCGCGAGGCCATGCCGATCGGCCGCGGCGACGACTTTCGCGTCGTTCACGGAGCCGCCGGGCTGGATGATCGCCCGCACCCCCGCCTGAGCCGCCTCTTCTACACCATCGGGGAACGGAAAGAACGCGTCGGAAGCTAACACCGCCCCCGCGGGGTCGTGCCCCTGCTGCCGCGCCTTGTGGACCGCCAGGAACGAGGCGTCCACCCGCGACATCTGGCCCGCGCCGATTCCGATCGCCGCTTCGTCACGCGCCAGCAGGATGGCGTTCGACTTGACCGCCCCGACCGCCGCCCAGGCGAAACGCAGGTCGCGCCACTCGGTGTCAGTCGCCGCGCGAGCGGTCGCGACCTTCCAGCGGGCCTCGTCCTCGATCTGCGCGACGCGCGCGCGCTGCTGCACCAGGAACCCGCCCCGGATGCGCTTCCAGTCCCAGCCCGCGGGCTCGCCCGTGGGGAGCCGGATCACGCGCAGGTTCTTCTTCTCCCGGAACACGGCCAGGGCCTCGTCGCTGAACGCCGGCGCCACCACCACCTCGACGAACAGCTCGCGCATCGCCTCGGCGCCCTCCCGGTCCAACCCCGCGTTGAAGGCGATCACCGAGCCGAACGCAGACGTGCGGTCCGTGGCGAGCGCGCGCTCGTACGCCTCCGCCGCCGTGCGCCCGAGCGCGATCCCGCACGGCGTGGTGTGCTTGATGATCGCGCACGCGATGCGGGTCGACCCCTTGCCGGCCCAGGGCATCACCGCCATAAGCCCGGCGTCCACGTCGAGCAGATTATTGAACGAGAGCTCCTTGCCGTGCAGCTGCTCGAGCTCGCGGATTCCGGGTTCGTGCGTCGCATACAACGCGGCGGGCTGATGTGGGTTCTCGCCGTAGCGGAGCTCCTGGCGGCGCTCGAGCGCCAGCAGGATGCGCTCGGGCCAGCGACCCTCGCCATGCGCCAGGTATGTATGGATCGCCGCATCGTAGGCGGCGGTATGGGCGAAGACTTTTATGGCGAGCTGCCTGCGCAACTTGGGGCCAACTGAGCCCTCTCTGAGAGCTTCGAGCACCACGGGATAGTCATCCGGATCCACCACGACGATCACGTCCGCGTGGTTCTTCGCAGCCGAGCGCAGCATCGACGGCCCGCCGATGTCGACCTGCTCGATCGCCTGCTCGAGGGTGACGCCGGGCTTCGCCACCGTCTCGCGAAACGGGTACAGGTTCACCGCGACCAGGTCGATCGGCGTGATGCCGTGCTCGGCCAGCGCCGCGCGGTCGCCCGGATGTGAGCGGCGGGCGAGCAGCCCGCCGTGCACCTTGGGGTGCAGGGTCTTCACGCGGCCGTCCATCATCTCGGGGAATCCGGTGACCTGCTCGATGGGGATCACGGGCACTCCGGCCGCGCGCAGCGCCTCGGCCGTGCCTCCGGTCGACACGATCTCCCAGCCGAGCGCCACGAGACCGCGGGCGAAGTCGACCACCCCGCGCTTGTCCGACACCGACAGCAACGCCCGCGCGGTCACCAGCTCTCGGCGACGGCCTGGATGATGTCGGCGAGGCTCGCGACATCCTTCAAGTCCACCACCTCGGCGGGGGAGTGCGAGTAGCGGAGCGGCCAGCCGATCGCCACGTCCACGACCCCGTACGGCGTGAACACCGACCCGTCGTTGCCGCCGTTCGTGGTGCCCACCTGTAGGGCGATGCCACGCCCGCGTGCGACGCGGACCAGCGAATCGACATACGCGGGCGGCGTGACCGAGGAGTTGTCCAGCGAGCGGGCCACGGCGCCCCGGCCGATCGGGGCCACCGCGAAGTTGGGGAGCTCGAGGGGTGAGTCCGCGGAGACGAAGGTATCGATGGCGTGCACGCGCCGAATGGTGGTGCCGAGCGCGGCCGCCACGGCCTTCGCGCCCTCGAGCCCGATCTCCTCTCGTGTGCTCCAGACGAATATGACAGGATGCTTGAGCAATGCGCGGTTCAGGTGCCGCAGCGCCAGCACCTGCGCCGCGGAGCCGACGCGATCGTCGAACGAGCGACCGGTGGCACGCGTTCCGGCGAGCCGGACGTAGTGCTTCGGCATGGTGACGGTGGACCCCGCGCGCACACCGAGCGCCTCGGTCGCCGCACGGGTCGTGGTGCCCACGTCGACCCGAAGCGGCGGCGGGGTGTGGCGCACGAACCCCGAGTCGCGGGGCATGAACACACCCGGCACGTCGCCCTTGTCCGTGTGGACCAGCGCCGGCTGTCCCTCGAAGAGCGACGTGAAGAACCCACCACGCAGCTCGAGCTCGAGCGTGCCGTCGTCGCGAATGCCCCCCCCTGTGACTCGGAACCCGATCTCATCGAGATGCGCCACGAATACGACCGGTGGGCCTCCTGCCTTTGGGCCGACGCGCGCCCACAGATTGCCCGCCGTATCCGTCTCGGTGGTCACCCAGGAGGGCAGCAGGCGCTTTACCGTCTCGCGGACGGGGGCCTCGGAGCCCGAGACGCCGTAGGACTCGACCAACTGGGAGAGGACGGATTGCGTTTCGGAGATACGGGGGGAGTCCTGGGCGGATAGAAGGTTAGCCGGATAGGCGATTAGAAAGAGCACCGCGATGACCGCCTCTCTAACTGTCTTCATCTCCCCTCCATCCAGCTCACGAGATCCTTCACTAGCGCGTCCGCCGCTCTAAGCTCCACGGTCTCCACCGCCGTGTCCTGGTACTTGACCGGCAGGCTGACGATCTTGGTCTCGTCGAACGGGCCGAGCAGCCGGGTCACCGTTTCCAGGCCGGCATTGGCGAAGTAGAGACTTTGCGTAGTGAACGCGATCACCACGGTGCCCGGCACGCTGGGCTTGGACAGGGCGGCGGTCGCGAGCGCCGCGCAGGCAGCGCGCCATCCCGCAGCGGGTGCGGCGAGGAGCCGGTCGCCGTACAGGTGGGGCTGCTTGGCGAGCGAGACCGGCGCGAGCAGCGCTATGCCGAGTCGCTGCACGTCCGCCGCCAAGCTGGCGCCGATGTCCACGTACGCGTTATCCACCGTGAAGACCGGGTCAGGCGAGCCAGGACCTCCGCGGCCGCGCGTCAGGTGCGTCGACCTCACCGCGACCACGCCGGGCACGGCGCCGCGGGCGCCGAACACCGTGACGCGCTCGCCCTCGAGCTGCTGATCGAACAGTGGATATGCGAGGCGCGCGCCCCCCCCACCCCCCCCCCCCCCC
>QHUC01000072.1:0-11358 GCA_003221045.1 Gemmatimonadota bacterium | reverse complement strand
CCGGTGACGGCGGTCATGGAGGAGAAGCGGAGCGCCAGACCGTCGACGTGGCTCTGGGCCGAAAGGCGACGGAATGACGGAAGGACCGAAAGGAAAAGCAGCGCGAGCCGTAGCCTGGTCATGCATCCCCTTTCCGTCGCGTCGTCGTTTCGTCGAAGTCGGGTTCTTTCACGGACAGTTTTACGGGCTCGGGCGGCACTCCCCGCCGCGCTAGCTCCAAGACCACCATTGGTAACAGTTGATGCTCCACTTCGAGCACCCGGGCCGCGAGCGAGTCCGGCGTATCGTGGGCCAGGACCGGCACCGGCCATTGGGCGATGATCGGTCCGCGGTCGAATTCCTCATCCACGTAGTGCACCGTCGCGCCCGAGACGCGGGCGCCGCTCGCCAGCACTGCTTCGTGAACCCGGCGGCCGTACATCCCGCGACCGCCGAATCCCGGGAGCAAAGCCGGATGGATATTAATCAGGCGCCAGCGAAACCGCGCAACGACTGAGGCGGGCACGCGCTTCAGGTATCCCGCGAGGACGGCGAGGCGGGCATCGTCGAGCGCGGCCATAAGCTCGTCCGGGTCGGCGGGATTCCGCAGCACGGTGGTGGGCACGCCGGCGGGGCGGGCGCGCTCGAGTGCGCCGGCACCCGCCTGGCTCGAGACGACGCGGACGATCCGGGCGAGCGGCGATTCCCGGAGAGCGTCGAGCAATGACTGCAGATTGGTACCGCCGCCCGACACCAGCACGGCGACCGGTATCGGGGAGGGGGAGGGGGAGGCGGTCGTCACCGGGTGCAGGGAGCGAGGGAGACGGGCCGCGAGCCGGATGCGACGGTGAGGGTGAACCGCCCGGTCGCGAGGCGGTCGCTCGTCGTCACGACGACGACGTAATCTCCCGTCTTCGGAAGTCGCGCGGTGAGTCGCGCATTGCAACGGCCGCCCGAATCGTCGTCCTGGGGGGCTGCGGTCTCGAATCCGGGTCCGAGGAGAAAGAGGTACGCGTCGAACGCATCGGACGCGAGGTCGATCGTCACGGTCTGGCCGGCGTGGCCCGCGAGCCGCCACTCCTGTGCGTAGGTATTCTCGGTACGGAGCAGGACGTCGCGGCGGGTGAGGGAGTCGCGCACCGTGTCGCCCAGGGCGATGGTCCTGCGCGCCGCGGCGGGCGCGGCGGAGGCCGGCGGCGTCGGGGGGCGGGCCTGAGTAGGCTTGCGTTGCGCGACGAGGCCAGCGCCCGGGACCGCCAGCGCAAGCAGCGCGCTTAGTCTCAAGGGTCCCATGTCATCCCGCAGCGCGAGGCGCAGCCCGCAGGATCGCCGTGGCGGCGGCCGCGAGATCCGCTACCACCGCGAAGCCGAGCGCGCGCGCTTTCCCGACCTGCATGGCGCCGCGCCCCGTCTCGACGAGGAGCCCGCGCCCGCCGAGCGCGAGCGCCGGCGACAGGTCGCTGACCCGGTCGCCCACCCAGTAGCTGCGCCGCAGGTTCAACCCGAGCGCCGCTTCCGCGTCGCGAAACAACTTCACGCCGGGCTTCCGGCATTCGCACGGACCCGTGAACTCCGGGTGATGCGGGCAGAAATATTCGCCGTCGAGCCGGGCGCCCTGCTCGGCGAGCAGCTCCGCGAGCCGGCGCTGGACTGTTCTATAGGCCGTGGCGTCGTACACTCCGCGCGCGATGCCCGATTGGTTCGACACGACGATCACGAGCCAGCCCGCGTCATTGAGCTGGTGGATCGCCTCCGCTGCGCCCGGCAGCAGGCGCACTTTGTCGGGCTCGTGCAGGAACCCGGGCGGCGGATCGTCGACGATCGTGCCGTCGCGGTCCAGGAACACCGCCCGCCGGGTGTGGTCAGCCATCGAGCGCGGCCCGCACCGCCCGCGCTACGGTGTCCAGCTGGTCGGGGAAAATGGTTCTCGGGTCGAGGAGGACGTGGTCGTCCGCGATGCGCGGCACGATGGGCGGGTTTCCCGCTCGCAGCCGCTCTGCGACCGCCGTCGGCGCAAGGCCCGTCGGCTTGAGCCGCAGGAGCCACGTCTTGAGCTTGGCGCCGGGGAACGACCCACCGCCCACTTCGGACTCGCCTTCGATCACGTCGCAGTCTTCGCCCACGCCCTTCTGCAACGCCTCCGCGTCTCGACGCAGCTGAGCGACGTCCGCGGTCAGCATTCGCAGCACCGGAATCTCGCGCCGGCTCGTTTCCGGATCCCGGTACAGCGCGAGCGTGGCCTCGAGCGCCGCCAACGTGAGCTTGTCGGATCGCACCGCCCGTGCGATCGGGTCGGTGCGGCACGCCTCGATCGCCGTGCGCGAGCCCACCAGGATTCCGGCTTGCGGACCGCCGAGCAGCTTGTCGCCTGAGAAGACGACGGCGTCGACCCCGCTCGCGAGGGCTTCCGTGATGGTCGGCTCGCCCCGAAGTCCCCAGGGCTCGAGATCGAGCAGGAGCCCGCTCCCGAGGTCGTACAGGCTGGTGACGCGCGCCTCGCGCGCGAGCGCCGCCACCTCCCCGGCGGTTACCTCGGCGGTGAACCCGGTCACCTGGAAATTCGACCGGTGCACCTTGAGCAGGAGCCGGGTGTTGGGGGTGATGGCGGCCTTGTAGTCCCGGCCGTGCGTTCGGTTTGTGGTCCCGACCTCGACCAGCTTCGCCCCCGAGCGAGCCATGATGTCCGGCACGCGGAACGCGCCCCCGATCTCGACCAGCTCCCCGCGCGAGACGATCGCCTCGCCGTCGCGCGCCAGCGCCGACAGGGCGACGAGCAAGGCACCCGCCGCGTTGTTCACGACGAGCGCATCCTCCGCGCCGGTCAGCTCCACCAGGAGGTCCCGGCAGAGCGCCTGGCGCGACCCCCGCGTGCCGGCGGACACGTCGTACTCGAGATTCGCGTAGCCAGCCGCGATCCGCTCGATCGCCTGGCGGGCGGCGCGCGCCAGCGGCGCGCGGCCCAGGTTGGTGTGCAGCACTACCCCCGTGGCGTTGATGACGGGCGCCAGCGAGGGAGCGGCGAGCCGGTGCACCCGCCCGAGTACCGCGGCGCCCCAGCCTTCGGGCGGCGCGGCGCCGCCCGAGGCCCGGGCACCCGAGGTCGGTCATGGGGGTTTCGGAGCCTTCTTCTTGGTGGTGTCGGCGGGCGGCTTCGGCACGGGGACCACGAGCACCCCCTGTGCGTCGGCGCTCACACCGCTCAGGTTAGTGCTGCGCACGCGAACCAGGTACTTCGCGCCGGCCGTGAGTGGCGTCGGGACCTGCACGACCACCCGATCGTAGGGAACCGGGCGCTGCGCGAGGAGCTTGCGCACCCGTGTGGTGTCGCCGGCGGCGGTGGTGTCGCCCGCCGCTCGACCGGCGCGCGCCGGAGGAGCGGGCGGCCGCTGGGCCGCCCCCTTGCGGGCCGTCGTATCGCGATGCGTCGTGTCCTGGAGTCGCTTGAGTGAGTCCTGCAGCCGCTTGAGCGAGTCCGCCACCGCTCGGGCCCGCGCCTGGATCGAGTCGAACTGCGCGGGCCGGAACAGCGCCCGCACCTGCACCCGCGTCGTGTCCGGCAGCGCGAACAGGTGTAGCGCCGAGGTGTCCGGCGGGCGAGCCGGATCGAGCGATTGCGTGAAGGCGATGCGGAATGTGACCGAGTCCACCGGATCCACGCCCTTCACCCGCGGGCCGACCGTGTCGTGCACGAACACCCAGAGGAGGGCGCTCGCCGTCGAATCGACCGCCACGGTCACCGTGTCGAACGCTTCGCGGCGGTCCTGTCGTCGGTTGCCGTTCTGATCCTGGATCGCCCACACCCGGTAGCGCCCCGGCGGGATGTTCGGCAGCCGGAAGTTCCCGGCCGAATCGGTCAGCGTCACATAGGGGACGGTATCGGGCAGGAGGGCGGCACGAATCACCGCCTGAGGCAGCGTCCGCTGCTCGACCCACGCGAGCGCGGTGCCGGTCAACCCGGCCGTCGGCACGGCGCCGCCGGCGGTGAACACGATCGTCGCCCCCTTCTTGGTGACGTTGCGCCGCAGGTCCGCGATGCCGGGCAACACCTCGAGATGATAGACCCGGTTCGGCTTCCACCCCTCGGCGGGCATGACGTGAATCGCGTCGCGATGCCAGGACACCTTGACGACGCCGCTCCCCCCCACCGGTGACAGCACGATCTTCTGCCCCAGCCCCGTGATGGCGCCTCCGGACGACGCGCCTCCCGGTGCTTCGTCGATGACCTCGTCGAACCGAATCACCGCGGCGCCGTGCAGGTCGGGCACCACCGCGCCGGACTCGGGGACCGTGCGCAGGATGGCGGCCGGCGTGGTGCGGGGCGGGCCGCCCGGCGGGTCGCCGGTCTGCGCGCAGGCACCGACCAGAGCGCTTAGGAGCAGCCCAGCGACTTGAGCTTGTCGGCCAGCGCCTGCCGCTGGTCGCGCCACGCCCGCTCCTTCTCGCGCTCCTTGGCGACCACTTCGGCGGGCGCCCGCGCGACGAACTGCTGGTTGGTGAGCTTGCCCGTGAGACCCACGAGCTGCTGATCGAGCCGCGTCAGCTCCCCGGAGAGCCTGCGGCACTCCTGCTGCACGTCGATCGCGTCCACGAGCGCCACGAACACTTCGGAGCCGTCCGCGAGCACGGCGTGGGCCCCGGCGTCCGACGCGCGCCGACCATCGAGCCGCAGCGCCCGAATCTGCGCGAGCCGCGAGATCGTGTCGCGCTCACCCTCGAACGCACGCCGGGCTTCGGGCGTCCGTCCCGTGACCACGACGCCGAGCTGGGTCTTCGGGCTCACGCGATACTCCGCGCGGATATTGCGGATCGCGGAGATGGCGTCCTGGACGATCGCGAACCGGGCTTCGGCCTCGGGGTCGAGCAGGTCGTCCTTGGGCTCGGGCCACGCCGCCACCGCGAGCAGCTCGCCCTCTTCACGCCCTGGAAGCTTCTGCCACAGCTCTTCGGTGATGAACGGCACCACGGGGTGCAGCAGACGCAACGCCGTATCGAAGCAGTGCGCCAAGACCGTGTGAGCGGCGGCGGCCGTCGCGGCCCCCCCCCCTGACGCCGCCGCCAGGCGGGGCTTCACCGCCTCCACGTACCAGTCCGCGAGCTCCTTCCACACGAAGTCAAAGCATCGCTTGGCCGCCTCGTCCAGCCGGAACTGCTCAAGCGAGGCGGTGGCCTCCTGAATCGCGCGCTGCGCGCGCGACAGGATCCAGCGGTCCGCGAGCGGCAGGTGCTTCACGTCGAGCGTTTCGGGCGGCTGCACGTGCTCAGGCAGCTGGCTCAGGATGAAGCGCCCGATGTTCCAGAGCTTGTTCGCGAAGTTCCGCCCCGGGGCGAACGTCGTGGCGAGATCGTCCGGGTCCAGGATCAAGTCCGATCCGAGCGACACCCCGGCGATCGTCGTCCAACGAAGCGCATCGGCGCCGTACAGCCGCACCACATCGAGTGGATCGATCCCGTTGCCGAGCGACTTCGACATCTTGCGGTGCTGCGTGTCCCGCACGGTGCCGTGCAGGTACACCGTGGAGAACGGGCGGGCGCCGCGAAAGTGATACCCGGCCATGATCATCCGGGCGACCCAGAAAAACAGGATCTCCGGCGCCGTGACGAGCGTGTGGCCCGGGTAGAAGCGCTTCAGGTCGGGCGTCTCGAGCGGCCAGCCGAGCGTCGCGAACGGCCAGAGCCAGGATGAGAACCATGTGTCGAGCACGTCGGGGTCCTGCTCGGCCGGGCCGCCGCACTTGGGGCAGGTCGTCGCATCCTCGCGGTCCGCCCACCGGTAATCGCACGCGCCGCAGGTGAACACGGGGATGCGGTGGCCCCACCACAGCTGTCGCGAGATGTTCCAGTCGCGGATGTTCTCCATCCAGTTCTGATACGTCGCGCCCCAGCGCTCGGGTACGAGCCGGATCTCCCCCGAGCGATATGCCTCGAGCGCCGGCTCCGCCAGCGGTTTCATCTTCACGAACCACTGATCGCTGAGCCGAGGCTCCACCACGGAGTCGCAGCGGTAGCAGTGACGCACGGCATGCCGGTACGGCTGGATCTTCTCGAGTAGGCCGCGCTCCTTGAGCAGGTCCACGATCTTCACGCGGGCGTCGAACCGGTCGAGCCCCGAGAGCGACTTCGGGACGCGCGTCGGGTGCTCCATGCGGCCGTCCTCGGTCATCACGAGGGGCATCTCGAGCTTGTGACGCAGCCCGATCTCGAAGTCCGTCGCGTCGTGGGCGGGGGTGACTTTCACCGCCCCCGTCCCGAACTCGGGCACCACCGCATCGTCGGCCAGGATCGGGATCGGGATGTCGACGATGGGGAGCCGGGCCACCTTGCCCACGAACGCGGCGTAGCGCTCGTCGTTGGGATTCACGGCGACCGCCGTGTCGCACAGCAAGGTCTCGGGGCGCGTCGTCGCCACCGTGAGGTATGGCTTGGGCCCTTCCTCGACCGGGTACCGGATGAAGTAGAGTTTCCCGTCCTCCTCCTGGGACTCCGCTTCCTCGTCGGAGAGGGAGGTGAGGCAGCGCGGGCACCAATGGATCACGCGATGGCCGCGATAGATCAGGTCCTCCTCCCACAGGCGGACGAACGCCTCCCGCACCGCGCGCGAGTAGGCCGGGTCGAGCGTGAACCGGGTGCGGCTCCAGTCGCAGGACGCGCCGATCACCTTGAGCTGCTCGAGGATGGTGGGGCCGGTCTCGCGCACGAACGCCCACACGCGCTCCACGAACTGCTCCCGTCCCAGGTCGAAGCGGGTCTTTCCCTCCTTGGCGATCAGGCGCTCCACCACGTTTTGCGTCGCGATCCCGGCGTGGTCGGTGCCCGGGAGCCACAGCGCCTCGCGCCCCCGCATGCGCTCGAAGCGGATGAGCACGTCCTGGGTCACGTTGTTCAGGCCCTGGCCCATGTGCAGCACCGCCGTGACGTTGGGCGGCGGGATCACGATCACATACGGGCGCTTGGCCGAATCCACGCGGGCCGTGAAGGCGCCCGCCTCGAGCCACCGCTCGTATAGAGGGCGCTCGACGGCATGCGGATCGTACTGGGGGGGAAGCTCGAAGCGCGTGGCGGTCATTCCTTATAATAGACAGGTTATGGAGGTTGGTGGAGGATGGTGGAGGTTGGTGGAGGGGGCCCCGAGCCGAATGCACCTCCACCATCGTCCACCGTCCTCCACCATCCTCCACCATCGTTCCGTTTGTGCTAAAATACGCCTCTCATGGCCGACGAATCTCCAGTTCTTCCTACCAGCCGCATCGCGCGCTGGGTCGCCATCGGCGTGGCGATCGCGTTTACGGTCGCGCTGTATTTCCGCGAGGGACTGCACCTTCAGCCCCTGACGAACGCTCCACCGGCCTCGTCTCCGGCCGCGCAGACCGGCCAGCCGGACAACTGAGCTGATGCCGTCGGAGATCCGTGTCACGCTCCCCGACGGGAGCGAGAAGCGTCTCCCCGCAGGCTCCTCCGGCGCCGACCTCGCGAAGGCGATTGGGCCGGGGCTCGCCAAGGCCGCCGTCGCCGCGCGGGTGAACGGCGAGGTCCGGGACCTGGCGCGCCCGCTGCCGGATGGGGCCAAGGTCTCGATTCTCACGGACAAGGATCCGCAGGCGCTCGACGTGCTGCGGCACTCCTCCGCCCATGTCCTGGCCACGGCGGTGCGCCAGCTCTACCCGCAGGCCAAGATCGGTTTTGGACCGCCGATCGAGGACGGCTTCTACTACGACTTCGACGTGGAGCGCCCTTTCGGGCCGGAGGATCTGGAGGCGATTGAAAAGAAGATGGGGGAGGTTGTGAAGGCGGATTATCCGTTCGTCCGTGAGGAAGTCTCGCGGGTCGAGGCCAAGCAGCGCTTCAAGGAAGACCCGCTCAAGCTCGAGCGGATCGACGATCTGGGGCCGAACGAGATCATCTCGGTGTACACGGACGGCCCGTTCGTCGATCTCTGCCGAGGCCCGCACGTGCCGAGCACCGGTCGGATCAAACACTTCAAGCTGCTCCATGCCGCCGGCGCCTATTGGCGCGGCGACGAGCGGCGGCAGATGCTGCAGCGCATCTACGGCACCGCGTGGTTCAGCAAGGACGACCTCGACGCTTACGTGCGGCGGCTCGAGGAAGCGAAGAAGCGCGACCATCGGATCCTGGGCAAGCAGCTCGACCTCTTCTCGATTCAGGAGGACGTCGGACCGGGACTGATTCTGTGGCATCCGAAGGGGGCCATCCTGCAGTTCCAGCTGCGGCGCTTCATCGAGGACACGATCCTCGAGCGAGGCTACTCGTTGGTGTACACGCCCAACGTGACCCGCGAAGAGCTGTTCGTGCGCTCGGGCCATCTGCCGCTGTATGCGGCGAATCAGTTCCCGCCGATGGCGGCGGGGGAAGGCGAGTCGGAGACGGTGCGCTATCGGGTGAAGCCGATGAACTGCCCGATGCACATTCTCATTTACGCGTCGCAGCAGCGCAGCTACCGCGACCTGCCGATCCGCCTCGGCGAGATCGCCAACGTGTACCGCAACGAGCGGTCGGGGACGCTGCACGGCATGCTGCGCGTGCGCGGTCTCTCGATGGACGACGCGCACATTTTCCTGCGCGAGGACCAGATCGAGCAGGAGATCTTCCAGCTGCTCGACATCGTGGAGCTCGTGCTCGGCAAGACGTTCGGTCTCTCCTACCAGCTCGACCTGGCCACGCGCCCCGACAAGAAGCTGGGCACCGACGCCACGTGGGATCAGGCGGAGCACGCGCTCGAGCAGGCCCTGAAGCACCGCGGGGCGACCTACCGCCTGGACCAGGGAGGCGGCGCGTTCTACGGGCCGAAGATCGACATCAAGTTCAACGACGCCATCGGGCGCGAGTGGCAGGGCGCGACAATCCAGCTGGATTTCGAGCAGCCCGAGCGGTTCGGGCTCGAGTACACGGGGGAGGACAACCGGCCGCATCGCCCGGTGATGATCCACCGCGCGATCTACGGCACGATGGAGCGGTTCGTGGGATTCCTGATCGAGCACTTTGCGGGGGCGTTCCCGCTGTGGCTGGCTCCCGAGCAGGTCCGCGTGCTCCCGATCTCGGACGCCCAGACACCTGCAGCGCGGGCCGTGCACGAGCGGTTGCGCGCCGCGGGTACCCGCTCACACCTGGACGATCGCAACGAGACCCTCAACTACCGGATTCGCGACGGCGAGCTGCAGAAGGTCCCGTACATGGCCGTCGTGGGACAGCGCGAGGCCGATGCGGGAAGCGTGGCCGTGCGCACGCGGGGTGAAGGGAAGAAGCAGGAAGTCCTGCCGGTGGCTGAATTCCTGGCGAAGCTCGAGGAAGAGGTTCGCACGAGGAGCCTGGTGCCGTTAGTTTGAGAAGATGAGCGATAGCGATCGGACCACCCCGGTCATCCTCTCGGCCTGCCGAACCCCGATCGGCAAGTATCTCGGCGGGCTGGCACCGTTGCCGGTGCCGACGCTCGGCGCCCTCGTGATCCGCGAGGCGGTGCGTCGCGCCGGCGTCGAGCCGGGCGCGGTCGAGGAAGTGATCATGGGGAACGTGCTGCAGGGCGGGGTCGGTCAGGCGCCGGCGCGCCAGGCGGCGATCCACGCCGGCCTGCCCGGAACGATTCCCGCGCTCACGATCAACAAGGTGTGTGGCTCGGGCCTCAAGGCGGTGATGCTCGCCGCGCAGGCGATCCGGGCGGGCGACGAGCAGTGCGTCGTGGCGGGCGGAATGGAGTCGATGTCCAACGCGCCACATTACGTCTACGGGATGCGCGGCGGCATCAAGGCGGGCAACACTCAGCTGGTCGACGGGATGATCCACGACGGCTTGTGGGACTCGTTCTCGAACACCCACATGGGTAATCTCGCCGAGTACACGGCGAAGAAAGCCGGCGTGTCGCGGGTGGACCAGGACGCCTTCGCGCTCGCGAGTCATCAAAAGGCCGTCGCGGCGATGGAGGCGTGTCGCTTCAGGGCCGAGACGGTGCCGGTCGAGATCCCCGGAAAGAAGGGCCCGAGCGTGATCGAGAAGGACGAGGGGCCCCGTAAGGAGACCTCGCTCGAAGGGCTGGCCGCGCTGAAGCCGTCCTTCGAGAAGGATGGGACAGTCACGCCGGGCAACGCGCCCGGTCTGAACGACGGGGCGAGCGCGCTCGTGGTCGCCTCGCTCGCCTTCGCGAACGCGCACCGCCTGAAGCCGCTCGCCCGGATCACCGCCTACGCCACGGGCGGCGGCGACCCCAAGGATCTCTTCTTCGCGCCGATTTTCGCGGTGCAGACCCTGATGACAAAGGCCGGGACCTCGATCGGCGACTACGACCTGATCGAAGCGAACGAGGCCTTCGCCGTGCAGGCGCTGGCCGATGGGCGCGCGCTCGGCTGGGATTGGAGCCGCGTGAATGTGAACGGCGGCGCCATCGCCCTCGGACACCCGATCGGCGCTTCGGGTGCCCGGGTCCTGACGACGCTCTTGTACGCCTTGAAGGATCGGAAGCGGACGACCGGCCTCGCCACCCTGTGTCTCGGGGGCGGGAACGCCGTGGCCCTCAGCGTGGAGATGCTCTGATGCAGGCTCAGACCGCCGTCGCGTCCCCTCTGCCCCTCGCGGCGCGCCGCGTGATCGCCGTCCTGCTGGGCGCGGCGCTCGTCGCCATTGCCGCCCAGATCGCCATTCCCCTTCCCGGGACGCCGGTGCCGATGACGCTCCAGCCGCTGGCCGTGCTGCTCGTGGGCGGGCTGCTCGGACCGGGCCTCGGTGCGAGCGCCATGCTCTTCTACCTCGCCCTCGGCGCCGCGGGGTTGCCGGTGTTTACGCCGTTCGGATTGCCCGGCGTGGCCCGGCTGCTCGGGCCGACAGGCGGGTACCTCCTGGCGTACCCGGTGGCGGCCTTCGTGGTGGGGAGGATCGCTGGTGACGGGCGCCGGCTAGCGCGACTCGCCTTCGCGGCGCTCGCCGGGATCGTTCTCATCCACTTGGGCGGGTTGGCGCAGCTCGTAATGCTCACCGGAAGCGTGTCGGGCGCGGCCCGGCTCGGGACGCTCCCGTTCGTCCTGAGCGACCTCGTCAAGGTCCCGCTGGTCGCGCTGCTCCTGAAGCCGAGCGTCAGTCCCCTACGCGCGCGCCTATGACGGCGCGCGATTCGTTTGCGGCCTAGCTCGACGCCATGAGCCGTGTGGCGGTGGTGGGCGCCGGCACCATGGGCAACGGGATCGCCCACGTGTTCGCGCAGCACGGGTGGAATACCACCCTGATCGACGTGGCGCCCGGGTTGCTCGAGCGGGTCGTCGCGATGATCCGCGCGAACTTCGAGCGCCAGGTGAAGAAGGGGACGGTCAGCGCCGAGCAGCGTGACGCGGCCTTGGCGCGTATCCGGACGGCGGCGACGCTGGACGCCGCGAGCGACGCGGA
>QHUC01000071.1 GCA_003221045.1 Gemmatimonadota bacterium | reverse complement strand
TTGGTTCGCCCGGCAGTTGCGCGAGAGTCCCGAGGGAGACGTGGCTCGGCAATATCTCGCCTCCCGAAAGGTCGACCTGGATACCGCGCTGCCGCTCGGGCTGGGCTATGCCCCCCGCGGCGGCACGTTCCTCGATGCAATGAAAGGCTTGGGGTTGCGTGACGACGTGTTGCTCGAAGCGGGTCTCATGGCTAAACGGGAGGATGGCACCGTCGTGCCCCGCTTCCGCGGGCGGCTGCTGTTTCCCATCCATGACCTCCGGTCGCGGGTGGTGGCGTTTGGCGGCCGCATCCTCGGCGAAGGAGAGCCGAAGTATCTCAACTCACCCGATACACCGATCTTTCATAAGGGGCAGCTGCTCTACAACCTGCAGGTCGCGAAGCACGCGATCCGCAAGGCCGAGCGCGCCATTCTGGTCGAAGGATACTTCGACGTCCTGCGCGTGTCCCTCGCGGGGATCGAAGAGGTCGTGGCGCCCCTGGGTACGGGGCTCACGGCGGAGCAGGCCCAGCTCGTGAAGCGTCACACGGCGCAAGTCATCCTGCTCTACGACTCCGACGACGCCGGCTTGCGCGCCACCTTCCGCGCGGGCGACGAGCTGCTGCGCCAGGGAGTGCGCGTGAGTGTGGCTACGCTCCCGGCGGGTGAGGATCCCGACACGCTGGTCCAACGGCACGGGGCGGCTGGACTCGACGAGCTCCTGAAGGACGCCGTGGACGTGCTCGACCGCAAGATTCAAATCCTCGAGCGGAAGGGGTTTTTCGGCACGTTGCCCGGCCGGCGCCGCGCCCTCGATCGCCTGCTCCCGACCATCCGGGCCGCCAAGGATCCGATCACGCGCGAGCTGTATATCTCCCGGGCCGCCGAGGCGGCCGGCGTGAGAAAGGACGTTTTGGAACGGGAGATAGGGACGAGGGACGTCGGAAGGGGAACGGGCGGAGGCCCGACCTCCACCACCCTCCACCGACCTCCACCGTCCTTGACCGTCCTGCCTTCCAGCGCCGAGAAGGCGCTCCTGCTCCTACTCCTCGAGGGCGAGCCGTGGCGCTCCCGCGTAAGCGAGGCCGTCGATCCAGAGGAATTCGAGTTCGCGCCCTACCGGGCCGTGTTTGAAAGCGTGGCCGACGACGCCGTCCTGGCCCTGGACGACACGTCCGCGCGCGCCTATGAGACGCTCAAGGCGGAGGGCCTCGGCGGGCGCGACCCGAACGCGATGTACGAGGTGGCGGTGAATTGGATCGAGGCCCGGCGGCTCGAGCGCGAGCTCGAGCGGCTCGACGATCAGCTCCCCTTCGAGAGCCCGGAACGGCAGGCGTCGCTGATCGCGGAGAAGCGGCGCGTCTTCGACGAGCTCCGCAAACGATACCCGCGTTACAAGATCGCTGCGAGGAGGCGAGGTGCACCAGGAACTTGAAGCGTTGTTAGCGTTGCAGGAAAAAGATCGCGCGGTGACGGCATCCGATGACGCCATCGCGGCGCTCGCGCCCGAGGTCGAGACGCTCGACCAAGCGTTGACCGGGGCAGAGCAGGGGCTCGCGGCGGCGCAGGCGGGGATCCAGGCGGCCATGGACCGCCGCGACGCGCTCGAGGGCAAGATCGCGAACTATCGCACCATGCAGGAACAACGCCGCCAGCGCCTTGAGTGGGTCCGGGGAGCGAAGGAGGCCTCGACGCTCATGGCCGAGCTGGATCTCGCGCGCTCCGTCCTCGCCAAGGAAGAGGCCGAATTTATGCGCTCCGGGGACGCGGTGACAGAGGCGGAGCGCAAGGCGACCGAGGCCGAGAAGGCGCTCGCGGAGCTGCGGGCCCGGCAGGCCCCGCAGCGGGAGGCGGTGGCCGGGAAGCGGGAGCGGATCGCCGCCGAGCGTGAGCGCGCCGTGGCGGAGCGGGAGCGCGTGGCCGCGCGGGTTGATGCCGGGCTGCTGGCGCGCTACGAGCGCATCCGCCGGGGGAAGGCACCGCTCGCGCTCTACCCGCTACACGGCGACGCCTGCGGCCATTGCTTCACCGCCGTCCCCACGCAGCGCCGGGCGCTCATCCTGCGCGGCGCGTCGATCGAAGGCTGCGAGGCCTGCGGCGTGCTCCTCTACGCCGCTGAATGATTCCCGCCCGCTGGGCGGTGGCCGCGCCCCCCGATCCCGAGCTCACGGCGGTCCTCGTGTCGGACCTCCACATCCCCGAGCCACTCGCCGCCATCCTGGTGCAGCGCGGTCTGGCCGCCCCCGACCTCGCCAAGGCCTTTCTCCGCCCCGACCTCGAGCGACTGTCGGATCCGTTCGCGTGGGCTGATATGGCGCGCGCGGTCGAGCTCATTGTCGCCGCGGTGCGCGCCGGCACGCCGATGCTCGTCCACGGTGACTACGACGTGGACGGCCAGTGTGCCGCGGCGCTGCTCACCCGCGTGCTGTCGAGCGTGGGCGCGAGCGCGCATGCCTTCGTGCCGCACCGCCTCCGGGACGGCTACGACTTCGGCCCGGCCGGAATCGCGGAGGCCAGGCGGCTCGGCGCCAGGCTGGTCATCACGTGCGACTGCGGGATCACCGCCGTCGAGGCCGTCCGCGAGGCGCGAGCGGCGGGGATCGACGTCATCATCACCGACCACCACTTGCCCGGAGACGAGCTGCCACCTGCTTCGGCGGTCCTCGATCCCCGTCGCGCCGATTGCGCGTCGGCGGATAAGGACCTGTGCGGGACAGGCGTCGCGTTCAAGCTCGCGCAGGCCCTGGTGCCGGCGCTCGGCGTGTCCCCCCACCTGCCGCTGCACTTTCTGGACTTCGTGGCGCTCGCGACCGTCGCGGACGTGGTCCCGCTCACGGGGGAGAACCGGATCCTCGTGCGGCACGGGCTGAAGATGCTCGCCGGTTCGCGCTGGACGGGGCTGCGCGCGCTGGTGGAGGCCGCCGGTCTCACGGGTCGACCGCTCAAGGCGGGTCACGTCGGCTTCATCCTCGCCCCTCGCCTGAACGCGGCGGGACGGATCGGCGACGCGCGCGACGGCTTGCGCCTGCTCCTCTCCGACAATCCGGACGAAGCGGCGACGCTCGCTCGCGAGCTCGAGACCCTCAACGCAAGGCGCCAGGAGCTGGACCAGCGCATCCTCGACGAGGCCGTCGAGCTCGCCGAGCGGGTGCTCCAGCCCGACGACCGGGCGCTCGTGCTCGCTGCCGACGCGTGGCACCCCGGCGTGATCGGAATCGTGGCGTCGCGGCTGGTCGAGCGCTACGGAAGGCCGACGTTCCTGATCGGCTGGGACGGAGACGCCGGGCGGGGCTCCGGGCGCAGCATCGCGGGCTTCGATCTGCACGCCGCGCTGCACCGGGTCGGCCACCACCTCGAGAAGTACGGCGGGAGCGACGAGCTGGAGAAGCTCATCCGGCACCTGGAGCCGTGCGGGCCGGGCAACCCCGCGCCGGTGTTCGGCGTCCGGCACGCCCGAGCCGTGGGCGCGCGGCGCGTCGGGACGAACCACTTGCGCTTCACTCTGGACGACGAATCCGGTGCGCTGCCGGCGATCGCGTTCCAGTGGGCCGACGTGATTCCCGACCATTGGCTGGCGGACCGACTGGACGTGGCGTTCCGTCTGGAGCGTGACGAGTGGCAGGGGCGGGTGACGTTGCAGGCGCGGGTGGCATCCATGGCGCCGAGTGAATGAGTGCCGAATGCGGAGTGCGGAATGCGGAGTTTCAGTGAGAGGTCGTTCGCGAGGCTTTGCTTACCCTGATACTCCGCACTCCGCATTTCGCACTCCGCACCAGAGGAGTGGGGCAGGGCGGGGCATGATTCGCATCATCGCCGGCGAGTTCAAGGGCCGCCGCCTGAAGACGCCCGCTGGCGATACCGTGCGGCCCACCGCCGACCGCGTCCGAGAGGCATGGTTCTCGATCCTCCAGCGCCCGATGCGCGGCGCACGCGTGCTCGATCTCTTCGCCGGCTCCGGCGCCCTCGGGCTCGAGGCCCTGTCGCGCGGCGCGGTCTCCGCCGATTTCGTGGAGGTCCATCGATTGGCGCTCGCCGCGCTCAAAGCGAACATCGCGACCCTCGACGTGAACGACCACGTCGTGATTCACCGCGTGGACGCGCTCAAGTTCGCCGAGCGGCTTCCAGCCGGGCGATACGACGTCGCCTTCGCCGATCCACCGTATGCGGGGGAGCATGCGGCCCGGCTCGTCGCCCTGTTCCGCGTCAATCCGTTCGCGCGCATCTTCTCGATCGAGCACCCGGCCGATGCGCCGATCCCCGGTGATGACACGCGGCGCTACGGGGACACCGCCGTGACTTTTGTCTACGCTCCGTGACGGGAATCGCGGTATACCCGGGCTCCTTCGACCCCGTGACGCGCGGGCACGAAGACCTCATCCGACGAGCGCGCCGTTTCGCGGATCGCCTGATCGTCGCCGTGGCGGTGAACCCCGCGAAACAGCCCTTGTTCTCGCTCGACGAGCGGGTCGCGTTGATCCGCCGCGTCGTGGACGACCCTGCCATCGAAGTCAGCGCGTTCGACGGGCTGCTCGCGGAGTTCGCGCGGGCGGCGGGGGCGACGCTGATCGTGCGCGGGTTGCGCGCCGTCAGCGACTTCGAGTACGAGTTCCAGATGGCGCTCATGAACCGCAACCTTGCCCCCGGCATCGAGACGGTCTTTCTCGTTCCCGCCTTCGATCTGACCTATCTGAGCTCGAGCCTGGTGCGAGAGGTCGCGCGCTTCGGCGGCGACGTGTCGAGCCTGGTCCATCCCGCGGTGCAGCAGGCGCTCAAGAAAAAGTTCGGCGGGTGACGTTCCGCGACTCGTTGTACGAGCGGGCTCGGCGCGCCGGCCGCCGCATCGTGCTCCCCGAGGGGAACGATGCGCGCGTTCGGGAGGCGGCGAAGCGAATCGAGAGGCTAGGTCTCGGAGATGTGCAACTGTTGGAGGGTACCGCTCCCCGCTCCCCGCTCCCCGCAATGATCGGTCTCCTCCGCACGCGACACCCGCAGAGGTTTTCGACCGATGCGGCCGCCGCGGCCGCCCTCCAGCATCCCCTCACTTTCGGCGCGGCGCTCGTCGGGCTCGACCGGGCGGACGTCATGGTCGGTGGAGCGACGTTCCCGAGCGGGGACACGATCCGCGCCGCTGTGTGGGCGGTCGGGATGGCGCCCGGGATCAGCACGATCAGCGGTGCCTTCTACATGGTCCGCGAGAACGCGGTACTCACCTTCACGGACTGCGCCGCGGTGCCGGAGCCCACGCCCGAGCAGCTGGCCGAGTCCGCGGTCGCGGGGGCCCGCGATCGCCGGCGCATCGTGGGGGATGAGCCGGTGGTCGCCTTCCTCTCCTATAGCACGAAGGGGAGTGCCACGGGCCCCCGGGTCGAGCGCGTGCGCCGGGCGTGCGAGCTGCTCCGCTCGCGACCGCCGGATTTCGCCTTCGATGGAGAGTTGCAGGTGGATGCGGCGCTCGTCGCCGGTGTGGCGGCGCGCAAGGCCCCGGGGTCGCTCGCGGCGGGCCGCGCCAACGTGCTCGTGTTCCCCGACCTTGACAGCGGCAACATCGGATACAAACTGGTGCAGCGCCTGGGCGGATGGGAGGCGATCGGCCCGATCCTCCAGGGCTTGGCGCGACCCGTGTCCGACCTGTCGCGGGGCGCCACGGCCGATGATATTGTCGACACGGCGGCGGTCGCCGTCCTTCAAGCCGGGGAGCGTCCATGAGCTTCAGTCTCAAGAAGGACAAGCGCGGGGTGGTGGTGGTCGGCGTGGACGGGCAGCTGATCGTCGGCAACCGGCAGGAGTTGAAGCAGAAGGTGCTCGACGCGCTCGAAGGCGGCGGAGCGAAGTTCGTGATCGACTTCACGAAGACCGGCTACATCGACTCGTCGGGCCTCGGCGTTCTGGTCTCGCTCTCGAAAAAGATTCGCGAGCAGGGAGGGGACCTGCGGCTGTGCGGCTTGAACGAGGATCTCCAGACGCTGTTCGAGCTCACCAAGCTGGATACGCTGTTCGCGATCGCGAAGACCCCTGAGGAGGCGCTCGCCGCGTTCTAGCGCGTGACGACCCCGCAGCGCCTCGCCGTTCGTCGCCACGCGACGGGAAGTGAGACCGAGCTGTCGCTCGACGTGCCGAGCGACCTCGCATACGTCGGTCCCGCGGTCGAGCTGGTCGCCGGCGCGCTTCCCGGTGGCCTGCTGTCCGCCCGCCGCATCCGGTTCAATTTCCGAACCGCCTTCGCCGAGGCGCTCGCCAACGCCATCGCGTACGGCAACCGGCACGATCGCGCTCGTATGGTGCGCGTCCGGGTGGAAGTGTCGCCCGAGGCGGTGCGTCTCCACGTGACCGACGAGGGGTCGGGCTTCGACCCCGGCGACGTCCCGGACCCCACGAGGCCCGATCGCCTGGAGCGCGAGGACGGCCGTGGGCTGTTCGTTCTCCGGAGCCTCGTCGACCAGGTCGTCTTCAATGAGAAGGGCAACTCGGTGTGCCTGACACTCCGGGCGGGGTAACCCGGCTCGAACGGCTGTTGCCGGCGCTCGAGCGGCTCGCGGGCAGCCGCGTACGGGTGTGGCGGGTCGAGGGGGGGCGGGCGCGGTCGGTGGCGGGGGCGGGGGAGCCCCCCGCGTGGAGCCCGCCGCTCGACGGCGACGTCGCGGGCCGCCGGTGGGACACGCCCGAGGGACCGGCCTGGTTCGAGCCGGTGCGGGACGCCGAGGGGGTGTGGCTCGAGATCGTGGAGGGCGGTCCCTCTCCGGCGGCGGCCCTGGCCGCCGTCGTCGGGTCGGTCCTGGCCGCCGAGCACGACGCCTCGCAGGTCGCGGCCGAGCTCTCCGAGCGCTACGAGGAGATCGACCTGATCTACTCGATCAGCGAGATCCTCGGTCACACGATTCGTCTGGACGAAGCCGCAGAGCGGATCCTGCGGGAGGTGTCGACGGTGGTCGGCGCCCGGCGCGCCACGCTCCTGGTCTACGACTCGGAACAGCGTGCGTTGCGGATCGTGGCCGCTCGGGGCATGAGCCGCGAGGAGGCGGAGCCGATCGAGGTGGACGATCCCTGCTCCGTAGCGGCGCGCGTGTTCCGGGAGGGGCGCATCGTGAGCTACGACCCCACCGATCCGAAGGCCGCGAATCCCGGTTGTCCCGAAGGACGCAACTACCGCGGGCAGGCGTTCCTCGCCGTGCCCGTCCTCTACGCCGCGCCGGGCGCCCGGGCCAAGCCGATCGGTGTGATCAATCTGACCGACCGCTTGGGCGAGGACGCCTTCACCGCGGGTGACCGCAAGCTCGTCGCCGCCATCGCCAACCAGATCGGGGCCGCGATCGAAAACGCTCGGCTGGTCGCGCAGGACCTGGGCCAGCAACGGGTGCGCCGCGAGCTCGAGCTCGCGCGCGACCTGCAAATGAAGCTGCTCCCGTCGCCGCTCGTCATTGCGGCCCGTGTCGACGTGGCGGCGCGCTGCCGTCAGGCGGAGTCGGTGGGCGGTGACTTCTACAACCTCCTGAATCTCCGCGCTCAGCGTATCGGCGTGATGATCGGCGATGTCACGAGTCATGGCTTTGGCGCGGCGCTGATCATGGCGCAGGTCATGGCGGCCTCGGGCATCCACGCGGAATCCGCCCAAACACCGACCGACGTGCTGCGGCGCATCGAAGAATCCCTCAAGGGCGAGCTGGCCAGCACCGAGATGTTCCTCACCGTGTTTTACGCAGTGGTCGACCCGAAGGCCGGCCGCATCCTCTACGCCAACGCCGGTCACCCGCATGCCTTCCTTGTGTCGGCCGGGACGGGCGAGGCGTCACGACTCGAGGCCACACGCCCACCGCTCGGGCTGGCGACCGAGCCGGGTCAAGATTCGAGTCGAGAATGGACGCGCCGCGACGCGATCCTCTGCCTCTTCACCGACGGCGTCGCCGACGCCGCCGGCGGCCGCGATGAGCGGTTCGGGGAACAACGGGTGCTCGGGCACGTGGCGCGGCTGAAGGGTCGCCCGGCGCGCGAGATTCTCGAATCGGTGCACGCCGACCTGGCCGGCTTTACCGGCGGTGCGGCGCCCACCGACGATCGCACGGTGGTGATTCTCAAGATGTGATGCCGAACAAGCGGCTCGGCCAGCACTTTCTCACCGATCGGAACATCCTGCAACGCATCGTCGACGCGCTCGACCCCGCGCCCGGCGATGTCGTGCTCGAGATCGGACCGGGGAAGGGAAGCCTCACCGAGCAGCTGCTCGCCCGCGGGCTGCGGGTGATCGCTATAGAGAAGGATCGCCGGCTCGCACACGAGTGCGGAGTGCGGAATGCGGAGTTCGGAGTTGGCCGACTCAGCCTCGTGCTGGGCGACGCTCTGAAGCTGGACTGGCATGCTCTCATCGACGCTCACCCGGGCATTCCGCATTCCGCACTCAGCACTCCGCATTTCAATGTCGTCGGCAACATCCCCTACAACATCACCTCCCCCTTGCTCGACAAGGCGCTCACGCCGCCCTTACCCGCGCGCGTCGTCTTTCTGGTCCAGGCGGAAGTCGCCGATCGGCTCGCTGCCGTACCCGGCTCGAAGACCTATGGCGCGCTCTCGGTGAGCGTGCAGGCGCAGTGCCGAGTGGAA
This sequence comes from Gemmatimonadota bacterium, assembly GCA_003221045.1. Lineage (GTDB taxonomy): Bacteria > Gemmatimonadota > Gemmatimonadetes > Gemmatimonadales > GWC2-71-9 > AG41. Next base: position 1,562 of record QHUC01000071.1, on the reverse strand, counting down.
AGGCTCTTCATCGTTCCCGCGGGCGCGTTCACCCCACGGCCCCGAGTGCGGAGCGCGCTCGTCCGAGTGACGCCGCTCGACGACCCCGTGATCGAGCCCGGCGAAGTTCCGGCGTTCCGCGCGTTCGTCACCGCCTGCTTCACCCGGCGGCGGAAGCAGCTGCGCAACGTGGTTATGGCGGTGACGGGGCGTTCCGCACGGGTGGTCAGTGCGGGCCTCGCGGCGCTCGAGCTCGACCCGGTCGCGCGCCCCGAGACACTCGGGCCGCACGCGTTCGCGCGGCTCTTGCGGTGGAGCGTGCGATTGTGAAATAATTCACAATGCGGAAGATCTCCGAGAGCACCGTGCGACGGCTCTCTCTGTACCTGGGCTTTCTCGAGCAATTCGCCACACAGGGCCAGCCGACGATCTCTTCGGCCGAGCTGGCGCGGCGCGGCGGTACCACCTCGGCGCAGGTCCGCAAGGACCTCTCCTTCTTCGGCTCCTTCGGCAAACGCGGGCTCGGGTATTCGGTCCCCGAGCTCACCGCCCGCATCCGCGACATCTTGGGCCTGCGACGCACCTACCGCGTCGTGCTCGTCGGCGCGGGGCGGATCGGCAGTGCGCTCATCCAATACCCCGGCTTCCGCCAGCGCGGCTTTCACGTCACCGCCATCTACGACAAGGATCCCAAGAAGATCGGCACCGGCTGGAACGGTCTCGTCGTGCGGGACATTCGCCACCTCGAGGCGGACCTGAACCGGGAGCCGAGCGATATCGCCATCGTCGTCACTCCGGCGACCGCGGCGCAAGATGTGGTGGACCGCCTGGTACGTGCCGGTGTGAAGGCGATTCTGAACTTCGCTCCGTTGCAGCTCACGGTCCCGCCCGATGTCGTCGTGAAATCCGTGAACATGGCGCTCGAGCTCGAGACGTTGAGCTTCGCGTTGGCGAACCGCTAAGCCACAGCCGCACCGCCGTTTAGCCCGCCCTCCGGCGCCCGGTTAGATTCCGCGCCATGGCGCGCGTCCACGTCACCTCCGAAATCGGTCCGCTCCGGGCCGTGCTGGTGCACACGCCGGGCCGCGAGCTCGTGGCGGTGACGCCCGGTAATCGGGAAGACTACCTGTACGACGACATCATCGACCTCGAGCTCGCCCAGCGGGAGCACAAGCGGTTCGTGGCCGTCCTGGAGCGCTTCGCCCAGGTATACGAGGTGCGCACCCTGCTGACGGAGCTCGTGGCGCGCCCGGACGTGCGGGAGTTTCTCGTGACCCGGGCGCTCGAGGTGGTCCCCTCCGACGCCCTGGCCCAACAGCTCGCCGCGCTCTCGCCCGAGGCGCTCGTGGGGCTGATGGTCGAGGGCGCGCTCGAAGAAGCGGGACCGATCGCCCGAGCCCTGAACGAGACCGGGTACGCGCTTCCGCCGCTGCCGAACCTGTTCTTCACCCGCGACGTGGGCATCGTGATCGGCGAGCATTCGATCATCGGGTCGATGCGCTACGGGGTGCGCTGGACGGAAGAGCTACTCGTGAAAGCATTGTTCCGCTACCATCCGTGCCTCGAAAACGCCGGGATCCTCT
>QHUC01000070.1 GCA_003221045.1 Gemmatimonadota bacterium | reverse complement strand
AAGTGGTGCACGACATCGGGCCGCTCGCGTCGATACAACGACACGATCCGGACGAATGCCTTGATCTCATTCCATGGCCACCGGATTCCGCGAGGTAGCGGGACCGGCTCGAACCGGAACCCATCGCCAACGAGTGCTCCTACATCGGTATCGACGGGAGCCGCCAATACGACGTCCGCCCCCCGCTCCCGGAGCGCGCGCGCGAGCGGCAACCACATGTTCCGGAGGTACGCCGCCGTGTTGGACAGCAGAATGACCTTCATGCGCCGCCCTTGCCTTTTCCGGAGATGGCAGCCCCAATGACCTTGGCGTAGGCCTCGATCACGTGGTGCCACTGAAATTTCTCCTCAATCACGGCCCGGGCCGCTCGCCCGAGTCGGTCGATGGAGTCGGGATCTGCCTGTTCCAGCTCGCCCACGATCCGCGTTAACTGTTCTTCCGTGGCGAAGTAGCGCCCCAGCTCCCCTATGACCTCGCGATTGAATTCCACATCCTTCGCAACAACAAAATTGGCCGAGGCCATCGCCTCGAGAAGCGAAGGATTGGTGCCGCCTACCGTATGTCCATGAACATACGCGAAGGCATTCTTGCGGAGCGCGAAAACGCGCTCGCGCTGATAGATCGGGCCCAAGTATCTCGCCCGACTCTGGCCATCGAGCAACGGGCGCACCATGCGGTCAAAGAAGGGAGTGCTGGGACCGACCAGGATCAGCGGACGCGCACTTTGGCTGGCAAGGTAGCCGCGGACGATTTCCAGAATGCTGTTCTCCGGCTCGAGCCGCATGACCACGAGGTAGTACCGCTTGGGTTCGAGCCCGAACTCACGAACGTCGTCACCGATCGCGTCGGGCAGCTCAGTCCCGTACGCGATGTATTCCGAATCGACTCCGTATGTTTCCTTGTAGTAACGCTTGATGCCCCACGCATCGGAGATCAAGCGATCCGCCGCCAGAGTGACGACGCGTTCGCAGAGGCGAAAATATTGCTTCACCGCCCACGACCACTTGCTGCGCTTCCACTCGAGACCATCGGTGTTGACGATCAGCGGCGTACCGAAAAGGCGGGGGATAAAGAAGAAAGGGCCCGCACCATACCCAAACATCAAGATCGCGTCGAAGGGGCCCACCGAAGCGACGAGAAGACTCATGCCATCATACAACAGGCTCCCAATCCCGCCCGGCGGATGCCAGACTCGGCGCAGTGCGATCCCTCGGTAGAACGGCTCTCGGTAGGACTGATCGTGGGGGCAAAAGACCGTGACCGCCCACCCCTTTTCCAAGAAGCCTGCGGCGATCTTCTCCGACGCGACCTCGAACGCGCCGTACTTCGCCGGGATGCCCCGCGACCCAAGAATCGCCAGCCGTGCCATCGGCGCGTTACTGCGGACTCGGTCAGCTAACGCACGAGCCCCTGTCGCTCCAGCTCAGCGAAACTCGCCTCCACGCGGTCCACCGCATTCTGCCGCTCCGACCACGCGATCAACTCGTCGAGTCCTGCCTGAAAGGTGGTGGCTGCCTGGAATTCGAGCACCTGGCAGCCGCGCAGGGGATCCCCGATGCAGTGGCGGATATCGCCGGCGCGATAGCGGGAAACCAGCACGGGAGCGATGTCGAGCCCGAGCCGCTCCGCGAGGGCCGCAGCGACCTGCGCGACCGTAACGGGCCGGCCGGTGCATACATTGCAAGCCTCCCACACTTCGTCCTCACCCTCTACCGCCTGCACTACCGCACGAGCCACGTCGGAGACATGAATGAAATCCCGGCTCTGCTTCCCGTCCTCGAACACGAGCGGCGCCTTGCCGTTCTTGAGGCGCGACAAGAAGATCGCAGCCACACCCGTATACGGATTCGAAAGCGCCTGCCGCGACCCGTAGACATTGAAGAATCGGAGCGCGAGCGTCGGAATCCGATAGGCTCGGCCGAAGCACAGCGCCAGCTCTTCCTGCGTCTTCTTGGTCACGGCGTAGATGCTCGTCGCCTGCAGCGGCTTGTCTTCCCTCGTCAGCACCGGTTCGACGGTCCGTTTGCAGGACGGGCACACGAGCTCCCATTGCCCTACGCCCAGCTGAGCCTCCGGTCTGGGGGGAGGCGCCACGTCGCCATGGACGGCGCAACGATACGCGCCTTCACCGTAGATGCTCATGGAGCTCGCCACCACGAGCCGCCGGTAACGCTTCGAATCGCCGACCATCGCTTCCAGGAGCGTGCCCTGCCCTCCGACGTTCACATCCGTATAGTACGAGGGCGCGTACATCGACTGCCCAACCCCCACCGCCGCGGCGAGGTGGACGACCGCTTCCACTCCCTGCAGCGCGGCGCAGAGCGCGTCTCGATCCCGGACATCGCCACGAACAAACTCGATGCGCCGCGCGGGTAGATGGGTCTCGAGGTTCGCAGGCGTCTTCACCTCGTTCCCATGGACTTGGGGATCGAGGTTATCGAGCACCACCACCTCGTGATCCCGGACGACCAGCTGGTCGACCGTGTGAGAGCCGATGAAGCCGGCACCTCCGGTTATCAAAATCCTCATGCGTCTCTCCTCGACCGACTCAGCCCGCTACTCGGATGTCACGCATCTCGGCCCCGAGCTCGGTGCCGGTCCGATTGCCGGTACCCTTCCCGTTGCCTTTACCGTTCCCGTTGCCCTTACCGTTCCCATTCCCGTTGCCATTACCCTCAGCGAGGATCTCCACCTCTGACGGCACGCCGTCGACCACCCGCGCTGGCGGCACCACGTCCGGAGCTGGGAGCCAGCGGACAGCGAAGTTGACCTCCGCCACCTCCACTCCCAGAGCCCGCGCGAGCGCCTGAATCACGCCGACGCCTTCCGGCGCGAGTTGACGCGTCCCGATCACGATCCGGTCGATCTTGTAGCGCTCGATGGCCCACCCGAGCCCGTCGAACCCCGCCACGATCGGGACGCCGTGGATCTCGGCCCCTTGGCGTCGCGGATCCCCGTCCACAAAGCACACGGGGCGTAACCCAAGGTCGGGGTGATTATGAAGCTCACGCAGCGTGAGCTCGCAAACCAGGCTATGTGATTGGGCCAGCGCCGGGACCCGCCACCCTCCGTACACCAGCAGCAACACCGACGCCCCCCCCACCGCGCCGAGAACGCGGTACGCATCGAAGAGCCCGGCGTACTCCCACGCTCCCCGGTACGCCCCAAACACACCCAGCGCGACGATCGTCGCCGCGATGGTGAGCCCGACGGTGGTCTCAAATGCCGCGACATATGCCCCCGGCAGCGCGCCGTCGAACCGCAACCGGTACGCACCGTAGTAGGCCAGCGCGACGAGCACCACATCGAGCAGGATCTCGGCCAACCGCCGCTTGTAGATGAGCGTCCGCACCAGCACGGTGCCCGCCTTCAGTCGCCGGACCTCGTCCGACGCCGTGATCTGAATCCGGCCGAGGTACGCGGCTAACAGACTCATCGCAACGAGGAAGATCGTGCCGACGATGAGTCCAAGGCCGTGATCCAGCCAGGTGAGCACCAGCGCGACCAGCCCGCCCGCAGCGGCGAACCCGCCCAACAACACCGCCACCTGACCCTCCGTCAGACCCAGGGCGATCAGCCGATACGTGCTGTGGTCCAAACCACCGACCGAGATTGGCCGACCGGCCAGCACCCGCGTCATCGTCACGAGTGAGGTATCGAGCAGAGGGACCGCCACGATTGCGAGCGGCACGAACAGCACCGACACGAGACTCGCCGACGCCGCCTCGGGTGCCGACGCGACCAGGCCGGCCAGCACGGACCCGATAAACAGGCTTCCCGCGTCGCCAAGGAAGATCGACGCCCGGTGCACGTTGTAGCGCAGGAAGCCGAGCGCCGCTCCGGCGAGGGACCACGCCACCGCCGCGTGCCACCACGCCCCGCGCAGCGCGAACGTGAGGCCCAGGAAGAACGCTGCGATCGCGCCCACCCCCGCTGCCACGCCGTCGAGCCCATCGAGCAAGTTGAACGCATTGGTGAGTGCCACGAACCAGAACAGCGTCGCGACGACGTTCACCACGTAGGAGTCCGTGACAGACAGGACCGCTCCGGAGCTGAGCAGCACGACGCCCGCGACGAGCTGGAGCAGAAACTTGGCCTGGGGACGGAGATGGACGAGGTCGTCCACCAGGCCGGCGAGGAACATCAGCCCGGCGGAGAGCATCACGCCAACGGCCGGGCCGAAGATCGGCGCGCGCAGCCGGTCCACCCACACATCACCGATCAACCAGTTCGCCGTGACGATCCCCGCCGCTGTGGCGACAACCAGGGCCACACCGCCGAGCAGCGCGGTGCTCCGCTTACACCAGCGGGCCGGAGACGGATGCGAGATCGCGCCAACGCGCGTCGCCAACCTGCGGCACAGTGGTGTACTCACGACGGCCGCGACGATTGCTACGACCAGCGCCATTCCGATGCCGAGTAGCGTGCGAGTCTCCATTCGCTCCTAGCCCGGTCCCGCGTGATTCCTGTCACATTCAGAAACGACAAACGCCACAGCCCCAGGGCAAACGCGATAACGCGCCACCCTCAAGTCGCCATCAAGCGGCTCGCTGTCTTCCTCTCTATTGTGTAACGGACTGACCGCCGTACGATGCTCACCGTCGGTGGGAACGACGGGCTCCGGAAGGACATCGCTGGGCTTCGCACCCGCGCAGAGCGATCCTGCGACCGCACGCCGCTCATCGCCGTACCGACCTCGTCCCCGCGATTCCACTGCACATGCGCCGCCGTGTCTCCCAGGGCTCGAAACGGGCGACGCCCTGTTCAAGGGTGACAGGGCGCCAAATATATCCCGGGACCAATCGCCCGCTAGACTCACCGCACGTTAGAGATCGGTCTGCCGCACCCCGAAACCCCAGGCCCGGCGGCACATTCCAGAGGGCTTCCCCGTACAAGCCTGTGTACCTTTCCGCATGCCGATCTCTCTCACCCGCCGCCAATTCGTGCTCGGCGCCACCGGTCTGCTCGGCGCCGCCGCCCTCGGGGACGGCTTCCTCGTCGAGCCGACCGCCATCCAGGTCTCGCGCCACGACCTCGTCGTGCCCGGACTCGGGCCCGACCTCGAGAACCTGCGGATCGCCTGCATCTCGGATGTCCACCTGCACCACGGGGTACCGCGGGCGGCGGCGGCCGCGCTCCCGCGGCTCGCGGGCGAGCGCCCCCCCCCCGACGTCGTCGTCCTGATCGGCGACATTTGCAACCGGCGCTCGGACCTTGCCTCGCTCACCGCGTGGGCGCGCGACGCTCGCGGCACCCGCGCCACCTTCGCCACGCTGGGCAATTGGGAGCACGACGCGGGGATCGACCGGCTGACCGCCGAGCGTGCGTACAGCCAGGCGGGAGTCGAGCTACTCTATAACTCGAATGCGCGGGTCGGCGTCGGCCCCTCGGCGCTCACCATCGTCGGCATCGACGATCCGGTCGTCGGTGAGCCTGACGTCGCCGCGGCCGTCCGCGGGCTCGACGCGTCCGATCCCGCGCTGTGGGTGCTGCACGCCCCCGGCTACGTGGACGGCATTCCGCGCGATCGGTTCCCCCGCCCCGCCGCGATCCTCGCGGGTCACACGCACGGCGGCCAGGTGCGACTGCCGTTCTACACGCCCTACACGCCCTCGGGGAGCGGACGGTTCGTGGCCGGGTGGTATCGGGACACGATTGCGCCCTTATACGTGTCGCGGGGGATCGGGACTGTGCTGTTTGACGCGAGACTCTTTTGTCCGCCGGAGATAGCGATGTTTACGCTTCGGAGAGCTTGACGGGACATCTGAGTGAGAAAGGGAGCGGGGAGCGGGGAGCGGTACCTTCCGGTGCATGGGAGGGTACCGCTCCCTGCTCCCAGCTCCCAGCTCCCCGTTTGATTTTGAGGGAGCAGACTTCGGCTCGCGGTACTAGTGTCTCGGAGGGTTCCCGCTCCCCGCCGCCTGCTCCCCCATATGTCAGCGCAGATGCGTCAGCGCATAGATCGATAGCGGGATCCCGAGCAGCACGGCCGCTAGGCGGAATCCCTCGAGGATGTCGGTGTTCTTGCGCTTCGGCACCACCAGCTCGTCGCCGGGGTGGATGCCCGCGACGTCGAGCGTCGTACCCTGCGCCATCAGCAGCCGCAACCGCTCCTTCTCGAGGATGGTCGCGTCGCCGCGCTGAATCTTGATGTCCGTCAGTTTCGCATTGGTCGTATAGCCGCCGGCCGCCGTGACGAGGTCGGCGAGCGGGGACTCGGGCAGCACGCTGTAATAGCCGGGCCGCGCCACCTCCCCCTGCACCGACAGGCGCATCAGCGCGCGCGCATGCACCTCGGGATCGCGCACCAGCCGGCTCACGTAGCGCGTCACCTGGTCCTCGAGCTCGCTGCGCAGGACGCCGCGCAGGGGGATCTCGCCGATCGAGGGCAGCACCAGCGCGGGCCCGAACTGGACCGCGAACGTGTCGGCGATGCCGAGATCGCTCGCGCTGCGGACCGGCGCGTTCGGAGTCGCGTACGCGTCGCCCACGCCCGTGGGCGCCCGCACCACTACCCGGTCGCCCGCCTGGAAATCACCCGCCTCGAGCCGGGCCCGGATTTGCGCGGCGAGCGGCCGCGCGCGGTTTCGATCGGCGCTGCGCGCCGACGGGGACGCGGCCACGCTGTCCAGGACCTGGGCCAGCGCGTTGAGCTCGTCGCGCCGGGCCATCAGCCGGCGCGCGGCCGAGTCGGCCCGGGGGATGATGGACTGAGCCGCACCGCTGGACGGCAGCGCGAGGGCGGCCAGGCCGAGGAGCGCGACAACGGACGATGTACGCATGATCATTCCACCGTGACACTCTTCGCCAGGTTGCGGGGACGGTCCACGTCGCAGCCGCGGAGCACCGCGATGTGATATGCGAGGAGCTGTAAGGGGATGATGGTGAGGACGGGCGAGAGCAACGGCACCGTGGCAGGGACGCGCAGCTGCTCCTCGACGAGCGCACTCAGGTCGCCGTTGCCTTCGCTCGTCACCGCGATGATGCGACCCCGGCGCGCGCGCACTTCCTGCATGTTGGAGCAGACCTTCCCATAGACGTGGTCCTTGGGCGCCACGAACAGCACGGGCATGTTCTCGTCGATCAGCGCGATGGGGCCGTGCTTCATCTCGGCGGCGGGGTAGCCCTCGGCGTGGATGTAGCTGATCTCCTTGAGCTTCAGGGCGCCCTCGAGCGCCACCGGGAAGTTGACGCCGCGGCCCAGGTACAGAAAGTTCGGCGCCGACGCGAATCGGCGCGCCAACGCCTTCACCTGCCGCTCGATCTCGAGCGTGCGGGTGATGAGCTGCGGCAGCTGGATCAGCCGGCACACCAGCTCGCGGCCTGCTTCCTCGTCGAGCCGGCCGCGCTCGCGGCCCAGGTACAGCCCGAGCAGCGCGAGCGCCACGATCTGAGAGGTGAATGCCTTCGTGGACGCGACGCCGATTTCGGGCCCCGCGTGCAGGTAAATGCCGCCCTGGCACTCGCGCGCGATGGTACTCCCCACCACGTTGACAATGCCCACCACCCGCGAGCCGACGCCCTTGGCCGCGCGCATCGCCTCGAGCGTGTCCGCCGTCTCGCCCGACTGCGAGATGGCGATCGTGAGGGTCCCGGGCTCCGCGAGGATGCGCCGGTAGCGGTACTCCGAGGCGTATTCGACCTGCACCGGCAGCCCGGCCAGCTCTTCGATCAGCTCGCGCCCCACGAGCCCCGAGTGCCACGACGTGCCGCACGCTACGATCACCACGCGGCGGATCGCGCGGCAGTCCTCGGATGTCAGGTTGAGCCCGTTCAGCCGGGCCGTGCCGCGCTCCCCGATGAGCCGGCCGCGCAGGGTCGCGCGCACGGTGTCGGCCTGCTCGCAGATCTCCTTGAGCATGAAATGCGGGTAGCCGCCCAGCTCGATCTGGGCCAGGTCCCACGCCACGTCGTCCACCTCGCGCAGCTGCACATGCGATTCGCGGTCCAGCACGTGATAGCCGTCGGGGGTGAGCACCGCGATGTCCCCGTCGTCCAGATACACCACCGAGCGGGTGTGCTCGAGCACCGCGGACGCATCCGAGGCGACGAACAGCTCGTCGTCCCCGATGCCGAGCAGCACGGGCGACCCCAGCCGCGCCACGACGATTTTTCCCGGCTCGGCCGCGGACATCACCGCCAGCCCGTACGTGCCTTCCACGTGCGTGAGCGCCGCGATCACGCGCGCCTCGAGCGTGTCGCCCGCGGCGTCCTCGATCAGGTGCGCCAGCGTCTCAGTATCGGTATCGGTCGCGAAGTCGTGACCCTGGGCTTCGAGCGCCGCGCGCAGCGCGTCGGCGTTCTCGATGATGCCGTTGTGGACGAGCGCGATGATGCCATCGCAGTCGCTGTGTGGATGAGCGTTGCGGGTGGTCGGGGCGCCGTGCGTGGCCCAGCGCGTGTGCGCGATGCCGGTCGTCCCGGCGATCGGCGCGCCATCGAGCTGCGTGCGGAGGGCCGCCACGCGGCCGGCGAGCTTCATCACCTGCACGCCCGTGCCGTTCTGAATTGCAACGCCTGCGGAGTCGTACCCGCGGTACTCGAGCCGGTGCAGGCCGTCGAGCAACAGGGGCCCGGCTTGCCGCGTCCCGACATAACCCACGATGCCGCACATGCAGCTAGGAGTCCTTTACAGTCGGGGGAGCCGGGCGGAGCAGCTCTTCGCCACCCGCCAGGCCGCACCGGTTGAGTTGGGCGAGCTTCGCCATGAGCCGCACGGTCAGGTCCTCGGTCGCGAGCACGGTGCCACAGCGGGCGCATAGCACGCCAGCCACCACCCCCACGCGCACGCCGCCGTCGTAGGGCGGCCGCGCGCCGGGCACCGTTTGGTCACAGCGTCGGCAGAGCATCGCGTGTCAGGGCGTTTCAAGTTTGGGGCCGCGGCGTCCGGGCGGGCGCGGGAGGCTCGTAAGTACCAATCGCCGCAGGTCCGTTACAGCTTGTTGGCGGAACACCGCGACGCGCGGCAGCGACGTTCCGATCGCCTGCCTCAAGCACGGCGCTTCCAACGAGTTGGCCGGAGCCCCGCCGGTGCACGAGTCCTGCACACGAGTGCACGCGGCGGTGGATCGACGTGTGGGCACCACGCCCGACTTCGCAAATCCCCGACGTTAGAGAATCAGAGGTCCGCATGACGGATGCAGCGGCTGCCTCCCGCGCCCTGTTGGTGTTGTTGGCGAACGCGCAGGAGTGGGTCTCGCGTTCGCTCGAGAGCGTACTGCGGCCCAACGGGTACACGGTCCTGAAGGCGTTCAGCGCACGGGACGCCCTGGAGCGGGCGCACCGCTCCCGCGCGGACGTGATCATCCTCGACAACGGCCTGCCGGACACCGACGTGCTGACGCTCACCCGCGCACTGCGCGTCGATCCCTTCATCACGCCGAGCACGCCGATCCTGATCACCTTCTCGGGCCCGCTCACCCGTACCGACATCCTGGACGCGCTGCGCGCCGGCGCCAACGGCATCTGGGGCGTGCCGCTCGACACCGAGGAGTTCCTGCTCCGGTTGGAAGGACATCTGCGTGCCAAGCTCGACGCCGATCAGGCGCGCTCGGAGGGCCTCACCGACGCCCGCACCGGGTTGTACAACGCCAGGGGCCTCGAGCGCCGGGCCCGCGAGCTGGCCGCCCACATGGACCGGGAGGAGGGCTCGCTCGCGTGTGTGGCGCTCGCCGCGGATGGCGAGGGTCCGGCCCTCACCGAGTCGCTGGCGCGGACCCTGCGCGCCACCGCGCGCAGCTCGGACGCCGTCGGTCGGCTCGGCCCGCGCGAGTTCGCGGTGCTGGCCCCC
>QHUC01000069.1 GCA_003221045.1 Gemmatimonadota bacterium | reverse complement strand
AGGCGATGCCTGCATGCGCAGGTTCTTCCCGTTGAAGTCACCGTGGATCAGGGTAGGGGGGAGGCCGGTGCCGGTGCGGACGAGCCGATCCCAATCCTCGTCCAGCTCATCGAACCGCGCCACCAGGACGTCGAGGAACGCCACGTCGGCGGCGCTGAAAGCGGGATTGTCCACCTGGTCGCGAATCACGTCCCGCGTCGCGCGCATCTGTTCGTGGTAGCGGGTCGGCCCCGCATCGGGCAACCCGGCCTGGGCCGCCGCGGCCTGCGCCTCGGTGTGCAGGATTCCCAGCCACCGGGCCGCCGCGGCACGGTGGTCCGGGCTCAGCCTGTCGTATTTCTCACCGTGGATTTCCCCGATGAAGAGCCAGCAGCCGTCCTCCGCGGGGTCCTCGGGCGACCGCGGGACGGTGCCGTAGTAGCGCGGTCCCGGGAGCGGCACGTGCGGCAGGATACGCTCATATATGGTACGCTCGATCTGGCCGCCGCCACGCGTGCAGCGCTTCGCGATCACCGCAGCGCCATCGGCCCCGACGCCTTCGAGCCGGTACACCGCCAGGTTGGGCCGCGGCTTGTTCGGCTTGAACTTGGCCGGGGTGATCCGGTCGGGCACCACGTGGTCAGGGTTGAGCTGGCACCATGCCTGGACCGCCGGGTGGGCCAGCAGGTTCTCGCGGCGTTTCTCGGACACGCCATGCGCGGGGGCGCGGGTCGGCGACGCGCGGGCCGGCCGGGCCTCGACCGGAGCCGGCGTTGTGTTCGCGACCACTCTGCCGCCGTCGACGGTGAGGAACGCGGAGCAGCCGGCGAGCGTGGTCGGGCGGTGACTGATGACGATCACGGTACGGCCCTGCTTGAGGCGCTCGAGCGCTTCGACGATCGCGGACTCGGTCTTCGCGTCCACCGAGCTCGTGGGTTCGTCGAGGATCAGCACCGGGCTGTCCTTCAGGAAGGCGCGCGCGAGCGCGATGCGCTGCCGCTGGCCGCCCGACAGCTTCACGCCCCGCTCGCCGACCTCGGTTTCATAGCCCTGCGGGAGACGCTCGATGAACTCGTGCGCGTTGGCCGCCTGGGCCGCGGCGACGACTTGGTCGCGGCTCGCACCCGGCGCGGCGTATGCGATGTTGTCGGCGATACTGAGCGAGAACAGGACCGACTCCTGGAGGACCACGGCGAACTGGCGGCGCAGGTCCGCGAGCTTGTACTCCCGCAAGTCGACGTCGTCGAGCAGGACTTGCCCCTCGGTCGGATCGTAGAAGCGCGTGAGCAAGCTGATGAGCGTGGTCTTGCCGGCGCCGGTGGCCCCCACGATGCCGAGCCGCGTGCCCGCCGCGATATCACAGGAGACGTCGTGCAAGACGGGCCGTTCGGGTCCATAGGCGAACGAGACGTGGCGGAACGCCATGGCCCCGCGGGCGCGCCCGATGGGTCGGGCCTTCGGCCGCTCGGGCACCTCGGGCTCCTCGTCGAGGAGCGCGAAGGCCCGCTCGGCACTCGCCAGGTACCCTTGGATGCCCGCCGCCTTCTTGCTGATCGTCTTCAGTGGGTCGTACAGCTGTGCCAGATAGCCCAGCACCATGAGCAGCTGCCCGAGCGTCAGAACGTCCTGCCGCACATGTCTCACGCCGATCAGCAGCACCGCCGCTGTCCCGAGGACGCTCGTCAGGCCGACCAGCACGCCGTAGCGACCTTCTATTAGGGCCAGACGGATGCGCGCTGCCACCCCTTCGCTCGACCGGTGGACGAAGCGCTCCGTCTCGCGGGCCTCCTGGCCGAACGCCTTGACCACGCGGATCGCCCCGAGCGTCTCCTGCACGACCGCCAGCGCGGAGGTTTCGAGCTTCTTCACGTGGCGCGACTGGCGACGCATCTGCGGCCGGTAGACCCGCGACAAGAAGAAGAGCGGCGGACACACCGTCAGGCCGACGAGCGCGAGTTGCCAATCGAGCCGCGCCATGACCACGATCATCGTACCGAGCGTGATCACAGCGGAGAGGAAGGGAATAATCCCTTCGACCATGATCTTGTCGATCACCGCGGCGTCCTGCTGGACGCGGTACAGGGAGTCGGCGATGCCCTTCGAGTCGTGGTACGACAGCGAAAGGCGCTGGGCCTGCTGCACGAGCCGGGACCGGAACCCGAGCACCAGCCGTTCGCCCACGTACGCCTGGACGAACTTGTTCGCGAGCGCCTGGAGCTGTGCGACCACGGCGACGACGATCAGCACGCCGATGGCGACGGCCAGCATGGTGGAAGGGGATCGCATCGCCGCCGTCGGAACGACGGCTTGCACGTACGCGGGCAGAGGGTGCGAGCCGAGCACCGAATCGACGACGATCTTGAGCGGGACCGGATTGAGCAGCGCGATCGGGCTCGCGACGACCCCGATCGCGAACAGGCCGGCGAGGTGGAGCCAGTAGGGCCGCGCCTGCCGCAGCAGCCGCCGGTACAGTGCGAGGTCACTCATGCGCGGCGTGGCGGCCTCAACCGGGCGACGGCCTGTCGGATCGTCGCCATGGCCGCCATGCATTGCTCGATGATGTGCAGGACCGGCAGGACCGCCCCGACGCCGAGCATGTGGCCCGCGAGCGTGGCGTCGGCGCGGAAGGCCGCGACGGCGAGCCCGGCCAACGCGAGCGCGAGCATCGGCCCCCGCTCGGGGATGTCCGGCCAGGCGCGCACCCGAATCAGCTGGTGCCCGCCGGGATGATCTTCGCTCCCGACCAGGACGCGCGCCGCCCCCAGGATCCCGCCGCGCACCTCCAGGTCCCAGCGGTCGTGGGCTCCCCCGCGCAGCACGCACGCCCCGTCCGCGCGGAGCGCGGCCTCGAGGTTGCGCAGGAGCTGGTCCTGCGGCTGCCAGCGATCGCTCCAAATCGACGCCGTCACCGGCCACAACGGCGCCGGGCCGAGCGTCGCCCGGCGGCGCCACGGGGTGAGCCCCTCCGTGATCCGCCCGCGCAGGCGCGCGAGGGGCTGGAGGAGGTGCAACCCGGCGGTGAGGACCCGCCGGACCGCCCTGGCAACCGAGCCCGATGCTTCCGGGAACGATGCCCGGGTGGCGCTCCAGCACGCCTGCGCGACGGGAAGCACCAGGGCGCCGCCCAAGAGCGGCACCGCGAGGCGGAGCGGCCGGTAGGCAATACCGAGCCCCGCCGTCACCGCGAGCACCGCGGTCATCAAATGCCACTCGGGCATCTGCGGCAACAGGCTGAGGAGGCTTGGCGCGGGCTCGTACAGCGATTGGAACGGCGCGGCTCCCCACACGCCGTGGTACACCCACGCGCGACGCCACCGGAGGATGCGCGTCAGGCCGTGGCCATACATGCGCCCCGCCCATCGCACGTGACCCGGACCGTTGTACTTCTCCGGCCACTTTCGCTCCAGCATTGCTTCGGCGCGTCCGTACCCGATTTGCTGCTTCCAGTACGCGCGTAGCGAATTGCGGCGATGGTGCCATACCGTCGCCGCGGGATGGAAGCCGAGCGTCCAGCCTCGCTCTTGCAGCCGCCAGCAGACATCCACGTCGTCGCCGGCTGTTCGGAAGCGTGGATCGAAGCCGCCGATCGCCTCGAGACAGGCCTTCCGAAACGCCATGTTGCACCCGGGGATGTGCTCCGCCTCGCGATCGGTGAGCAGGACGTGCACCGGCCCGCCGGGAGACCGTGCGACGCATTCGGCGATCCAGCCGTCCCCGGGCGGAGCGATGTTCGGCCCACCCACGCCGGCGTGCGAGGTCCTGAGAAACGCGGCCGCGAGGTAGGTGAGCCAGTGGGGGTCGGGATACGCGTCGTCGTCCAGGTACGCGACGATTTCTCCGCGTGCCGCCGCGAGGCCGGCGTTGCGCGCGTTGGAGAGCCCGCGATTCGGGGTGCGGATCAGCCGGCAGTCGTACCGCGCCGCGATCGCCGCGGTGTCGTCGGTCGAGCCGTCGTCCACGACGATGACTTCGTAATCGGGGTACGCGAGCCGTTTCAACCCTTCGAGGCAGTCGCGGATGGTGCGCGCGCCGTTGTGCGAGCAGACCACCACCGAAATGCGGGGCCACGGCAGGCTGGGCGCGAAGGGGGCTTCGGCGAACGCCTCGCTCGCCGCGCGCAGCGCCGGCTTGGGCGACCGATCGGCGCGCGTCAGGCCAAAGTGCCAGTCCTCGACGTCGTGACCGTGCCGGTACCACTCGTCCGTCCAGGAGAACACGAACGCCCCGGCGCATCCCGCCGCCATCGCCGTGCGGACCTGCCAATCGAGGGATTGCGCCTGGGTGTGCTCGCCGTTGCGCAGGCTGTCGAGACCCAGCTCGCTCATGAGGAGCGGCCGGTCGCCGGCGAGGTTCTGCAGCCGGGCGAGATAGGCCTCGAGCTGCGCCTGCGACTCGAGGTACACGTTGAAGCACAGGAGGTCGAGGAACGGGAGGGCGAGGTATTCGGTGGTGGGATAGTTCACGTATGTGACGAGACCGGCCGGATCTTCGTCCTTCACCACGCGATACAGATGGTGGAGGTAGCGCCCGATCCGACGCGCGCCCAGCCAGCGCGCGATCGGCGCCGGGATCTCGTTGCCCAGCGCATAGCACAAGAGCGCGGGATGGCCGGCACAGGCGCGCACCTTGGCGCGCAGCAATGCCGCGACGTCCGGGGCGCCGCGGCGGTCGATGAGATACCCGACGTATTGCTCCGCCGAGAGCCCCACCATCACCCGGAGCCCGTGCCGCCACGCGGCATCGAGGAGCGAGGGGGGCGGCGTCGTGTGGGGAATGCGGACCGTGTTGAAGCCGGCGGCCGCGATCTGCGCCAGGTCGCGCTCCACCATGGCGAGGTCGTAATACTCGCGCCCCTCGGCGTCCGGCTGGAACGCGCCGTAGGTCACGCCCCGCACGTAGAGCTTCTGGTCACCGACGAACAGGAACTTGCCGCCCGCGCGCACGCGCGCGGGGTCGATGGCCCGATCGCTCGGTACTCGCTCTGGCGGGAAGGGCGACCAGCGGACCGGACGTGCCGCAGGAGCCGACACGCCTACCTCGACGCTCTCGGATGCGCGTACGGCGTGCAATCGTGAGATGAGACTCAGCGCTCGGTTCAGATCAGCGGTCTCCTCGATCCGCGTGCGGGCGTGACGTCCATCACCAAGTGCGATGCGTTTGGAATAACAGAAGTGCAATACGAGCAAGCGATGTGCCGGGCGCTGTCGGGGCGTGCGTCGACGCACCGTGTTCGGGAAGGTGTATCACAGTAACAACAGCGATCGTTGAACGCCGAGCGAACGATCGGGAGGCCCGAGTTCGGTATGTCGGTGTTTGCTTACATGTCGGTGTTCCGTTACATGTCGGTGTTCGCTTACATGTCGACGGGCCGCCGTTGCGGCCACGCGGCACGCGCTAATCCCCGCTCGGAACCCACGTTACCCGAGAGCCCGGACGAGACTCTTTATCTTTTTTGCCCTTTTTGAGCCTCCTTGACTCGGCGACCGCGCCGAGCGTACACTCGGCGAGGATCGGCGCCTTCCAGCAACCTTTTGCCTACGTGGAGCGGTCGCAGAGCCGTAGCTTGGCCACCGTGCGCTTCGTGGAGGAACCGGTGCCGGTAACCGCCAAGCTGTCTAAACGGTTCTACGATACGTTCGGCGAGGAGATCGCGAACGAGCTCGTGGAGTGGTTCAATCAGGTCGACGAGACGTACCGGAGTGATTTGCGCGAGCTCAACGAGCTCAACTTTGCTCGGTTCGACGCCAAGCTCGACCAGCGCTTGGCGCAGTTCGATACCACGTGGGAACGGCGGATGGCGGAGGTCGACGCCAAATGGGAGCGGCATGTGGCGGACCTGCGCATCGAGATTCAGAAGGTCCGGGCGGACGTCATCAAGTGGATGTTCATGTTCTGGGCCCCCACTGCACTCGCCACGGTCGGGACGGCACTCGGCGTCGTGAGCCTACTGCTGAGATAAAAGCGGGAGTTCTAGTTCTGCTGCGCCAGCACTACCTGCGGCCGCGGCGCGCCCGAGCTGGTCTGGTCGATCGTATCATCCGTATAAATCACCGCCGCCTTGTCGCTCCGTGGATCGAGCGCGACCTGGAACAGGTCCAGCAGATTGCGGATCCCGCGCGCGCACCCGGTTCCCGCGGTGCAGATCACGCCCTCGTGATTGGGTGTGTTGCTCACTCGGCTCTGCTGAAACGCGCCGCCGTTCTTCGCCTGCGCTACGTACACGTTCCACACCGCCGTGGGGTCGTCCTTGCTCGACGCTGTGGTGCCGTAATACACGAGATCGACCACCCCGTCGTGCGCGGCGAGCCAGGGAAACAGCGCCGTGCTCGCAGGCGCGACGTTCACCACCACGGCCGGCGACCAGGTCACCCCCTGATCGCTCGACGTCGAGTACGACACCGTATGCCCATCGGACCAAGCCGCGTGAACCGCGCCGTTCGTGGGGTCCACGGCCAGCGCGGGGAACACGTTGTTGAGCCCCACCGGCGTCGCCGCGTGGAAGACGAGCACCGCCGTCCACGTCATGCCGCCGTCGGTGCTGCGCGAGACGTAGATGTGGTCGAAGTCGGTGGTCTTCGCCTTCAAGATCCCAACCTCACCGGCGGCGTAGATGTCGTACACGTTGTGAGTCACCGGGTCGGCGACGATTTTCCCCTGGTCATTATTAAAAGTGGATTGACCAGTGACCCCGCCCTGCCCCACGATCGGATCGCCCACGCGATGCCAGGTGACGCCGTCGTCGTCGGACCGCTGGACGTGAATGAGGGTGCTGTTTCCGGCGTCGTGGTACGAAATGAAGACCCGTGGACCGTCGGACGTGATCCAGGAACGGTCGCTCTCGGTGATGTCG
>QHUC01000068.1 GCA_003221045.1 Gemmatimonadota bacterium | reverse complement strand
AGGAGCCGTAACCCGTTGCTGCTCAAGTAGCTGGTCACGGTCGCGAGCTGCGCGAATCGCCCCGGCCGATCCCCCTCGTCCACCAGCTCACGCGTCAAGGCGCGGTCCTCGAGCACCCGATCGAAGTTGATGGCGACCGGCACGAACCAGATATCGCGATCGAATGCGGGGTCGAGCATGGTGCGGCAGACGTAGTCGAGCAAACCCAGCTTGGGGCGGCCGAGGCGGCCGTCGCGAGACAGGCGGCCCTCGGGGAAGAACCCCTGGGTGACGCCGTTCTTCGTAATCAACTGCACGTAGCGCTCGAGCACGGCGTGGTACAGGGGTTCGCGAAAGCCACGGCGGATGAAGTACGACCCGAACGACTTGAACACGTACTCGAGCGGCCAGACTCGCGCCCATTCGCCCACGGCGTAGCTCACGTGGGCGCCGTAGGCCAGGACGTAGGCCACGACCACGTAATCCACGTTCGAGCGGTGGTTCATCGTGTAGACCACCACATCCCGCTTCGGGATGCGCTCAAGCGATGCTTCGTCTTGATAATCGACGGTGACGCGGTAGAGCAGGTTGAGTACGACCTTCGCGAGATTGTAGCCGATCCGATAGTACGAGAGGACGTTGAGCTGCGGTACGATCTCGTCGATATACTCGTCCACACGGCGGCGGACCGCGGTCTCTGAAAGCCCGTGCTCTCGGACGTGCTGGGCGATGGCGTCCCGGACGATCGGATCTTCGGCGAGGGCGGCCCTCGCGGCGCGACGCTGCTGGAGATGATAGCGCGCCAGTCGGGCGCGGAACTCGTGGATCGCGCGGAGGGCCCGGCGGCCTAGCCACCCGGTCACGCGGGCGCTCCTCCCTCCTTCTTGAGCTGGGCGTATCCCATCCCGCGCAGGATCGTGATGCGCTTCGCCATGGGGGGGTGGGTGGCGAGCAGATCGGCCAGCATCCCCTCGTGTCCCGTCAGCCGCCGGCCTAGAGGATCCGCGATGCAGAGATGGGCGGCCCCGCGCTTGATGTGTGTGGTGGGCGCGTCGGCTCCCTCGATCTTCTGGAGCGCGCTCGCCAGCGCCAGCGGGTTGCGCGTGAACTGCGCGCTCATCGCGTCCGCCAGATACTCTCGCTTGCGGCTCACGGCCAGGGCGAGGATTTGCGCGATGATCGGGGCGAGGAGCCACGAGATGATCCACACCACGAGCAGGATGACGATGAGCGGACCGGCGCCGCCCTTCTTTCCTCCACCGCCTCGCGAGCCCCCTCCACCGCCGCCTCCGCCGATGTTCATCCCCCCACGGAGCACGCGCGTCGCCCCATCATGCATCAGGGCCACGGCGCCCACCAGCGCGGCGAGGGTCGTCATCAACCGGACGTCCAGGTTCTTCACGTGCCCCAGCTCGTGGCCGATCACCGCCTGCAGCTCATCGCGACTGCACAGGTCGAGCAGGCCCTGCGTGACGGCCAGGTGGGCGTGCAGCGGGTCGGTCCCGGTCGCGAACGCGTTGGGGTCCGGGTCGTCCACGATCCAGATGCGGGGCCGCGGCACGCCGGCCGCGATCGACATCTCCTCCACGACGTTGACGAGCTGCTTTTCCTTGGGATCGGTCGGGTCGACCACCTCCCGCGCACCGGTAGACCACAGCACCTTCTCGGGCCCCGTCGCGTAGGCGTACCATGCGGTGAGCACCGCGATGGCGGCGAGCACTACGCCGAACCACGGGAACACGTGGTGGTACGCCGTGACCGGCGCACCCCGGGTCGACAGGTAGTAGATGTAGTCCCCGCCGAACCCCAGCCACGCGAAGAAGATGACGAAGCCAATCACCAGCAGGACGGTGCGCCGGCGATTGGCTTCCTGTTGTTGAAAGAGGTTGAGCGAGCTGTCGTCCGTCACGCTTTCGGCTTCATCGTGAGGTCGACCTGGGGGACCGCCTTCTCGGCCTGATCCTCGATCTCCCACAGGTCGGCCGACTGGGCTCTGGCGATCCCCGCCACCAGGTTGGTCGGGAATTGCTGCTGCTTGGTGTTGTACTGGGTGGCGGTGTCGTTGTACAGCTGCCGGGCGAATGCCACCTTGTTTTCGGTCGACGTCAGCTCTTCCTGAAGCTGCCCGATGTTGCCGGTGGCCTTGAGCTGCGGATACTGCTCCACGACCACCATCAGCCGCTGCAGCGCGGAGGACAAGGCGTTTTCCGCCTGGCTGATCTGCTTGAT
The DNA here is from genome assembly GCA_003221045.1 of Gemmatimonadota bacterium. GTDB lineage: Bacteria > Gemmatimonadota > Gemmatimonadetes > Gemmatimonadales > GWC2-71-9 > AG41. The sequence goes on along the minus strand of QHUC01000068.1, from coordinate 4,655 downwards.
GCCCTCGGGCCCCGCCGCGTTGACCTTGACCGCCTGGTTGCGCGCCTGAATCACCGCTTCGAGCGTCGAGCGCTCGAAGTCCATGGCGCCTTTGACCGCGTTCACGAGATTCGGGATCAGATCGTGGCGCCGCTTGAGCTGGACGTCGATCTGCTTGAACGCGTTGAAGGTCTGGTTCTTGAGGGAGATGAGCCCGTTGTACGCGCCGATCAGCCAGGCGACGCCGACAGCGAGGACGACCAGAAGAATCCAAGAGAACATCGGAACTCCCTGAAGGAGGTTGTGGAGGTCCTCCCGCGCCTACGGCGCGGGCATCAGTTTCGCGAGCGCCTGCCGCACGGCCTCGGCGACCGCCGCGTCGTCCGGCCCGAGCCGCGCCAACGGGTGAGCCGTCTCGACGTGGAGCTCGACGCCGCGGCCGACCGGAATCCGGCGCCATGAGCTCGAGCTCTCCGGGTCCCGCCCCGCATCCCGCTCCAGCCAGGCGGTCAAGGCTCGCCCCGACTTCCCGCGCGGCGGGGCGCCCTTGCTCTTGAGCGGCAGCCGGTCGGGGACCAGGAGCGAGGGGCCCAACGCCTGCGCGGCCCGCCGCTCCAGCACGTCCCCGGTCTGATCTTTCATCTCCTTCGTGATGGTGGCCAGCGTCGTGCCTTCCATCTGCCGCAGCTTGATCCAGAGCAGCTGGAGGAAGTGGCGGTAGGAGTACGTCGCCGCGGTACCACGGCCTTCCGGTGGACTGACGAGGCCCTTCGTGACGTAGAAGCGGATCGCCCGCTCGCTCGGCTGCGCGCGCGCCGCCGCGTTGATCGGCGTGATGGCGGACGTATCGAGAATCGCCCCCACCAGGGAGGCGAGATCGCGGAGACTCCAGGGCGCGAGGTTGCGGTATTCCCGCAGGACGTGGAGCGGCTCGTGTTGCGGCGCGCCAGTCACGCCTCAGCGCCTCCCCGCTTGCGCTCTTCACCCGCGCGCAACGTCAGGGCGATCCAGTCGAGGACTTCCTGGAGATTGAACGGCTTCCGGATCACGGCGCACGAATGGCGCTCGAGCCAGGTGCGCACCTCGTCCGCATCCGCATCCCCCGTCATGATCGCGATGCGGCCGTCGAGCCGGGGCCAGCGGTGCACGATGGCAAGATACAGGGCGAGCCCCGACATCGTGGGCAGATGGATGTCGAGGAGGATGGCGTCCGGCGTTTCGCTGGCCAGGAGATCGTAGGCCGTTTCGGCGCTGCCAGCGCCGATCACACGAACGCCGTGGTGCGACAGGGACCGCTCGAGCACCCGGCGCAGGGGTGCCTCGTCATCGACGATGAGAACGGTGCAGGGCATCATGCCGACGAGACCGAGGCCTGATTCGGCGGCGCCGTCAGGAAGCGCTGGACCACGCGCGCGAGTGCGTCGCCCGAGCCGAGCGAGAGCCGCATCTCGCCGGCTGTGAGCCCGAGGTAGGCCCGCGCGTGCAGCTGCAGCGTCTTGGTCTGCGCGTACCCCAGCCGCTTCGCGACGTCCTCGATGGTAAAGCCCGGGTCCTGCAGGAGGCGGTGGGCGTACAGCACGCGAGCGGCACAGAGAAAATGCCGCGGCGACGGCAATCCCACACGCGTGAACCAGCGCTCACAGGTGCGCCGGTCCACCCGCGCGCGCGCCGCGACCTGCCCAACCGTCTGTACCTCGCCCGGCGATCGGAGCGCTTCCTCGAGCACCCAGCGGAGCTCGCTCGGCAGGGGCGACAGGGCGTCCGCGAGCTGGTCCAGCAGCTGGCGCGACGACGAGCGGGCCTCCTCCTGGCCGAGCACCTCCCGCAACCGGCTGGGGTGATCGTCGTAGTTAGCGAAGACCACGTGTTGGATGCCTCGCTGGCCCAGTGCCAGCAGCACGCCCGCGGTCTGTGGTGTGAGCGTCGTGTACAGGATCAACGGGAGGGAAGGGAACAGCACCCGCAACCGCTCGATCTCCTGCGACCGGGCGTCCCCCGCCAGCAGGGGATCGACCACCGCGAGCTCCACGGGGCGTCCCCGGATGGCGCCGAGCACGTCGTCCCACGTCAGGGCCTGGGCCACGTTGAATCGCGAGGCGGCAGCCCGACGCAGCTTGTGGAATTGGACGTCCGAGACCGCTGCTAGAACGAGCATGAATGCCCCAAAACCCATAAATGTCGCAAAACCGCCCTACGATGCCGCAAAAACGCCCTAAAAAATGGACGCCCCAATACCGAGGTTCTGATGTCCCGTTGCGCTGGCCCCACACCCAGGTATGCGGAGGTTCCAATGTCCCGGATTCGCGCCCTCTTCGCCGTCTTGGTCGTCGCGTTCGCTCTCTCCACTGTCGCCTGCGCTGACGCCACCGGTCCCCGTCACGGCTGCGACACTCAGAACAGCAACACCTGCCACTAGCGCGCTAGCGGGCGAGCTGCGCGAGCGATTCGGAGACCTCGCGTAGCTCGTCCGTCTGCATCACCGGCTCGGTAACGAGCTGCGACTCCAGTGCCATCGCCCGCTCGCAGTCTTGCAGGCCCGCCATGATACGCTCGATGCGAAACTCAAACTCGTGAAGTCCAGCGGCACCCGCGATCTCGAGCGCCTGCTTCAGCATGGCCTCTCCACGGCGGAACCGTCCGAACCGTGCCTGCCCGATTCCTTGCTTTAGATAGAAATCGGCGAGGATATTGGGCGGCATATCCGCCACCCGCTCCTCACAGCGTTCGCGCCAACGAGCGAAGCCGACGTGGTCCCTCTTGAAGGAGGCACAGTACATAAGCTCTACTAGGGCGTTGCTCGTGCTTTCACGGCCGCCACCACGACGAACCACCTCGGCAAGGGCTCGTTCGGCACCCACTGCATCTCCCAAACTCAACAGCATGATGCCCACGTCGTTCAGGGCCCGCATCCGGGAGTCGTCTTCCTCATACAGCTCGAATGCGCGCCACGCGTGTGGGATCGCTTCTGCGGCCTGCCCCATGTGGTGGAGCGCCACGGCGATGCCGTGCTCCGCGCGCGCCTCGGCGTCCTGCGCGCCCGCGACGCGTGCGTCGGCGAGAATCCCCTGCAGCCGTCGCTCGGCCTCTGCGATGTTGCCACGCCCGAGGACCGTGTTGGCGCGCCCGATCCGGCTGAGCAGCGCGGAGTACTGATCGCCGGCGGCGGTCGCCAAGTCCCCGGCCTCCACGTAGGCGGCCTCCGCTTCGTCGAACCGGTTCAGCTTTCGATGGACACGGGCAAACCGCAGGTGCGCGGCCACCACGTCGGCCGCCAACAATCGGCTGCCGACCACGACCAGCAGCGTCGTCAATACGTCGATCGCTTCCTCGAGGCGCAGCTCGTCTTCGAGAAAGTGGGCGTACGCGAACAGGGCGGGTGCGATCAGCTGGACGTCGCTCAGGCGATGCGCGTCCGCAGCACTCGACGCGATCCCATGAACATGGGCGCCCTCGGTCGCCGCGGCGCGCAGCTCGCGGCAAAATCGATCCGTGGCGACCCACTGGTAGTGGAACGCGTCGACCGAAGCCGGGGCGTGGTCCGACGCGAGGAGGTCTACCAGCCGGAGCGCGAGGAACGCGCCTTGTCCCAGGCGCGCCTCGAGCGTCGTGGCGGTTTGGCGACCGGACACGCGCTGCAGAAAGATGGCGTGGGGTAGCGATTCGAACTTGAGGCGTGAAACCGGCATCCCGTGTCTCCCCAGTCGGCACGTGGCTTGGCGCCCCGGAAAGGGCAGGGACCATGCCTCATTGCAACGTACGGCCGGCACAGAACATAGCGATTTCGGTCCTAGGGCGTTAGGCTGCAGTTTCGGCATTTTCGTGCTTTTCGCCGGATGATTCGGATGCCGGTCTCAAGCCCCGTCGCCGCCTTATTCAGGCCATGCGCCGGGGAATCACGCTTGCCGAACTGGCTGTCGTGCTGGCCATTGTGGCCATCGTGACCGCCCTCACATTGCCTCGCCTTGGAGGCCTCTTGGACTGGGCCGCGGTAAATGCGGCCGCTCAAGAGGTCTCGACGGCGATGGCCGTTGCACGGAGTTCGGCGGTCATGCAAAGCACTCGCAGCCGCGCCGTGATCGCCGCCGACACCCTCCGCATTGACCGCTGGCTGGGCGATTCCTGGGGCCCCCTGCACCGTTGGCCAGGACCGAATGCCCACGGGGTGACACTGGAAGTGTCCAATCCCGAAATCGTGTTCGACCCGATCGGCCTGGGATGGGGGGTGTCGAACACGAAAGTCGTCCTCCGCCGCGGCAGTCATTCTGAAATGATCACCGTGTCTCGACTCGGCCGGGTAAAGCGGTGGTAAACGGGATGCAACCAATTCCGAGACAAGGGCATCATACGGACGTGAGCCGGGCTGGGGGATGGGGCTGTGGTGCTGCGATGGGGACGTGTCCGGTGTCGGGGACAGTGAAACATCCGGCAGGGCAGCGCGTATTCAGCTATGGATCGTTCGTTGGTCGCGGCCGAAGTGTGACGGCCACTTCGCCCGACCGCCAACCCGGGGAGTTGTAAGCCCCGGGTTTGGTTTTTTGAAGTCATTCGGCTCGAATCGCGACCGCCTCAACAGTCAAAGTGACGCGGTCTCCCACCCGGACGGTATTCGCGGGTCCCCCTCGGTAGGGCCTGATCCCAAAGTCCGTCTGTTTCACCGAGAAACTGCCCTTCGCGAG
>QHUC01000067.1 GCA_003221045.1 Gemmatimonadota bacterium | reverse complement strand
TGGCCCGGTTTCCCAAGCCGGTGGCGGTAGGGATCCACGGCGCGTGCCTCGGAGGCGGACTGGAGTTCGCGCTCGCTTGCCGGTATCGCGTCGCGTCCGATCACCCCCGCACGCAGCTCGGTCTACCGGAGGTGCAGCTCGGGATCCTCCCGGGAGCGGGCGGTTGCCAGCGCCTGCCGCGCCTGATCGGGACGAGGGCGGCGCTCGATATGATCCTGGCTGGGAAGGTCGAGCGGGCTCAGAAGGCATTCCGGATCGGCATCGTCGACGAGCTGGTGCCGCACGCCATCCTCAGGGACATCACGCTCGCCGCGGCGCGGCGCATGGCCGGCGGCTGGCGACCGCGAAGGCGGCGCCCCGGTGGCTTCCTCGGCTGGCTGCTCGACGGCAATCCGCTCGGCCGGCGGCTGGTGTTCCGCGCGGCCCGCAAGCAGGTGCTGGCGCAGACGCGAGGCAACTATCCCGCTCCGCTCGCCGGGCTCGAAGCCGTCGAGCACGGACTGAGCCACGGCCTGGCCGCGGGCTTGAAGCGGGAGGCGGAGTTGTTCGGACAGCTCGCGGTGACGGACGTCTCGCGCAAGCTCGTGCAGATCTTCTTCGCCACCACCGCCCTGAAGAAGGATTTCGGAATCCCCGATCCACCACCTCCCGCGACCGTGCATCGCCTCGGCGTCGTCGGAGCGGGTTTCATGGGATCGGGGATTGCCGGCACGGCGATTGTTCAGGCGGGTGTCGACGTGCGTATGAAGGACGCCGACCTACCGCGCGTCGCCAAGGGGCTGGCGGCCGCGCGGGACATCCTCGACGACCGCCTCAAGCGCCGCCGCATCACGAAATACGAGTACGCGCGGCTCGTCGCCCTCCTGTCGGGGAGCGACAGGTATGCGGGGTTCGGCCGCGCCGAGCTCGTCATCGAAGCCGTGTTCGAGGAGCTCCAGGTCAAGCAGCAGGTCTTGCGCGAGGTCGAGGCGGCCACGCACGAGGATACCGTGTTCGCGTCCAACACCTCGACCATCCCGATCCATCGGATTGCCGAAGCCGCCGGGCGGCCGGAGCGGGTGATCGGTATGCATTTCTTCTCGCCGGTCGCCCGCATGCCGCTCGTCGAAGTGATCCCCTCGGCCCGTACCCTTCCGGCCGTCGTGAGCACTTCGGTCGCTTTCGGCCGCCGGATGGGCAAGACTCCGATCGTCGTGAAGGACAGCCCGGGGTTCTGGATCAACCGCATCTTGACGCCCTACATGAACGAAGCGGGGCATCTCCTCGTGGAAGGGGTGGCGATAGAAGAGCTGGACCGCCTGATGGTGGAGTTCGGGTTTCCCGTCGGACCGATCACCCTGCTGGACGAGGTAGGGATGGACGTGGGGGAGAAAGTCGTGGGAGTGATGCACGAGGCGTTCGGCGAGCGATTCGCTCCCGTGCCGGCGTTCGCCGGCATGGTCAAGAGCGGCCGGCTCGGTCGGAAGGCGGGGAAGGGGTTCTACAAGTACGCCGGCGGCAAGAAGGGTGGCGTGGACCCCGGCGTGTACGAGCTGATCGGCGCACACCCCAACGGTGGTCCGCGGCCCGCCGAGGTCATTCAGCGGCTCGTGCTCGTCATGCTGAACGAGGCGGCGCGCGCTGTGGGAGAGGGAATCGTCCGCACGCCGCGGGACGGCGACGTCGGCGCCATCTTCGGATTCGGCTTCCCGCCGTTCCGGGGTGGCCCGCTCCGGCATGGGGACGATCTCGGCGCAGCGCGGATTGTGGGCGAGCTCGAGCGGCTCGCCGAGCGGTACGGCGCGCGCTTTGCACCGAGCGACGTCCTGCGCGACCAGGCGCAGCGAAACGCAAAGTTCTATCCCTAGCACCCGGCACCTCGCACCTAGCACCTGATGCTCCGCGCCGGCCTGTTGTGGCTCAGCGAGCAGCCTCGCATCTTCCGATTCATCCGTGGCAACGGGCTGGCCCGCCGCTTCGCCGCGCGTTTCGTGGCGGGGGAGACCGTCGATTCCGGAGTGGCCGCCCTGAAGGCCCTGAACGCGGCCGGCATCACCGCCAGCCTCGACGTGTTGGGCGAGTCGGTGCACAACGCCGACGAAGCGCACGCCGCCCGCGACACCTATCTCGAAACGCTCGATCGCATCAAGGCAGCCCGGGCGGACGCCAACGTCTCCGTCAAGTTGACCCAGATGGGGCTGGACATCGAGGAGACGTTGTGCGTCGAGAACATGCAGGCCATCGTCGCGCGGGCGAAGGCGCACGACTCGTTCGTCCGCATCGACATGGAGCAATCCGACTACACGGAACGCACGCTCCAGCTGTTCAAGCGAACGTTCCAGCCCGAATTCGGGAATGCGGTGGGCGTGGTGCTGCAATCCTACCTGCGGCGCACGGATCAAGACGTCGACCAGATGATCGCGCTCGGCGCGCGGGTGCGGCTGTGCAAGGGTGCCTACCAGGAGCCAGCCACGGTCGCCTTCCCCGACAAGCACGACGTGGATGCCACCTATGTCCGTTGTATGGAGCGGCTGATGCTCCGAGGCAACTACCCCGGCATCGCGACGCACGATGCGCGCATCATCAACCACGCCAAGGTGTTCGCGCGCGACAAAGGTATTCAACCCACGCGCTTCGAGTTCCAGATGTTGTACGGTGTGCGGCGCGACCTGCAGCTCGCGCTGCGCCGCCAAGGGTACAACGTGCGCGTCTACGTACCTTTCGGCACGCAGTGGTACCCCTATCTGATGCGCCGCCTCGCGGAGCGGCCGGCCAACGTCGCGTTTCTGCTCGGCAACGTCCTGCGGGAGTCCCTACGGAGAACCTGAACGACGGAACGCTCGGCGGCTATCAGCGGGTGCATGAGCGCGCCCCCGCGTTCACGGGGAGTGACGGGCAGGCGTACTCCGTGGGGACGTTCGTGGACGAGGCCCCCGATCCTCAGGGTCGCTACGGCGCGGCGCTCCTGTTCGTCCGCTGGTCCGACGCCGGCGACCGCCCAGTCGGCCACGTCGAAACGGACTACCTGTCCTGGGGTGCGACGCCCGCCGCGGCGCTCGCGCCGCTGCTGACGCTCACCCTCGAAGCGGTGAAGCGTCACCTCGACGGCTGTATCGAGCGGCAGGGGCAGGCATGACGGCGGGCGTGGTATTGGGCCGCACGGGCTCGACGTACCGCGTGCATACGGATGCCGGCGAAGTGACGGCCGTGCTCCGGGGCAAGCTCAAGCACCGGGATGACGACCGCGTGGTAGCCGGCGACGTGGTCGACCTCGACCGGCAGGCGCTCCAAGGCTTGCTCGCGCGTTACACGCCGGCGGGATACCAGGTGCTGGCTACGTCGGTCCGGATGCCCGAGGGCCTCGCAGCGCTCCGCGACCTTCTTCGCGGGCGGGCATCCGTGCTCGCTGGTCAATCCGGCGTGGGGAAGTCGAGCCTCCTCAACGCCCTCGATCCGGGACTGAAGCTTCGCATCGGCGAGATCAGCGCCAAGTGGGACACCGGGAAGCACACGACGCGCGCCGCGCTCGTCGTGCCGCTCGCGGGTGATGGGTACGTGGTGGACACGCCGGGGTTGCGGGAAGTGGGCACGTGGGGCATCGACCCCGAGCTCCTGGCCGTTTGCTTCCCCGAGTTTCGGCGCTTCCTCGATCAGTGCCGCTTCGACAACTGCCGGCATCTGGCGGAGCCGGGCTGTGCCGTGCGGCAGGCAGCGGAGCAGGGCGCCTTCGACGCCGATCGCCTGGTGTCGTACCGGCACCTGTATGAAGAGGTCAGCGTGCCTTCCTGGTCCAGCGATCGGCGTCGCGGGAGGTGACTTTCTGCATCATCTGCGCGAACGCTTCATCCAGATCGATCCCCTGTGAGTTCGCGAGGCAGATGACCACGAAGAGAATGTCGGCGAGCTCGAGTGCGATCGAGCCCTCCGCCTCCTCGGGTTTCTTGGTCTTCTCGCCGAATCGGTGGTTCAGCTCGCGCGCGAGCTCACCCACTTCTTCCGTGAGGCGCGCCAGATTCGTGAGCGGCGGGAAGTACCCTTCCTTATATTGGCCGATCCAGCGGTCGACCGCCTGCTGCGTTTCGCGCAGAGACACGGGAGACTCCGGGCAATCGTGAACGTCAAGCTGCCGCCGCTCGTCGCACCGCTTCGCGGCGAGCGCTATGCCGCTGGGGAGCGGTTGAGTGCGCTCCTCGCCCCTCCGTACGACGTGATTGCTCACGAGGATCGCGCACGCTACGCGGCGCGTGACCCCCACAATATCGTGCATCTCATCCTGCCGGAAGCGCCGCCGGGCGGCGGGGATCGCTACGCGAGCGCTGCGAGGCTGCTCGCCGCATGGCGGGAGGGCGGCGTGCTGCGGCCCGATCCGGGGGAGTCGGTGTACGTCGTGGCGCAGGACTACGCGCTGGATTCGGGAGAGCGGCGAACGCGGATCGGAATGCTCGCCGCCGTGCGCGCTGAGCCGTTCGCGTCCCGGCGCGTGCGGCCGCACGAGCAGACGCACTCGGCGCCCAAGGCCGATCGCCTGGCGCTGCTGCGACACACGCGGACGAACCTCGAGTCGATCTTCCTGCTCGCACCCGACCCCGACCGCGCCTTGGCGCGGGCACTGGCCAAGGTCGCGTCGGGGGTGCCCGCGGTCCGCGCCGAGCTCGACGGCGTCGGCCTGCGGCAGTGGCTGGTGTCGGGCGCGCCCGCGACGGATCTCACGCGGCTCGCGGGTCGGGCGCAGCTGTACATCGCCGACGGGCATCACCGCTACGAGACCGCAGTTGCCTACGGACAGGAGCATCCCGAGGCCGATCGAGTGCTGTCGTTCATCGTGTCGGCGGCCGATCCCGGGCTCACGATTCTCCCCACACACCGCATCGTTTTCGGCCAGGGACGCGACCCCGGCAAGCTCGTCACCGCCTGGCGCGAGTGGTTCGAGGTGGGGCGGGTGGCCCCTTGCATGGATCGGGTCGAGCGGCTCGCCGAGCTCGGGCGCGAGCGGACGGCCTGCATCGTCGCGTTCCCCGGCGCGTACGACGTCAGCCTCGTGCTCAAGCCCGGCGCGCCCCTGGACGTCCCGGGACTCGGCCGGACACCCGCGGTTCGGTCGCTCGATGTGGCGCGCGTCGAGGCGCTGGTCGTCCAGCAGATCTTCGGCGCCGGCACCGCCACTCCGTCCATCGCCTACACACCGCATCCGCACGAGGCCTTCGAGGCCGTCCGCAGCGGCCGGGCGGCGGCAGCCGTGCTCCTCAATCCCACGAAGGTAGAGCAGGTGTTCGCCGTGGCGGACGCGGGTGACGTGATGCCGCCGAAGTCGACGTACTTCGTGCCGAAGGTGCCGAGTGGGCTTGTCCTGCGCGCGGCGGGGTGACGTGTATTTTACGGGACCATGATCGGGCGGCCTCGCGAGCGAATCCTCGCCAACCTCGAATCCATCTACCGCGAGGCCTACGAGCGCGCCAAAGCCACGAACGATCAGGCGCGCATGGCCGACCTGGATGCCGGCTACCAGCGAGAGCAGCTCCTCCTCGAGGTCTTGCTCGATATCAGGGATACACTCGCGTCGCAGTCGGGCGCCACCGGGCTCGCGTCGGAGAAGACCGCCGGGCCGGACCCGATCTCCGCGCTCGAGACCATCCACCGCATCACCAAACTCCGTTGAGGAATCGATGAGACGCCTGTCTGCTGGGCTCCTGTGCCTGGTATGGGCCGCCTGCGCGCGCAAGGCGGATCTGGTCATCAGTGGCGGCATGGTGTGGACCGGCCTCTCGACCGGGGCGCCGCGCCCAGGCAACGTGGCGGTCGCCGGCGGCAAGATTCTGGCGATCGAGGACGACGCGGGGATCGCCCGCTACGTGGGTCCGCATACGGAGCGGATCCGGGCGAATGGTGGTCTCGTCATGCCTGGCTTCACCGACGGGCACACCCACTTCGTGGACGGCGGCTTCCAGCTCGCATCGGTCGATCTCCGGAATGCCGCGACCCCCGCCGAGTTCGTGCGGCGCATCAAGCAGTACGCGGCCACGCTGCGGCCCGGTGAATGGATCCTCGGCGGGGACTGGGATCACACCCTGTGGCCCGGGCAGCCGTTGCCGCGCCATGAATGGATCGACTCGGTGACGCCGGATAATCCCGTGTTCGTGAATCGCCTGGACGGTCACGAAGCGCTTGCCAACGCCGCGGCGTTGCGAGCGGCCGGCGTGACGAAGGACACCCCCACACCCCCGGGCGGTGAGATCCTGCGTGATAGCCGGACCGGCGAGCCGCTCGGTATTTTCAAGGACCGCGCGCTGGATGTCATCGGCCGGGCCATGCCCGAGCCGTCACCGGAGCGGCGGGATTCGGCGCTTGCGCGGGCGCTCGCTTACGCGGCGTCGCTCGGCGTCACGGCCACGGCCCACATGTCCGCCTCGTGGGCCGACCTGGCGAGTTACCGGCGCCTCGATCGGGCAGGCCGGCTTACCCTGCGGGCCGCCCTCTACCTCCCGCTCGACGACTGGCGCACCGTGGCCGACAGCGTGCGGCGGGCCGGCGCGAGTGACCCGTGGCTAAAAATCGGCGGCCTGAAAGGATTCATGGACGGCTCCGCCGGCTCGCGCACGGCGTACTTCTTCGAGCCCTACAGCGATTCGGCGGGCTACCGCGGCCTGCTGCAGCATCCCGAGGCCGACATGCGTCGCTGGATCGGGAACGCCGACTCGGCCGGGTTGCAGATCGCCGTCCACGCCATCGGCGATCGGGCGAACGCCATCCTCCTGTCCATCTACGACAGCGTGACACAGGTGCACGGACCGCGCGATCGACGCTTTCGCATCGAGCACGCCCAGCACCTCCGCCCCGAGGACATTCCCTCGTTCGGCCGGCTGGGCGTGATCGCGTCCATGCAGCCCTATCACGCGATCGACGACGGCCGTTGGGTCGAGCGGCGGATCGGGCCGGTGCGAATCAAGACGACCTACGCGTTCCGCACGCTATTCGACACCGGGGCCAGGCTCGCGTTCGGCTCCGACTGGACCGTCGCGCCGCTCGACCCGATCCTCGGCGTTTATGCCGCGGTGACGCGGCGCACCCTCGACGGGAAAAACCCCGGCGGCTGGATCCCGGAGCAGAAGATCTCGGTGGGAGAGGCGCTGCGAGCCTACACGTCTGGGAACGCCTACGCGACCTTCGATGAGGCCACGCGGGGGACACTCGCCCCCGGCTACGATGCGGACGTCGTGGTGCTGGATCGAAACCTCTTCGCCATGGCACCCGATTCACTAGACCAGGCCCGGGTGCGGTACACCATCGCGGGTGGCAAGGTGGTCTACCGGCGCTAGCCGGAGTATGTGAAGCCCGCTTGTTCGAGCGTGAGGGGTTTGGCGCCGTCGCGCTCGATCCCAGCCTCGACTACCTCGCCCAGGACAAGAGTGTGATCACCACCCGGCAATGTCGCGACGACGCGACATTCCACCCAGCCGAGCGCGTCGGCCAGGACCGGGACACCGGAGGCCGGCGCGGGCTTCGTCTTGATCCCCTTGAGCTTCTGCGAGGTGGCGGACGATGGTCGCCCCAGCTTCTCGGCGATCTCTCGCTGACCCTCGTGCAGTATACTGATGGCGAAATGGTGCGCGTCGCGGACCATGCCGATCGTCTTGGAGGTGTTCTCGATCACCACGGCGACCATCGGGGGATGGAACGACGCCTGCGTGACCCAGGACGCGGTGCTGGCATGCTCCTCTCCCTCGTGTCTGACGGTCACGGCGTACAGTCCGTACGGGAACAGGCGGAGCGCGGCTCGCGTGGTGGCGTCGTCCACGCGCTGAATATTGGCGTGCGCGGCGCGCGGCGCCAATCTGTCGCAGCTTTTGACCGCGCCGAAGTAGACTTATCTTTGTCCCATGGCGACCCGCGCCCAACCCCGGCCTCGTGCTACCAAGTCCCTGTCCAAGGCCGACCTGCTCGACATGTACCGGCTTATGCTCCTGTCGCGGCGTCTCGACGACAAGGAAATCCAGCTCAAGGGGCAGAACAAGATCTTCTTCCAGATTTCCGGCGCCGGCCATGAGGCCGTGCTCGTCGCCGCCGGTAAGGTCCTCCGCCCCGCTTACGATTGGTTCTATCCCTACTACCGCGATCGCGCCCTCTGCCTCGCCCTCGGCATGACCCCCACGGAGATGCTGTTGTCCGCGGTGGGCGCGGCCGAAGACCCCAATTCGGGAGGCCGACAGATGCCCTCGCATTGGGGGCAAAAGGCCCTGAACATCGTGAGCCAGTCGAGCCCGACCGGTACGCAGCTGCTGCAGGCCGTGGGCTGCGCGGAGGCGCGAATCAAGTACGAGAGGATCGACGGCATCGCCGAAAAGCCGATCCACGACGACGAGCTGGTATACGTCTCGGCCGGGGATGGCACGACGAGCGAAGGGGAGTTCTGGGAGGCGCTCAACAGCGCCAGCAACCTGAGGTTGCCGATTCTGTTCCTCATCGAGGACAACGGCTACGCGATCTCCGTCCCGGTCGAAGTCCAAACCGCGGGCGGCTCCGTGTCGAAGCTGGTTCGAAACTTCCCCGCGTTGCTCGTCGAGGAGGTGGACGGCTGCGATCCCGTGGCGTCCTACGACGTCCTGCTGCGCGCGTCGGAGTACGTGCGTCAGGGCAAGGGACCCGCGCTCGTGCACGCCAGGGTGCACCGGCCGTACTCGCACTCGCTCTCGGATGACGAGCGGCTGTACCGCCCGCCCAAGGAGCGCGAGGAAGAAGCGCGCACCGACTGTCTTGCGGTGTTCCCCAGGCGGCTCGTGTCCGAGGGGTTCGCTTCCGAGGCCGAAATCGAAGCGGTGAAGCGTCAGGTGGAGGAAGACGTGACCGTCGCCGCGGACATGGCGCTCGCGTCGCCTCAGCCCGAGCCCGAGACGGCCCTGCTGTACGTATACTCGCCGGACGTGGACCCCACTTCGGAGCAGTTCGACACGGAGGACGATCCCCAATTCGCTGGCGATCCCACCACCATGGTGGACCTCCTCAATGCGTGCATGAAGGACGAGATGGCGCGCGACCCCAGAATCCTGGTGTTCGGGGAGGATGTCGCCGACGTGAGCCGCCACCAGTACCTGGAGCAGGTCAAGGGGAAGGGCGGCGTGTTCACGGTCACGCGCGGACTGCAACGCCGGTTTGGGAGTGATCGCGTCTATAACTCGCCCCTCGCCGAGGCGAACATCGTTGGCCGGGCCATCGGGCTCGCGACGCGCGGCCTGAAGCCGGTAGTCGAAATCCAGTTCTTCGACTACATCTGGCCCGCCTATCACCAGCTGCGAAACGAGCTCGCGACGCTACGGTGGCGCTCGAGCAACGCGTTCTCGAGCCCCGTCGTGGTCCGGGTCACCTACGGCGGGTATCTCAAGGGTGGCTCCATTTATCACTCGCAGACCGGCGCCGTCGTGTTTACCGCCGTTCCGGGGCTCCGCGTGGTGTGTCCGAGCACCGCGCTCGACGCTAACGGCCTCCTCCGAACGGCGATCCGCTGCGACGACCCCGTGCTGTTCCTCGAGCACAAGCACCTCTATCGCCAGACGTACAACAAGGCGCCGAATCCGGGGCCGAATTTCATGATCCCCTTCGGCAAGGCCAAGGTGGTCCGCGAAGGTCGTGACCTGACGGTGGTCACGTACGGAGCGGTGGTGCAGCGCTCGCTCGTGGCCGCAAAGGAGTTGGAGGAGCGGGACGGGGTCAGCGTGGAGGTGATCGACCTTCGGACGCTCTCGCCCGTCGATTGGGAGACGATCGCCGCATCGGTGCAGAAGACCAACAAGGTGCTCGTCGCCTACGAGGATTCGCTCTCCTGGGGGTACGGCTCGGAGATCGCCGCGAGGGCCGCGGACGAGTGCTTCCCGTGGCTCGATGCCCCGGTGAAGCGCGTCGGCGCGACCGACACCTTCGTCGGCTACGCTCCTCGTCTCGAGGATTTCATCCTGCCGCAAGTGGAGGATCTCGCGCGCGCAATGCGCGAACTGCATGCGTTCTAGCGCCGCCCGCGCTTACGCCGTGTTGTTCTTCCTGTCCGGGGCGACGGGCCTGGTCTACGAGCTGCTGTGGGTTCGGGTTCTCTACCAGACGTTCGGCTCCACCCTGCAATCGGTGACGACGGTCGTCGCCGCCTACATGGGCGGCTTGGGGATCGGAGCGTGGCTGCTTGGATGCCGGGCGGACCGCGCCCTCCGACCGGCTGCCCTGTACGGGTGGCTGGAGATCGCCATCGGCGCGTTCGGCGGGATTTCGCCGTTCGCGCTCGCCCTCGTGCACCGCCTGTACATCGGATGGGCGAGCGGGTTCCATCTGAGCGGTGGGGCGAGTGTCGCATTGCGGTTTGGCTTGGCGGCGCTCATCCTGCTCGTGCCGACGACCCTGATGGGCGGCACGCTCCCTGTGCTCACCCGGGCGTTCACCGGCGCCGATCGGAACGAGCTGCAGCGCTCGCTCGGCCTCCTGTACGGACTCAACACGCTCGGCGCCGTGATGGGCACGGCGCTCGCGGGACTGTTCCTCATCGAGCACGTCGGGATCCGCGCGAGCCTGTGGGCGACCGCGGCCGTGAATGTTGGGCTCGGCGTGGGCGCCCTTTCGCTCGCCCAGCCGCTCGTCGTGGGATCGCCGACCCGCGAGGCTCCACCGGCGGGAGGTCCGCCTGCGGCGGCGGGGTTGCTGCGCTCCGTCGCCCTGGTCTTGCTCGCGGCAACCGCGTTCGCTTCACTGCTCGACGAAATCGCGTGGACCCGCGTCCTCGCGATGATCGTCGGCGGCTCGACCTACGCGTTCACGCTCGTCCTGCTCGTCTTCCTGCTCGGCATCGGGATCGGAAGCCGCGTCGTGGCCCGTGGAAGGCTCCCGCCGGCCCGAACCGCGGCATACGCCGCCCTCGCGCAAGCCGTCACGGCAGCCGGGGCGAGCGTGCTCTTCGTCGTCTTTCGTGCCTTGCCCCGCTACATCATCGCGATCTTTCAGGTGCCCACGCTCGACGCCACCGAGCGCCTGCTGGCCATGGGGGGAGTCGTGGGCGGCGTGGTGCTCGTACCGGCGATCGGAATGGGCATGACGTTCCCCCTTCTCACGGAGCTCGTCGCACCGCCCGATACCGCGCGCGGCGCGGACGTCGGTGGGGCCTACGCACTGAACACCCTGGGCAGTATCGCCGGAGCCGTGCTCACCGGGTTCGTCCTCGTGGTGACCCTCGGGACCGATGTGACGCTACGCGTGGGCGTGGGCATCAATGTCGTGGCGGCCCTGGTGCTGGTCTGGCTGGCGGCGCGCGGCGTCCCGGAGGGCTCGGCCGAGCACGGTGCGCTGCAGTTCCGCGTCCTCACCGCCGCAGGGCTGGCCATGCTCGCGTTCGTCACCGCGCTCGCCGCGCCGCACTGGAGCACCCGGCTGATCGACCTCGGGCCCAGCATCTACGCCCGTGCGCCGATGAACGCGCGCATGGTCACGGAGTTTCTCGCCCATCGGGGTTCGCGCCAGCTCATGTATGCGGAAGGATGGAACGCCACCGTATCGGTCTGGGACGGCATTACTGGCCGCACGCTCAAG
>QHUC01000276.1 GCA_003221045.1 Gemmatimonadota bacterium | reverse complement strand
TGACCGGCAGGCTCTTCGCCGCGCGAAGCAACGCCGCGTAATCCCGCCCCCGCACACCGCCGCGCGCGAGCACGTCGCCGAGCGTCTCCCGCCGGCCCAGCGTTTCGGTGAAGTCGACGTACGCCGCATCCACCACGATAGGACGCGCAGTGAGCGGTCGTCGCCAGGGCCACGCGTCGCCCGCCGCCCAGACGAGGCCGCCGGCGACGAGCGCGCCGGCGACGACGTAATGGCTCAGCCGCCAGCCCCCCCTCATCAGTCCATTTGCCGCCGGATGAACGTGGGGATCTCGAGCTCGTTCATCTCCGCTGGGAGCGGGGGCGGTTGGGGGGCCGCCGACCGACGAGCCGGCTGCTCGGGCTTCACGTAGCCCCCCCCGACTCCAACTCCGGGCGGCGCCCCCCCTGACCGCGCCGCCCGTTCGCGGAAAGGGAGGACGCCCGGCGCTCCCCGCGCCGGCATTTCCACGCCCGCCGGCTTGTCGAACCCGGTGGCGATCACGGTCACGCGGATTTCGCCATGCATGGCCGGGTCGTTCACGGTCCCGAAGATGATCTCCGCCTCTTCGCCGGCGGCGTCCTTCACGACGTCGGAGATCTGCGTGACCTCACCGAGCGTCATATCTTCGCCGCCGGTGATGTTGATCAGCACGCCAGTGGCGCCGGTGATCGAGATGTTGTCGAGCAGCGGTGAGGAGATCGCCTGCTGCAC
>QHUC01000219.1 GCA_003221045.1 Gemmatimonadota bacterium | reverse complement strand
TGTGGCGGCGGCGCCGCGTATCGTGCCGTCCGACCTGTCGGTGTTGCGGCGAATCCCGATCGATCTGCCGCCACTCGACATCCCGCGGACGACCCTTGCGCCGCCCGCGGTCGTGCTGGGAGGTGGCGGTGGAGGTGCGGGGGGCGGGGGCGGGGGCGGGCAGGGCGCCGAGCGGGGCTCGGGCGCCGGGGCCGGGCCGGGGTCTGGAACGGGAGGCGAAGGTGGTTACATTGTCTCCGCCCAACCTCGCCGAGTGATCCCTCGGCCCCCGGAGTGCATTTCCAACTCCGTATCTCGAGGGCGGATTGAAGTCTCATTTTGGGTGGCCGCCGACGGGCAGCCGACTCGGGTCGAACTCGATCCGCCGCCGACGGACGAGGAGTGCCGGCGAGCGTTCGTGACCCTGATGATGGAGACCCGGTTCGTTCCGGCCACGCTGCGCGGGCAGCCGGTGGCGAGCGTCTTCTCCATCCGCTACACGCGCAGCCACTAAACTCGTCGACGCCCGCCCCGGCCCCCGCCCCCGAGGCGGGCTCCAAGGAGCTACAACCCACTATGCTCATTGCTCTCGTCCTGGGGCTCTCGGTCCTGGCCCTGGTCGTCGCGTGGAGTCTGCGCGGCTACGTCCTGCGGCAGGACAACGGCACCCCCGACATGCGGAAGATCTCCGACGCGATCCAGGAAGGCGCCGAAGCATTCCTGCGGCGCCAGTACCGCACGATCGGGATCCTGAGCATCGCCCTGGGCGCGCTCATCTACGTCCTCTACGCGTTCTTCCGGAAGCCGCACCCGGGTGAGCCCGCTGCCGCGACGCTGGCGCTGACGACGACGCTGTCGTTCTTGTTTGGCGCGTTCTGCTCGGGCGTGGCCGGCGTGATCGGCATGTACGTGGCGGTGCGAGCCAACATCCGGACCGCGAGTGCGGCCCGCTCCAGCCTGAACAAGGCCCTGAGATCCCGCTGATGATCGTGGGCTACGGGTTCGGCGCCTCGTTCGTCGCGCTGTTCGCGCAGCTGGGCGGCGGGATCTACACCAAGGCCGCCGACGTGGGCGCCGATCTCGTCGGCAAAGTGGAGGCGGGGATCCCCGAAGATGATCCGCGCAACCCGGCCGTGATCGCGGACCTGGTGGGTGACAACGTGGGTGACTGCGCGGGCCGCGGTGCCGACCTGTTCGAATCGACCGCCGCCGAGAACATCGGCGCGATGATCCTGGGCTCCGGGCTGGCCCTGGCGAACCCGGGCCTGTTCAGTCCCCAGCAGGTGGTTGGCCTCATGCTGTTCCCCCTCGTGGCGCGGGCCTTCGGCCTCGTCGCCTCGATCATCGGCGTGTTGGTCGTGAAGGCCCGCGAGGACGAGGATCCGATGCACGCCTTGAACCGCGGCTACATGTGGACGGCTGTGCTCGCCGCCCTGGGGTTCGTCGGCGGTACGTACTGGCTCCTCAACCCGCCCGCCCACCCCGATGCCTGGTGGCACTTCGCCCTCTGCGGCGTCATCGGCATCGCGACGTCGATTGCGTTCGTCTATATCACCCAGTACTACACGGAATATCGGTACCGTCCGGTCAAGTCGATCGCGGCGGCTTCCGTCACGGGACCGGCGACGAACATCATCGCGGGGTTCGCCGTGGCGTTGGAATGCACGGCCCTGCCGACCGTCACGATCTCTGCGGCCATCATCGCGTCGTACAAGCTCGGTGCGTCGAGCGGGCTCGCGCACTCCGGGCTGTTCGGAACCGCGGTCGCGACCATGGGCATGCTCGGCACGGCGGCCTACATCTTGGCGATGGACACCTTCGGCCCGATCACGGACAACGCCGGCGGCATCATCGAGATGTCCCACCAGCCGGAAGACATCCGCAGGCGCACCGACCGGCTCGACGCCGTAGGTAACACGACCAAGGCCTTGACCAAAGGGTACGCCATCGGCTCGGCGGCGCTCGCCGCGTTCCTGCTCTTCTCCGCCTTTCTCGACGAGGTTGCGGCGCTCGGCTCGCCGCTCGCGGCGGTGGACATCTCGAAGCCCGAAGTGTTCGTGGGCGGTCTGCTCGGCGCGATGCTCGTCTTCTGGTTCTCGGCCCTCGCCATCAGCGCGGTGACGAAGGCGGCCGTGAGCGTGATCCAGGAAGTGCGCCGCCAGTTCCAGGCCGACCCCGGGATCCTGAAGGGGACCTCGCGCCCGGATTACGGGCGGGCGGTCGACATCGTGACGATCGGCGCGCTCAAGGCGATGGTGGCGCCCGGGCTCCTCGCGGTCGGCATGCCGATCGCGGTGGGGCTCGTCTTCAAGGTGTTGTTCCATGTCGGCGCCGAGACCGTGGCGTCGTTCCTGATGGTCGGCACGATCGGCGGCATCCTGATGGCCACGCTGCTCAACAACGGCGGGGGGGCGTGGGACAACGCGAAGAAGTTCATCGAGACTGGGGAGTACGGTGGGAAGGGGAGTCCGACGCACAAGGCCGCGGTCGTCGGTGATACCGTCGGCGATCCGTTCAAGGACACGGCCGGGCCGTCGCTGCACGTGCTCATCAAGCTGCTGAGCACGGTGACGTTGGTGCTGGCGCCACTCTTTGTCTAGAAACCAGCTCTTCAGTCGCAAGACCGTCGACCAATGCATCGCCGACGGCGAGGCCGGGGGTGGGCTTAAGCGTTCGCTCGGGCCGCTGCAGCTCACGGCGCTCGGGATCGGGGCGATTATCGGCGCCGGCATCTTCGCCGCCATCGGCACCGCGATCTCGGGGGACGCGGGTCACGTCGGGGCGGGGTCGGCCATCGTCGTTTCGATTCTCCTCGCGGGTGTGACGAGTGCGCTCGCCGCGATCACGTACTCGGAGTTCGCGGCGATGATCCCGATCTCGGGGAGCGCCTACACCTACGCCTACGCTACGTTGGGCGAGCTCGTCGCGTGGATCATCGGGTGGGATCTGATCCTCGAGTACGCGGTCGGAAACATCGCCGTGGCCATTGGCTGGGCCGGCTACTTCGATTCGCTGCTGCGGGGACTCGGCGTCACGATGCCGCGATGGCTGGTCACCGATCTGTGGACCGCCGTGCGCGACCCGGCGCTCCTGGCCGCCGCGCCGCACATCGGCCCCGTGCCGATCGTGTTCAACCTTCCCGCGCTCGCCATCGTCGGGATCATCACCTGGTTGCTGGTGATCGGGACCAAGGAGTCGGCCCGCGTCAACACGGTGATGGTCGCGATCAAGGTGGCGATCATCGGGTTGTTCCTGTTCGTGGGGCTCAAGTACATCCGCCCCGAGCAGTGGACCACGCCCAGCTTCGCCCCGAATGGCCTGAAGGGGATCAGCGTGGGGGCGGCGATCATTTTCTTCTCCTACATCGGTTTCGACGCCGTCAGCACGGCGTCCGAGGAGGCCAAGAACCCCCAGAAAGACATCCCCTTCGGCATCATTGCGTCGCTGATCATTTGCACGCTGCTCTACGTCGCGATCGCGTTGGTGCTCACGGGGATCATTCCGTGGGACAGGCTCAACGTCCCGGACCCGCTCGCGGTGGCGCTGCAGTACATCCACGCCGATTGGGCGGCCGGCATCCTGGCGTTGGGCGCGGTGGCGGCGATGACATCGGTCTTGCTCGTGTTCCAGCTGGGCCAGGCGCGGATCTTCATGTCCATGGCGCGCGACGGTTTGCTGCCGCCGTGGGCCGCCAAGCTGCACCCGAAATACAGAACTCCCCACATCACGACGATCATCACCGGGATCTTCGTCGCGGTGTTCGCGGCCCTCGCGCCGATCGGTGTGGTGCTCGAGTTGACGAACATCGGAACGCTGTTCGCGTTCATCCTCGTCGCGGCGGGGATCATCGTGTTGCGACGCAAGGATCCCGATCGGCCGCGCCCGTTCCGCACGCCATGGGTGCCGGTCCTGCCCTTCGTGTCGATCGCGTTCTGCATCTACCTGATCGCGAGCTTGCCCTTGCTGACCAAGCTGCGCTTCGTGGGCTGGCTGGCCGCTGGGGCGGTGATCTACTTCCTGTACAGCGTGCGTCATAGTCGCGTCCGCCGCCTCGAGCTCGATCGGGAGTGAAGCTCCACACCAAGATCCTGCTGGGTCTACTGCTCGGCGCCGCCCTGGGCACGAGCGCCAATGTCTTCGCGCACAACCCGCCGTGGGTGCAGTGGTTTGCGACCAACGTCGCGAGCCCGGTCGGGCAAATCTTCCTGCGGCTGCTCCTGATGACCGTGATCCCGCTGGTCTTCTGCTCGATCGTGCTCGGCGTGGCGGGGCTGGGCGACATTCGCAAAGTCGGCCGGGTCGGCATCCGGTCCATCAGCTATTTCCTGATCTCCACCGCCATTTCGGCGACGATCGGTATCGTGCTCGTCAACGCCGCACGGCCCGGCGAAGGACTCCCACCGGCGCTGCGCGACCAGCTGATGGCGGCATATCAGTCGCAGGTCCAGGGTCTGCAGGCGGGCGGTCCGAGCAAGTTCGGCGTGGACATGCTGGTCAACTTCTTCCCGCGCAATCCGATCCAGGCCGCCGCCTCGATGGATATGATCGGACTGATCGTCTTCTCGCTGATCTTCGGCGCCGCGCTCACCCTCATTCCGGAGGAGAAGGCCAAGCCGGTGATTCGCGTGCTCGACGCGGTCGGCGAGGCGATCGTCAAGATCATCGGGATGGCGATGCGGCTCGCACCCTACGGGGTCTTCGGCCTGATCTTCTACGTCACCTCGCGCCTGGGTTTGGATATCGTGCGGAAGCTCGGCGCCTACGTCGTCGTCGTGATCCTCGGACTGCTGCTGCACGGGCTGGGGTCGCTCTCCGTGCTGGTCCGGGTAGCGGGAGGCCTGCGCCCCACGGTCTTCTTCAGTCGCATTCGCGACTCGATCGTGACGGCCTTCTCGACCAGCTCGAGCAACGCTACGCTTCCGACTAACATTGCGGTCGCCGAGCAGGAGCTCAAAATCCCGCCGGAGATCGCCGGGTTTGTCCTCCCGCTGGGATCGACCATGTGCATGAACGGCACCGCGCTCTTCGAGGGCGTGACGGTGCTCTTCCTGGCCCAGCTCTTCGGGATCTCCCTCGATCTCCCCACCCAAATGGTCGTGATCGTCATGAGCGTCATCACGGCGGTGGGCGCTGCGGGTGTCCCCGGCGGCTCGCTGCCGCTGCTGATGGTCGTGTTGGGATCGGTGGGTGTGCCGCCCGAGGGAATCGGCGTCGTGCTCGGCGTGGATCGGATCCTCGACATGTGCCGCACTACCGTCAACGTCGTCGGCGACCTGACGGCGGCGGTGTACGTGGCCAGGACGGAGACGGAATGGGATCCGCGATCCGTCAGCTCGGACGTTAAGGTCGCCGCGTAAGGGGAGCGGGGAGCGGGGAGCGGTACCTTAGGAGGATTCGGAGGGAACGGCTCCCTGCTCTCCGCTCCCCTTGTTAATCCAGCGCCGCCGCCAGCTTCAACGCTCCCACTGCGGGATCGATCCGTTCCGGAACCAGGCGGGCCCGCTTCAGGTTGGCGGCGAGGCGCTCGCGAAGCGCTGCCGTGAGGGGCGAGTGAGGCAGCAGCATGCCGCCCGCCACGGCGACCGGGACCGGTTCCGTGCCCGGGAAATGCCGGACCAGCGTGGCGACCAGCCCCATGAGCTCAGAAGCGGCCTCGTCCACCGCGTGCCGGGCCACCGCCTCGCCTTCGCGCGCGGCGTTGAGCACGTGCGGCGCGAGCGCCGCGACTTGTGAAGGCGTCGCGGTCGCGGTCCATCGCACCAGATCGTCGAAGTGCTGTAAGCCGAGAGCGCCCAGCAGGCGCGCCAGCAGGGTCGAGCCTTCGCCCCTGCCGTCCTGCGCGCGCGCCGCCACGTCGAGCGCCCGGCGCCCCAGCCAGTACCCGCCGCCCTCGTCGCCCAGCTGCCAGCCATAGCCGCCCGCCCGGCGGAGCACCCCGCTCGGATCCCGTGCGTACGCGACCGACCCGGTTCCGGCGTTCACGAGAATGCCGGGCCCACCGCCGAACGCCGTGGAGAGTGCGATCTCCCCATCAGCCCGCACGCGCACCCGTCGGGCCACGCCCGCCGCCGTGAGCGCTGCGGCCAGCTCCACCTGCTCCTGCTCGCGTCCCACGCCTGCCGCCCCCACCACTGCCCGCTCCACCGGCAACTCGACCCCCGCCTGCGTTGCTGCCCGGCGTGCCGTCTCGGCGAGTACCGCGGCGGACGCGGTTGCGCCACCCGGACGCACGGCGGCGCCGGGCCCGTCCGCCCGGCCGAGGATGCTGTCGGACGTGCCGATGACGACGGTAGAGTGGGAGCCGCCGGCGTCGGCACCTAGAACGACGACGGACGAAGAGGCGACGGACGGTGAAGCGGCGGACTTTGGAGGAGTCACCGGGCGATTCTCCCGTCAGCACTCCCACCATCCGTCGCATTTCTGTCCGTCGCCTTGCCATCCGTCACCATTATGACCGACGATATCATCCCCACCGCCACCGTCACCCCCGTCCCTAGCGGCACATACCACGGCCACGCCAGGCCCGCGAGCCAGCGCACTGGGAACCCCGGGATTACCGCCCCGAGGACGATCGGGGTCATGATGAGCACGCCTGCGACCATGGCAATGATGACGTCACGCTCGCGGGCGCGCCGCCACAGGCCGCCCAGCACGTAGGTCCCCAGCAGACTCCCCCAGGTCAACGATGTGATGCTGAGCGCGAGCTGGACCACCGGGGTGTTCTGATCCCTGAAAGCCATTGCGCCCGCGACCAATACCGCGGTCCAAAACAGCGTGAGCCAACGGCCCACCCACAGGAGGTGTGTCGGGTCCTGGCGCCTGGTGATCGGCGCGTAGAAATCGTGGGTGGACGCCGAGGCGAGCGAATTGACCGCGGACGCGTGGCTGCTCATGGCGGCCGCCAGAATCCCCGCGACCACGAGCCCCGCAAGCCCCGGAGGCAGCCTCGTGACCACGAACGTCGGATAGATTGCGTCGCCGCGCATCTTGAGATCGTCCGCGCCAGCCAGCCAGAGGCTGGTGCGCACCAGCAAGAAGAGTCCGATCTGGAGGATCACGAAGACGCCGGATCCGATGAGCGCCCGCTGTGCGTCCTTGAGCTCCCGTGCCGCGAGCAAGCGTTGAACGATGAGGTGGTCGGTCCCATGCGATGCGCCTGCGATCAACGCGCCGCCCACCAGGCCACCCCAGAACGTGTAGAGAATCGTGAAGGAAGGTGTGAAGTCGAGCGCGACGAGCTTGCCCGCGTCCCAGGCGCGCGCGAACGCGCCTACGCCTCCCGCGAGATGCGTCGCGACGACGAGCGTCGCGATCCCGCCCAGGAGATAGACGCCGAGTTGGATCACGTCTACCCACACGACCGCCCGCAGACCGCCGACCCAGGTGTAAATCACCGTGACGATCCCGATCGCGAGAATGCCTGTGGTGAGATTCCATTGCATGATGATTGCGAGCGGGATGGCGGTGGCGAACACCCGGACGGAATCTGCCAAGGCCCGCGTGACCAGAAACAGACCGGACGCCGCGCGCCGCGCCCCTGTCCCAAAGCGGCGCTCTAATCGCTGATACGCCGTGTCCTGCGTCCCATCGAAATACCCCGGCAGGAGAAACGCTGCGACCCCGATCCGCCCGGCGAGATAGCCGAATGGGACTTGAAGCCAGGTGAGGTTCGTGCGCGCGGCGATGCCCGGAAACGAGATCACC
>QHUC01000218.1 GCA_003221045.1 Gemmatimonadota bacterium | reverse complement strand
CGCGCCGCTGGCGGGGGTCGCGCTGTTCTCCGGATACCTCTACCTGCGATTCGGCGACGCGTTGGCGTGGATGCATGGCCAGGCCGCCTGGGGGATGCCGCTCCTGGGACACGGGCCCGCGCCCGACCCCGTCCGAAGTGCGGAGGACTTGCGGCTCAAGTACACCGAACTGATTGTCTACATCGGCGACATCGTCGCGTTCTTTGTAGCCGCCGTGGCGATCCGGCCGGTCGCCCGTCGCGTCGGGATCGCGTATGCCCTCTGGATCGCGATCAACATCTTCCCACCGGTGGCAGCGCACCTGTTCATCTCGCTCGGGAGGTTTACGGCGGTCCTGTTCCCGGTGTTCTTCTGGCTGGCGCTGGTGGTGCCGCGCAACCGGCTGGCCCAGGTGGCGGGCGCCTTTGCCGCGTGCCAGGCGGTCTTCGCGGTGTGGTTCTTCTTGTGGCGACCGGTGGTTTGATCACGAACCGCTTGATGCGCCCGGGAGGATTCGAACCTCCGACAAACAGCTTAGAAGGCTGCTGCTCTATCCACCTGAGCTACGGGCGCGGGATTATCTCACAACAACTTAGATCGCGTAGACAACTGGTCAACGTCGCGGCTCCCCGCTCAACCGTCTCAACGCGGCGCGGGCCTCGGTGACGTAGGGCTGGAGCTCAGGGTCCGCGTTACGCCACACGTCGGCGACAAAGCGGTAGGCGACGACCGCTTCGTCCCTCTTCCCGAGCCGCTCATCGACTCGGCCCCGTTCGAGTGGCCAAAACACGGTAGCCAACGGTACCGGCACCGTATTGTGCGGCTCGCGGTCCAGCAGCTCGGCGGCCTCCTGATCCCGCCTCCGCCGGGCGAGAAGCTGTGCTTTGCGTAACGCGTCGAGGACGCAATCGGGGCAGAGCGAGTCGGGAACCGTAGAAAACGCCGCCAGTGCCCCGCTCGTATCAGAAACGGCGAGGGCGCGGTAGACACGACACCACCCCAGCGCGGTCGCCGCCGCAGGGTCGTTGGCCTGCCGCCACCGTCCAAAGAGCCTGGCGGCGGAATCACGAGGCAGCGCGCCCACCGACGCTAGTTCCGAAAGGAGCACCGGGTCTCGGATCCCCACCGACGTGCCCGCAAGGGCTTGGTATGCCTGGCGCACGTGCCCCCGATACGCCAAGAAGACCGGCACCACCCAACCCGCGAACGAGGAATCCTGCGATTGATACCCGCGGCGAGGCAGCGCCAGGAGGCGGGCGAGACGTAGGCCCGTTTCCGCGGAATCGGGCCAGCGGCGCAGGTGAAAGAGCGCTTCGAACAATGCGTCACCGGACACGGTGTCGAGCATCCGGGTCACATCGTCAGAGCTCGCCCCTCGGGGATTCAACAGTTTGTCGAGGAGAGCGAGGCTCGTTGCCACGTAGGGAGCGGGACCGAGGGCGCGCTCTGCGGCAACGTAGCGGCGCGCCGACCCCGTGTCTTCGACTCGTAGCGACAGCTCGACAGCAGGCAGGTACGGCGGCGCGAACGCCGAATCCAGCTCGATGGCTCGCTGGTACGCCGCGAGGATCTGTTTCGCCGTGGTCGCCCTGGGTGTGTAGTTGTCATTGGCCATCTCTGCCCACAAGTACCAGGCTTCCGGGTCGTCTGGGTATCGGTGAACCGCCTCGTCGAGCGTGCTGCGGAGCCGCCGCATGAGCGGCCACTTGGACGCCTCCCCCCGGTCAAGCGCCCCCCATAGCGAGTCGGCCGCGACGAGCAGACTCTCGCGAGGCGCCAGGCCGTGGTTGCGGGCCCCGGCACGCAGCTCATACGAAGTCCACGACGTGCGTCGAGCCCAGCGAGGTGAGACGCGCAGCGCCGATCGGCCGGGTGCGGCCGAGCTCACGCAGCAAGGCCACGCTCAGCGAGTCACCCAGTCGGTCCATGTGGGCGGCTGCATCACGCACCTCGACGTCGGCAAGTGTGCGGCCCGAGGCGACGTCGTAAACTGTCGCCGTCAAGCGAACCGAGTCCAGCCCTGCGGCCACCATGCTGCCGAATACAACGACACGCGCGCCGGTTTTTCGACCGAGGTCGGCCGCAGAAGTGGGATCGGCCCGCCCACTCCACCGCCGCACGACGACGCTCGGTGACACGGTCCGCAACGGGCCCGCCCCGTCGAGGTAGCGGGACAGCACATCCACCAGGCCTTCGTGCCACAGCTCGAGATGGGGCGCGAGCACGTCGAATGGCGCGACCGCAACGAGATCGGTGTCGAGGTGAGGTGCCGCCCGGGAGCGCAGCAGCACGCCAGCCGCTCCCGCAACGATTGCGACCGCGGTCAAACCTACAGCGATCCTGGCCCGCCTCGAAAGCGGATGCGAGATCAGCTCCCCATGCGCCGAGCCGATCGCGTCACGGAAGTCGGCGGCGGTTCGGAGCCTCGCGTTCGGATCCTTGGCCAACGCCCGCGCAATCACGTTGGCCACGTCGGGGGGCGTTTCAGGCCGAAGGTCAGTGAGTGGCTTCGGCGTGGCCGTCAGGTGCGCCGCCAAGACCGCCTGCGCACTCGGCCCGGCGAATGGCGGGATCCCAGCAAGCATCTCGTAACCCACCACGGCGAGGGCGTAGACGTCCGCTCGGGCGTCGATGTTCCGGTCCCCGGCGGCCTGTTCGGGGGACATGTAGCCCGGCGTGCCGACGGCCAGCCCGGTATCGGTCAACCGCCCTCCGCTCCGAGCCTCCGCGAGCGCCCGGGCAACGCCAAAGTCCGTCAAGAC
Organism: Gemmatimonadota bacterium; assembly: GCA_003221045.1. GTDB lineage: Bacteria > Gemmatimonadota > Gemmatimonadetes > Gemmatimonadales > GWC2-71-9 > AG41. The sequence continues at coordinate 12,908 of QHUC01000218.1, read as the reverse complement.
CGCGTGGCCGCCCTGGAGCAGGATGTTCTCCGGCTTGATGTCGCGGTGAATCACCCCCTCCGCGTGCGCGAACGCTAAAGCGTCGGCCACTTCGTGGAGGATGCGGATCGCTTCCCGTACGGAGAGTTTGCCCTCCCGCGTCAAGCGGTGTCGGAGCGACTCGCCCGCCACGTACGGCATGACGTAGTACAGGAGGTTGTCTCTCGTGCCTGCCGCGAGCACGGGCAGGATGTTCGTGTGTTGCAGTTGAGCCGCGAGCGCCACCTCTTGCTGGAAGCGCGCAGCGCTGACTTCGCTGGTGAACTCAGGTGGGAGCACCTTGACGACGACCTGGCGGCCGAGCGAGGCCTCGGTGGCGAGGAAGAGACGGCTCATGCCGCCACCGCCCAGCTCCTTTTCGACCCGGTAGGCGTCACCGACCGCACGCTGCAGGCGAGCCAGAAGGTCGCCCATGGGGCTAAAATATGGCTCGGGCGCTCCTACGGCGAGCGACCGGGCGGGCGACGTCGGGAACCGCTGACTTGGTAGCTGGGACGCGGGTCCTTATCGTAGGAGCGCTCAGGCGTCCGCCAGTCACCCAGAGGAGACCAAGATGCGCATCGCACCGCTCTTCACCTCCGCGCTGCTGCTCGTCGTTCTGCCCGCGAGGCAGGGAGGCGATAACGGCGACCATCTCTGGACCGACAGCGACGCACGCGCCGAGATCACCGTCGGCTCGAGCGCCTTCCGCCTCGCGCCCCAGAGCGCGTTCGGATTCCTCGCGCTCGACGACCGGACCGTCCAAGTGCGTCTCTCGCAAGGGTCGCTGAACGTGCGCGTGCGCGACCTGGGCGAGAACGAGAGCCTAGAGATCGACACGCCGAGCGGCGCCGTATCCCTGCTCCGCTCGGGGGTGTACCGCGTGGACGTCGATTCGAGCGGCGACACCACCTCCGTCACGGTGCGCCGCGGCGAGGCCGAGGTGACCGCTTCGGGCTCGGCGTTCCCCGTGCATCCCGAGCAGACCGCGATGGTCGTGGGCGGCGATTCCCCGACCTACGACGTGCGGGACGCGATCCGCTCGGACGACTGGGAAGACTGGTGCGCCAGCCGCGACCGCCGGTGGGACGGCGCGCGCTCGTCGCAGTACGTGTCGCGCGACGTGATCGGCTACGAGGATCTGGACGACAACGGCGACTGGCGCAACACACCGGACTACGGGGCGGTGTGGGTCCCGCGCACCGTGGCGACGGGCTGGGCCCCGTACCGCTACGGCCACTGGGCCTGGGTGGAGCCGTGGGGGTGGACGTGGATCGACGACGCCCCGTGGGGGTTCGCGCCGTTCCACTACGGACGCTGGGTGTACATCGGCGGCGGGTGGGCGTGGGTGCCGGGCCACGTCGTCGCCCGACCGGTGTACGCGCCGGCGCTGGTCGTGTTCGTGGGCGGGCGCAACTGGAGCCTGGCGATCGGCGCGGGCGGCGCAGGGGGCGTAGCCTGGTTCCCGCTCGCGCCCGAAGAGCCGTACTACCCCGCCTATCACGTGAGCAACACGTACGTCCGGAACGTGAACGTGACCAACGTCAACGTCACGAACATCAACGTGACGAACGTCAACGTCACCAATATCAACTACCGGAACCGCCGCGCGCCGGATGGCGTCACGGTCGTGTCGCACGAGACGTTCGTGGAGTCGCGTCCGGTGAACCGAAGCGTGATCGTTGTGCCGCGCGACCGGCTCGATCAGGCGCGCGTGGTGGGCTTCGCGGCTCGCGTCACGCCGACGCAGCAGAGCGTCCTGGCGCGGTCAACGGTGGGCGAGGCGCGACGGCCCCCGGAGCGGGTCACGACCCGGGAAGTGATCGTCCGCCGGCAGCCTCCTGCGGCACCAGTCCCGTTCGCGGCGCGGGAGCAGGCACTCCGCGCCAATCCCGGCCGCCCGCTCGACAACGCGACGATCCGGACGCTGCGGACGAACACGCCGAACGCGAACCCGCGTCCGTTCGTGCGGCCGGCCGCTCCAGAGCAACGCGGGCAAGCCCCTGCTCCGGCGTTGCGCCCCGCGCGCGAAGGGCTCCCGCCTTCGCGGACCGTCCCGCCAACCGTCGTCGCGCAGCCCGAGCGACGCAGGCCATCGGCCCCGGTCGCCACGCCTACCCCCGCCCCCACGCCCCAAGTCGCGCCGCGGGGCGCGGACCAGCGGGGGAACCGGCCGGATCGCGGCGCACGGCCGGCACCGACCCCGCCGACCCCGCAGATGCCACCCCAGGACCAGCGACCGGCTCCATCAGCCCGCCCGAAACGCGCTGATCGACCGGCCCCTGCCCCGGCGCCCGCCCCCGCCCGCGCCCCCGCCCCAACGCCCGAACGCAAGGCGGCCGAGCCGCAGCGCCAGCAACCAGAGCGGCGGCCTCCGACCGAGCAGCCGGCCAAAGAACGGAAGGCCGACCGGGACACGACGAAGGAGAAAAAGCCGGCGTAGATTACAGCCGGGATGGACACCAAGCGGAGGTACGAACACCCGACGTCCCCCCCAACTAGCGCGGGGGGGGTGGCCGTGTCGCCCGAGCGGGCGCTCCGGGTGGTCACCCATCCCGACCGCAATCCCGGCGTCCCCCTCGATCTGGACCTGATCCGCGCGCTGCATGTGAACCGCAGCGCGGTCGAGCGTCGCGCGGCGACGATCCCCACCCGCCGCACCGTCAAGCAGGAATGGCAGGCCGCGTGGCTGCTGCGTGCGATCACCTGCATGGACCTGACCACGCTGCAGGGCGATGACACGCCGACCAACGTCCTGCGCCTCTGCGCCAAAGCGAAACATCCTGTTCGACCCGACCTCCTCGACGCGCTCGGCGCGCGTGAGCTCGGCGTCACGGTCGGCGCGGTGTGCGTCTACCACGCGTTCGTGCCGATCGCCGTCGAAGCGTTGCAGGGCTCGCGGATCCCCGTAGCGGCGGTATCCACCGGATTCCCAGCGGGGTTGAGCCCCCTGCCACAGCGCATCGAGGAGATTCAGGCGTCCGTGGCGGCGGGGGCGCGTGAGATCGACGTCGTGATCACGCGGGCACACGCGCTCGCCGGCGATTGGGAGGCGTTGTATGACGAAGTCCGCGCGTTCCGGGACGCGTGCGGCGCGGCCCACATGAAGGTCATCCTCGGCACCGGCGACCTGGCTACCCTCTCAAACGTGACGCGGGCCAGCCAGGTGGCGATGATGGCCGGCGCCGACTTCATCAAGACGTCCACCGGCAAGGAGCCCGTGAACGCCACGCTGCCCGTCGGCGTCGTGATGACGCGCCAGATCCGCGATTACCACGAGCGCACCGGACACGCCGTCGGCTTCAAGCCTGCCGGCGGGATCCGCAAGGCCAAACAGGCGCTCGAGTGGCTCATCCTTATGAAAGAAGAGCTCGGCGATCGCTGGCTGCGGGCGAATCTATTCCGGCTGGGTGCCTCGGCGCTGCTCACCGACATCGAGCGCCAGCTCGAGCACTTCGTGACGGGGCGCTACTCGGCGGCGCACCGACATCCGATGGTATGACTTTGAGCTTCCCTGCAGCGGCGGCGAGCGTCGCGATCGTGCTGGGAGCCGTGCGAACGGCCGGCGCGCAGGGCGCGGCGGCGGATACGTCGAGCGTCGCCGCCGCACGCCGCCTGCTCGACGCGGCCGAGCGCGAGCTCACCATCCGGAGCGTGAAGGTCAATCGGGCGGGATGGATCGGCGAGAACTTCATCACGCACGACACCGAAGTGCTGGCGGCCGACGCCCAGGCGGAGGTCGCCCTGGCGATCAAACGTCTGGTGGATGAGGCGCGGCGCTTCGACGGCGCTGCCCTGCCCACCGACGTCCGCCGCCGTCTCCTCCTGTTGAAGCTGCAGCTCGCCGCCCCCGCACCGCCCGACTCCGTCGACGCGGCGGAGATGAGTCGCCTCGGCGCTGGGCTCGACGCCGACTACGGCCGCGGCCGGTACTGCAATCCCGCCCCTACGTCCTGCCGCAACCTGGACGACCTCGCGCGCGTCCTCGCCGAGTCGCGCAATCCCGATTCGCTGCTCGACGCCTGGCGCGGTTGGCACACCATCGGTGTCCCGATGCGCGACCGCTACGCCAGGTTCGTCGCACTCGCGAACGAGGGGGCGCGTGCCATGGGCTTCGCGGACGCGGGCGCCATGTGGCGTGCCGGATACGACATGCCGCCCGACTCGTTCGTGGTGGTGGTCGACAGGCTGTGGCAAGAGGTGCGACCGCTATACGTGCAGCTCCACGCCTTCGTGCGCCGCCGCCTGGTGGCCCGCTACGGTCCGAAGCTCGTGCCCCCCGGAGGCATGCTCCCGGTCCAGCTGCTCGGCGACATGTGGGGCCAGGACTGGAGCAACATCGCCGACGTGGTGGTCCCACCGGGCGCGTCCGGCTCCGGAGTGGATCTCACGGCGATCCTCAAGGCGCGGAAGGTTGCGCCGCTCGACATGGTGCGCACGGGAGAGCGCTTCTACGTCTCGCTGGGGTTCGACTCGCTGCCCGCGACCTTCTGGGAACGCTCGCTCTTCGTACGGCCCAAGGATCGAGACGTGGTGTGCCACGCGAGCGCCTGGTACATCGACGACCCGACCGACCTGCGGATCAAGATGTGCATCGAGCCCAACGCCGATGAATTCCGCACGATTCACCACGAGCTGGGCCACGACTACTACTTCCGCGCGTACAAGGATCAGCCGTTCCTCTACCAGGCGGGCGCGAACGACGGGTTCCACGAAGCGATCGGCGACGCGATCGCCTTGTCGATCACGCCACGCTACCTGAAGGAAATCGGCCTGCTCGACGCCGAGCCCCCGGCCACCGGGGACACGCTCGCCCTGTTGCGCCTGGCGCTCGACCACGTCGCGTTTCTGCCGTTCGGGATCACGATCGACAAGTGGCGCTGGGAGGTGTTCGCCGGAAAGGTGACGCCGGATCAGTACACCAAACGGTGGTGGGAGCTGCGCGGGTCGTACGGCGGCGTGATGCCGCCCATCCCGCGGAGCGCCACCGACTTCGACCCGGGCGCCAAGTACCACGTGCCCGGCAACGTCCCGTACATGCGCTACTTCCTCGCGCAGATACTCGAGTTCCAGTTCTATCGCGCGATGTGCCGCGCCGCCGGATCGACCGGTCCGCTGTATCGCTGCTCCTATTATGGAAGCAAGGAGGCGGGTCGGAAGCTCAACGCCATGCTGCAGCTCGGCGCGAGCCGTCCGTGGCCCGAGGCTCTGGCCACGCTCACCGGTCAGCGCCAGATGGACGCGACCGCGTTGCTCGACTACTTCCAGCCGCTGATGGTCTGGCTCGAGCGCCAGAACAAGGGCGCCCCGGTGGAGTGGTGATGGAGCGCTCCGCACCGGTTGCCGAGATCTTCGAGACGATGGCCTACGGGCCCGCCCCCGAGAGCGACAAGCCGGCGCTCGAGTGGGTGGCGCGGCACGAGGGCCGCTTCGGCCTGTTCATCGGCGGGCGCTGGACCAAAGGATCCAACAGTCAGGCGTTCGACGTCATCAACCCGGCCACCACCGCGTCGCTGGCGCGGGTCACGCAGGCGGGACCAGAGGACATCGACGCCGCCGTGGCTGCCGCCCGGAAGGCCTTCCCGGGATGGTCCGCGCTCTCGGGCCATGCGCGCGCGCGACACCTGTACGCGCTGGCGCGCGCCGTCCAGAAAAACTCACGCCTCCTGGCGGCGCTCGAGAGCCTGGACAATGGCAAGTCGATCCGCGAGACGCGCGACCTGGACATCCCGCTCGTCGCCCGTCACCTGTACCATCACGCGGGTTGGGCGCAGCTCGCCGACTCCGAGCTCGCGGGCTACGAGCCGGTGGGAGTCGTGGGGCAGATCGTGCCTTGGAATTTCCCGCTCCTGATGGTCGCGTGGAAAATCGCCCCAGCCCTCGCCGCGGGGAACACGGTCGTACTGAAGCCCGCCGAGTTCACGCCGCTCACCGCCCTCTGCCTCGCGGAGATTGCGCACGATGCCGGGCTCCCGGCGGGCGTGCTCAACGTGGTCACGGGCGACGGCCGCACCGGCGAGCTGATCGTGATGCACCCCGACATCGACAAGATCGCGTTCACCGGCTCGACGGAGGTGGGCCGCATCATCCGCAAGGCCACCGCGGGCTCGGGGAAGCGCCTCTCGCTCGAGCTCGGCGGCAAGAGCCCGTTTGTCGTGTTCGACGACGCCGACCTGGACAGCGTGGTCGAAGGCGTGGTGGACGCGATCTGGTTCAACCAGGGGCAGGTGTGCTGCGCCGGGTCGCGGCTGCTCGTGCACGAGGGGATCGCCGAGCGGCTGGTGACCAAGCTACGGGCACGAATGGAGAAGCTCCGCGTGGGCCCGCCGCTCGACAAGGCGGTCGACATGGGCGCGATCGTGGCCCCGGTGCAGCTCGAGCGGATCCGTACGCTCGTGAACACCGGCGTCGGGGAGGGGGCCACCCTGTGGCAACCCTCCTGGGCGTGCCCGACGGACGGCTACTTCTATCCTCCGACCCTGTTCACGAACGTTTCGCCGGCGGCCACCATCGCGCAGGTCGAGATCTTCGGCCCGGTGCTGGTCACGATGACCTTCCGCACGCCGGCCGAGGCGGTCGAGCTCGCCAACAACACGCCGTACGGACTCGCCGCGAGCGTGTGGACGGAGAACATCAACCTCGCGCTCGACGTGGCCCCGAAGATCAAGGCGGGTGTCGTCTGGATCAACTGCACCAATCTGTTCGACGCCGCGTCGGGATTCGGGGGCTACCGGGAATCCGGCTTTGGACGAGAGGGCGGACGGGAGGGCATGTGGGAATACCTGAAGCCCGCCCTGACTCGGGGAGCGGGGAGCGGGGAGCGGGACCTTCCGAAGACGAAGCGAACCGCGGCTCGCAAGGCCATGGAGCGAACCGCTCCCCGCTCCCCGCTCCCGGCCATTGATCGGACTTACAAACTCTTCATCGGAGGCCAACAAGTCCGTCCCGACCAAGGCTATAGCCGGAAGATCTTGAGCCCGGCGGGCGCGCTCCTCGCCGAGATCGCGGAGGGGAATCGCAAGGACATCCGGAACGCGGTAGAGGCAGCCCATGCCGCGGCCGCGTGGGCGAGGACGAGCGGGCACAACCGCGGACAGGTTCTCTACTACGTGGCCGAGAACCTCGCGCAACGCGCCGACGAGTTCGCGGAGCGCCTGGCTGCCATGACCGGACGCGACGCGGGTGACGCCCGCCGCGAAGTGGAGGCGAGCATCGCGCGGCTGTTCTCGTACGGCGCCTGGGCGGACAAGTATGACGGCGCCGTGCATCAAACGCCGATTCGGGGCGTGACCCTCGCCATGAATGAGCCGATCGGCGTGATGGGTCTCGCCTGCCCAGAGGAGTATCCCCTACTCGGCTTCGTGTCGCTCGTCGCTCCGGCGGTCGCGACGGGCAACACGACGATCGCCATTCCCTCGGAAGCGCATCCGCTCGCGGCCACCGAGCTGTACACGGTGCTGGACGCGTCGGACGTGCCGGCCGGGGTGATCAACATCGTCACCGGCGCGAAAGAGCGCAGCGAGTGGTCCGCGGCTGAAGCCGCGACTCGGCGTCTGCCGCTCAAGCGGCGGCTCCACGCCCGTTTACGGGCCGGCGCCGAGCCGCGAGTTGACTCGCGCACTCCGAGCCGCATGACGTTGGGGTGAACAACCTCTTTGTACGCCGAGCAGCGCTTTAATATCGGTCGTGGTAGGCTACCCACCCTTGAGTGTCGTCCGGGTCCTCGTTCCGCCCCTTCGGAACGAGATCGAGGTAGTTGTACGCGGTGTTGAGCATATCGATGCCACGCGCGTAGGACGAGTACGTGTGGAACACCGCGCCACTCGGATCGCGATAGAACACGCTCACTCCTTCACGGTCGGACATGCCCGGGACGATCGTGCCGTAGTTGTACAGCGCCTTCCCGCGCTTCACCTCGTCCGGGCGGAACGACACCTGGTAGTCGTAGTTGAAGTCGCTCGGCGCCGAGGAGACCCACTTGAAGCTCCACCCCATTCGCTGCTTGAACCGTGTGATCTTGGCGAGCGGGGCGCGCGAGATCGCGACGAAGCTGGTATCGCGGTGCTCCAGGTGGACAATTACCGCGTTGAAGTTGTCGGCCCAAAAGGGCAAGATGGGCATCCCTCGTCCCACTCCGGCGGGAACATGAAGTGATACACGACGAGCTGGCTCCTGCCCTGAAACAGGTCGGCGAGGGATTCCTTCCCGTTCGGCCCGTCGAAGGCGTAGGGCTTATCGACGTTCTCCCACGGGAGGGCGCGGCGCTGCCCGCTCAGCGCGTCGCGCTGGCGCGTGAAGGCTTTTTCCTTCTTGAGAAAGCGCTTGCGCGCCGCGAGCCACTTGTCGCGCGACACCACGGGGTGGCGGGGGGTGCCGCTCTTCGGCTTAGGCATATCGTCTTCGCTCCATGACGGGGATAGCGCCGCGCCAACGGCGCCGCTAATATTCTACCAATCGGTTGAATACTACACGGACGAGCGGAGCCCGCCAGCCCCTCCTGGATCGAGTGTACGGTGCGATCGCGGATCCCACGCGACGCGCTATTCTCGCCGTGCTCGCCCGCGGCGACGCGAACGTCGGGACGCTGGCCGGGCGTTTCCCGATCAGCTTCAACGGCGTGTCCAAGCACGTGAAGGTCCTGGAGCGCGCGGGCCTGGTGACACGCACGGTCCGCGGGCGTGAGCACCGGCTGCACCTGAACCCCGCCCCGCTGCGCGAGGCGGTGCGCTGGCTGGCACATTACCGCGCCTTCTGGAAAACCCGGCTCGATGCGCTCGAGGCGCTGCTCCTCGAGGAGGAGCGCGGCCACGGCAGCGCGGGTCGCCGATGAGCACTCGGGCGGAGTCCGACGTCCTGGTGGTGCGTCGGTTGCTGCCCGTGCCGCGCCAGCGCGTGTTCGCCGCGTGACTCGACCCCGAGAGCCTGGCGCGTTGGATGTGCCCGGGTCAGATGACGCGCGCCACGGCGGAGGTGGACGCGCGCGTGGGTGGCAAGTTCCTCATCGTGATGCATCACGGCGACCTGAGCCACGAGCACCGGGGCGAGTATCTGGTGATCGAGCCCCCGTCCCTCTTGTCTTTCACGTGGATCTCGGCCGCGACCGATCACCAGCCCACGGTCGTGACCGTCGAGCTGCAGGAGCGACGCGGCGGCACCGAGCTGACGCTCACGCACCGGCGGCTGCCGCCGGCCAGGCTCGATGCACACCGCAGCGGCTGGACCGACATCGTGCGGAAGCTCGAGGTGGAGGTAACGGCCTCAAAATGAGAAGGGCCAGGACTCGAGATCCTGGCCCTCCACTGTGCCTATGCCGCCAGCCGTTTCGGATCCGGTGGAGCGGGTTTCGCCTTCACGAGCTTCCAGCGGTTGCAGATCGGGCAGCCCAGGTAAGTCCGACCCATCCAGTCGGTCTCATATTGCTGCAGATGGCGGCAGTGTTTCTTCCTGATGGCCATCAAGCCCCGCCGGTACGAGACACCGCTATAACCGCCGAGCCCACGCGTGGGTTCCCGGGCGCCCTACCCCGTTTCGCTCTGGGGCGGTAGGCTCATAGGAGTATCGCCGCACCGCCTACGCGAGGGTCCGTCATGCGCGTCGTCCCCTGGTCACTTTGTGCACCTTTCGCCGCCGCCTCCATCCTGGCCGCCCAGGCGCCTCAGATCACACCGGCAGGCGATCCCTCGATTCAGGCGGACACTATTTACAAGCTGGCCGTCAAGGCGTCGGACCATCCCGACGAGGGGTCCGTGTTCCTGTTGGACGACGGGGTGGTCCGGGTGGAGGCGGACGGCCGGGGCAGCCGAACCTACCGCCAGATCGTGCAGGTCCTCACCCGCGAGGCCGCGGAAGCCTGGGGCGAGCAGTCGTACTCCTACGTGAGCTCGCGCGAGCGATTCACGCTCAACTGGGCCCGCGTGGTTCGGCCGGATGGGAGCGTCATCAGTCCCGCACCGATGCACGAGCAGGAATCCTCGGCCCCGGCGGCCGCGGTGGACCCAGTGTATTCGGACGTGAAGGTCCACCGCATCACGCTCGCGGGAGTCGAGCCCGGGACAATTGTCGACTTCAGCTACACAGTCGAGACGCTCCAGCCGATCATGCCGGGAGACTTTCACTTCTCCTGGTTCGTGACCAACAGCCGGCTCACGCGCCGCTCGCGCTACCTCGTAGATGCCCCCGCCGGCCTTTCGCTACGGATCAAGGAGCGGAATCTCACGTTCCCGCGCCGGACCACCGACGTGCCGGGCGGCCGGCGTGTGTACGCATGGGCCACGAGCGAGGTATCCAAGGTGGAGCTGGAGCCGTTCGCAGCGGACTCGAACGGGATCGTCCAGAGTATCACGATCTCCGCTCCGCTCAAGTGGGACGACGTGGCGCACTGGTACGCCGGCCTGGCGGGCGACCGCTACGTCTTGACTCCCGGCCTCGATTCGGCGATCGCCCTGATCGAGGCTGGCGCGACGACCCCCGATGACTCACTTCGCCGGCTGCACCGCTGGGTGGCGCAGGATTTCCGCTACGTCTCGCTCTCGCTCGGGATCGGGGGGTTCCAACCGCGGCGGCCGGCCGATGTGCTCCAATCGAAGTTCGGAGATTGTAAGGACAAGGCGACCCTGTTCATCGCCGTGGCGGCGCGACTGGGCGTCCGGGCCTTTCCGGTGTTATTGAATGCCGGCGGGCGAATGGACCGCGGGCTGCCCTCGGCGGGCGTGTTCGATCACATGATCGCGGCCGTCGAGCGGCCCAAGGCCTCATACTTGTATCTCGATCTCACGGCGGAATTCGTCCCGTTCGGCGCGCTGCCGATGGCGGACCAGGGCGAGTTCGGGCTCGTGGTGCATCCCGACGGCCGCAAGGAAGAGGTCACCCTCCCGGAAGACTCGGTCGGCGCGAACGTCGAGCACGTCTCGATCGTTGGTGAGCTGTCCGCGGACGGCATATTCCGCGCTAGGTTGAGCGACACGCCTAACGGGACGTATCAATATCCCCTGCGCCGCATGTGATTTGGATGCCGTGCCACACGTCGCGGTCGTGTTGCGGCACGACCATGCGGCGTCCACGTCGGGCGATCGCGAGATCTTCACGCTGCCGATCAGCGACCTGACGACGACGGCGGTCCTCGCCACACTCGAAGGCCGCGGCCCACGGCGGTTCCCGATCGACGTGGGCGACGTGGTGGGTCCGCGGGAGCTCATCCAGGAGCTCGACCTCACGCTGCCCAAGGGATGGCAGGCCGAGCTGCCACCGGCCGTGTCGGCGGTGAGCGCGTTCGGAACGTACCGATCGGAATACGCCCAGAACGGGCGGGTGCTCCATGTGATGAGACGGTTACGCGGCAACACGGGAATCCTGCCGCCCGATCGCATCGGCGACCTGATCGACTGGCTCAAGGCCAGGTCGAAGGACGACGTGCGCTTCATTGTACTGCGGCGGAGTTGAGTGGACGAGGGCGCGCCTCAACCAGCCGTCAGATACTTCTCCTCCCAGGCGATGCTGAACAGCCCGTCGCAGCTCGGGCACCGCATCTCGACGGCGTAGCCCGTGATGGGAGCGCGCGCGCGACAGGCGGGGCACACGCCGTAACGCGCGTGCCAGCCGGCCGGCGCCGCATCGGCATCGCGCGGACGGGGGACGACCGTCCAGTGTCGCGGCCGATTGCTGAGCGTCTCCACGTAGTGGCGCGGCACCCGCACCTGCTCGCGGCGCGGCACCTGGAGAACCGCTTCATCCGGCGTGAGGCGCACCACGCGGTACCAGGCGCCGCGTCTCAAACCACAGCTCAAGTCGGCGTTGAGTCGCGCCCATTGGCCTGGTAGCGGGTGGGATCGGGTCATGTGGCACAAGGTGAGGGTGGAAGGCAGGACTGTCAATCAGCGGCGGGCCCAGAGGGAGCCGGGAGCCGGTACAATTCGGAACGCCTGAGCGGATGTCGAGTGCTCTTACGACGCTCTGTTCGCGTGCCCGGCGCGCGCGAGGGCCGGACGCATCACCTCGGCCTCCCACGCGCGAGCGGCCACCTGCCACCGCCCATCGCGGCCCGACCGAAGGATGGTCCCTACATTGAGTGAGTACCACGGCTCGCCTCGTCCGGGAAGGCAGATGTATCCCGGGGACGACGCCGCCGCCGGGTGATACCCGTAGTAGAGCACGTACGCGAGCTGGGCCTCCCGATCTGCGGAAAACTGCACGTAGAACGCCACTTCGCAGAGGCGCAACCGCGTTCGGTGCTTCGCGACCACGACGCTCGAGGCATCGAGAAACGCGGCGCCCCACGGACCGAACTGAAAGCCGAGTGCGACGGTATCCACGATCTCGATCGGCCTTGCGAGACCGTCACAGGTGAGCGTAATAAGGACGGTCTTCCCCTTTGCCCAGGCCGGCAAGGGGTTGGTCACGGAAGCGAGGAGGAGCGTCAGGACGAGGACGATGGGGTGCCTCATGGACAACTCCTATCGGCGCCGAGGATTGGTCATTGAACACTGGAGCGACGACAACGTGCCGCGACCTGACGTCGCCTAGGGCATGACGGCGTCTCACTGGGCCCGCCTGAAGGTCGAAGGGCCGTACCCGTTGCGCCGGGGTGCCTGGTATTCCGTCAGCGCGTTCGTGAAGGACGAGGTGGTCGTCCGCCTCGGCCGCGCATGGGTGAGCGTGCCCTGGTCGGTCGTGGAGCTGGCCGGGACGGCGCCCCGCCGCTGGACCATCGTGCCGCGACCAGCGAATGCCGTGCTGCTTCCGGAAGACTGGGGTGCGCAATACGCCGTGTGCCCGCAGTGCTCTCATCGCGCGCCCCTGCGTGGCGCGCCGGCGACCATGCACTGTCCGCGCTGCAACCGACTCTCCGCGGTCGCGTGGGACGAGGCCTACCTGGGGCGGAAATAAGGGATGCT
>QHUC01000217.1 GCA_003221045.1 Gemmatimonadota bacterium | reverse complement strand
CCCTTCACGGCACCCGACGCCAGGATCAGCGCGTCTACGCTCCCGCCCAGCGCGTCGGCCAGCCGGCGGGCGCCCGTCACAACCTCGTAGGACACTTTGCGCAGCGCGCCGTCGCGCTGCTCGAGCACCGCGAGGACGTGGCTCACAGAACCTTGGCTTCCTCGCGCAGCAGACGCACCAGCTCGGGCACGGCCGCCGGGCCTTCGCCCACGATCTTCCCCTCCTTACGCTTCGGCGGCGGCGTGAGGGCGAGGATCTCGAGCGCCCCCCCACCCGCACCGAGCGTTGCGGGCTTCACGTCCAGCGGCTTTTTCTTCGCCGCCATGATCCCTTTGAGCGCAGGGTAGCGCGGCTCGTTCAGCCCTTTATCGGTGGTGAGCACGGCCGGGAGGGGAAACTCCACGACCTCGACGCCGCCCTCGATCTCCCGCTCGGCGACGCCCTTCATGCCCTCGATCTCGAGGTGGGCCACGGTGGTGACGCACGGCAGATCGAGCAGCTCGGCCACCATGGGGCCGACCTGATGGTTGTAGTCGTCGATCGCCATCTTGCCGAACAGGATGAGATCGAAGCCGGCGCCCTTGAGCTCGCTGCGCCGCCGCCGGGCCGAGTGCGATCACCACGACTTCACCGCCGCCCGCCTTCTCCTTGCGACGCAGCGCTTCTTCAACTGCGAACTCGTCGTACGGATTGAGGATGAACTTGACGCCAGCCTCGTCGATCGACTTGCCGTCGGAAGCGATTCTGACGCGCGTTTCGGAGTCGGGGACGCGCTTGATGCAGACGGCGATCTTCATGGCGGAGGAAAAGAAACCCGGCTCGTGCCGTCTGGCAACCGCTCAGAAGTCCGCGCTGATACTCACGAGGAGGTGTCGCGGCTGTGCCGGCGTGAGAAACCGTTGCACCGGTGCGCCGGCCACCGTGGGATTTGCCGCGAACGTTCCGAACGTCACATATCTGCGGTCGAGCACGTTCGGCACCATGACCCGCACCGAGTACCGGTCCACGTTCGCTTCGAGCGACGCGTCGGCCAGCGCGTAGTCGGGCAAGCGTGCCTCGACGTTCGCTTCGTCACCGCGGAGGTATTGGGGGCCGATGTAGCGCCCATCCACGCGCAGTCGCAGGACGTCCTTGAACAGCGGGAGCGATGCACCGGCGTTGAAGCGATGGGCGGGGACCATGGGCAGGCGGTCACCCGGCGTTACGGTCTCGTTCCCGGGGGGCCGCCCGGTGCTCAGCACCGCCGTCGTTTCGAACGTCGCGGCGGTGTAGCCGTAGTTCGCGTACAGCTGGCCCCCCCCCCCGCGCGAGGCCCAGCGGATGGCAGTCTCCACGCCCGCCCGTCGAGTGGCGGCGACGTTCTGGAAGTAGCCCGTGGTGGCCGTCGGGGCCACGAAGAAGATGTCGTCCCGGACGTCGGTCCTGTACACGTCGGCGCTCGCGCTCAGGCCCGTGGCCGTCCGCCGCAGCTGCCAGCCCAGCTCATAGGTCGTCGCCACCACCGGTCGGAGCGCGGGATCCGGGCCGAGGGCGAACGGAAGCGGGCAGGCCGCGGTCGGATCGCTGCAGGCGATCTCGACGAGCGCCGCCGGACGAAAGCCGCGGCTCCAGGACGCGTACACCTCCTGATTGCGCAGCCCGGTCCACGATACGCCGACGCGTGGGCTCACCCGGTGGTAGAGATTGAGACCGTTCTGCGTCGGGTCGAGCAGATCCTCGTACGGCAGACGGATGTAGTCATAGCGGCCGACGACCGTCGCCGCGAACGACGGGGTGAGCTCCCAGCTCGCCCCCGCGAACACACCCCAGTCCACCTCGTTGGCCCGCACGGAATCGGTGAGCGAATCCGCGCCCGACGGCGGGACCGCGTACAGGCCTACCACGGTACGCGAGTAAGTGCCGTCCACTCCCCCGAACCAGCGGAGCGGGCGGCCAGCCAGCGCGAGCGACCCTGTGAGCTGCACGGCGCCCCCCCCGAGGCGCTCGTGATTGCGCTGGCGGGAGTCCGGGGGGCTCGCGTTCACGTTGAACTGATCCGTATTCAAGGACCGCCCGAACAGATTGAACGCCAATTGGGCCCCGCCTACGCGGCGTTGGGCGTTCACCGTGATCAAATGGCTTGTCGGGGCGAAGTAATCGCCCGCGGTGAAATTCGAGTCCGGCCGCGCGTCCACGACGTTGTCGGGAAGGCTTCCTGCCTGATGGATCTTGTTCTCCGCGCCACTGTAGCTCAGGGTCGCGTTCCAACCGCCCGCGATCAAGCCGAGCTTCCCGAAGAGGGTGCCGATGCTGCTCGTGGTCGCCTGGCGCCAGCCGGTCTCGTGCTCGTAGCGGGCGCCGATGTAGTAGTCCCAATTGCCGCGTCGATCGCCGGCCTGGAGCTTCACCTCGTACCGGCCGTAACTTCCCCCGGACACCTCCACCTCGCGCGCTCCCGGCGCCGACCCCCGGCGCGTCACGAGGTTGACGGCCGCGCCGAGTGAGTTCCGGCCGAGCAGCACGGAAGGCCCGTATACCACCTCGACGCGCTCCACATCTTCGAGCGGGAGCAGGTCGAAGTTCACCTCGTTCGCATCGGGCTCGTTCATCCGCACACCATCGACGTACACAGTCACGCCCTGCGGGAGTCCGATCGTCGGGGACACCTGAAAGCCACGGAGCGTCACATCGAGCTGCGCGGGGGCGCCGAGCTCGTCGGAGGTGGTGACCCCGGGGAGCTCCTCGAGCGCGTCGGCGAGCGACCGCACACCCCGCTCGTCCAGGTCGGATGCGTTGAGGGTGGCGGTCCGCCCCGTCAGACCGCGCACCACCTCGTGCACGCTCGGGAGCCGCGTCCCCGTGACGACGACGGGCGCGAGGGTGGTGGAATCTTTGGGAGTGGAGTCGGGCTGTTGCGCGCTGGCGGGCGGGGTCGCGAGAGCCAGCGCCATCGCCCCCGCCAACAAGTGCGGAATGCGGAGTGCGGAATGCGGAGTGGAAGGGCGACGGTCGACTCCACACCCCGCACTCCGCACTCCGCACTCATCAGTTGAAGGCATTAATCCCGGTGATCTCCTGCCCCAAGATCAGCGTGTGGACGTCGTGCGTCCCCTCGTAGGTATACACCGACTCGAGATTCGCGAGGTGCCGCATCGCCTGATACTCCGCCAGAATGCCGTTTGCTCCGAGTAACCGGCGCGCTTCGCGCGCGATGTCGGTGGCGATATTCACGTTGTTACGTTTGGCGAGCGAGACCTGCTGCGGTGTGACCTTGCCCTGATCCTTGAGCCGGCCGAGCTGCAGGCACAGGAGCTGGGCCTTGGTGATCTCCGTCAGCATCTCGGCGAGCCGCGCCTGCTGCAGCTGGAAGCCACCGATCGGCTTGCCGAACATCACGCGGTTCTTCGCGTAGCTCGCCGCCTCGTCGAAGCACGCCATCGCGGCGCCCACCGCGCCCCACGCGATGCCATACCGAGCCTGCGTGAGACACATGAGCGGCGACTTGAGCCCGCCCGACTTGGGAAGCAGCGCTTCTTTCGGCACGCACACGTCCTGAAGCACGAGCTCACTGGTATCGCTCGCCCGCAGGCTGAGCTTGCCCTTCTGGTCCCTGGCGGAGAACCCCTTCGTGTCGGTCGGAACGATAAAACCGCGAATCGATTCGACGTCGTCGACCTTGCCCGTCTTGGCCCACACGATGGCGAGCTGGGCGGTCGACCCGTTCGTGATCCACATCTTGGCCCCGTTCAAGACCCAGCCGTCTTTGATCTCCTTGGCGACGGTGATCATCGCGGCGGGGTTCGAGCCGTAGTCCGGCTCGGTCAGCCCGAAGCAGCCGATGATCTCACCGGACGCCATCTTGGGGAGCCACCGGCGCTTCTGCTCGTCCGACCCGAAAGCATAGATCGGGTACATGGCGAGCGCGCCCTGCACCGACGCGAAGGATCGCACACCTGAGTCTCCGCGCTCGAGCTCCTGCATGATGAGTCCGTAGGCGACGTTGTTCAGTCCCGCGCAGCCATGCTCCTCCGGAAGGTTGGCGCCGAACAGGCCCAGCTCCGCCATCTGGGGGACGAGCTGTTTGGGGAACCGTCCCTCGACGTAGTGCTCGCCGATGATGGGGATGAGATTGTCGTCCACCCAGGCGCGCACCGTGTCGCGCACTGCCCGTTCTTCTTCCGACAACAGTCCGTCGACGTCGTAGAAATCGACGCCCTGGAACTTTCCCATATAGGCCTCAGTGATCAGAGTTCAGTCGGGTCGTCATCAGTGCAGTCGCCAGACGCCAAGCTGCAAGCGGCTCGCAGTCACAAGTTGGCAGGTTCGCCACCACTTGCAACTCGTCACTGACAACCGCTTGCGACTTGGCGTCTGGAAACTTAACTGGCGACTGGCACCTGCTGTGGTGACGGCTGGCGTCCTGGTCTGGCAAACGCGGCCGTGTCCGACGCATTGAACCGACGGTGCTCGCCGTCCCACCGGAAGAACGTGATATGGACCGCGCTGGGCTCGATGGTCACGAAGTTGAAGCTGGACGGGCGCCCGCCACGCGTGCGGCGACACAGCGTACCCGCGGTCGAGACCACCACCCGGCCCTCGAGCAGGTCAGCCCCCTCCTGGTGATCGTGCCCGCACAGCACGACCTCGGCGCCCGAGGCCGCGATGCGGCGCTGGGCCTGGCGCCACCGGGCGAGACCCATGCGGCGCGACAGCTCACCCCGCAACACGTTGTGGTGCACGACGAGCACGCGCGCCTGCTCCGGCGGCGCCGCGGCGAACGCGGCGCGCGCTCGCTCGATTTCGCGCTTGGGGAGATGGCCCTTCACCGCCAGGTCGCGGAGCCGCAGGGTGAGCGACCCCCACGCCACGCCATACGAGGTGAGCACGCCGACGAGGAGCGCGCCGGACAGGGTGAGGGTCGGAGCCAGGTCACGCGCGAAATAGCGGGAATACTTCGCGTACAGCGGCGCCCGGCCGAACGGGATCAGGGGACGGGTCCACCAGCGGACGTCGTGGTTCCCGGGCATGACATGCACCGGCGCCGTCCGCGCCGCAGTCTGGACGAGCGCGCGCGCCCGCTGAAACTCGCCGTGCCGCGCGCGCTGGGACAGATCGCCCGAGATCACCACCGCGTCGGGCCGCAGATCGGGGATCATCTGCTCGAGCGCCTCGATCTGCTCGAGATCGGCGAGCCCGCCGAAGTGGAGGTCGGAGACGTGCAGCAGTTGAACGGTCACGACTCGGCCTCTACGGTATAGGTGAGCGTCGCGTCGCCTCCGGCCGGCACCGCGACCCGGAAGCGCACTTCGGTGGCGGACAGCTTCTCGGCCGCCACGCTGCTGTCGGTCACGTGCCACACGCCGAAGCGCGCTTCGCGGACGTCGACCGTCACCGCCTCGGACTTCGCATTCGAGATGGTGACCCGGTACGAGGCGGTGATCCGCTGGCGCGCCGGAAGCCCGCGCTTCGCCGGTGGAATCGGCTCCTGATTGTAATCCGTTTGCACACGATCCGCCGTGATGTCGAACGCATCACCCGACTGCACGCGCAGGTCGCGCCCCGGCGCGGTGTGATCGCTCCGTGCCTCGCCGACGAGCTGCAGCCGCCAGGCCGAGTCGGCCTGATAGAGCTGGACCGTGCCGCCGGGAAGCGGCCGGTCACCGAACGGTGTCCCCCGGCCGCGCTTGAGCGTGTACCACACCTGCACCGGCACGCGATTCGGCTCGGCGGGGGTTTGGCCCAGGAAGCCACGCCACGGCAGCACTCCCGGCACGAGGTACTCCTGCGTGTACGCCACCGCGGCGCGCGGAAACAACGCGCTCGTCACCGGCGTCCCCGGCTCGAGGGAGACACGACCGGGAAGCAGGTACACATGCGTCTCGCCGACCGCCTCCTCGCCGGCTGCTCCACCTGACACAACCACTTCCGCCAGCATCGCCCTGCTCGGGAGCGCCTGTGGGGCGGGCGGGCCGGACCGTGCCTTGTTGACCGTTCCCGCGACGAGCTGCACATCTGCGCTGTCGACGCGCACCGTCTGCGACGTGATCGTCGCCGCTCCCGATACCTGACACCCGGCACCCAGCAGCACCACTTGATATACCGCCTCCCACCGTGCCGCACCTGTGACGACGTACGCGAGATCGGTGCGAGGACGCTGCCGCGTCGCCTCGAGGGTGACCGCCACTTCCGGCGCCGTGCGAATTAACTCTGCCGGAAAGAGCGGCTCGCCCGGCTCTGACAGAAGGAATCGCCCGTCTCCGAGCCGATACTGCGGCGGCTCGGTGCGAATGACGGTCGCACGCACCGTATCCGCGCCGCCCCCGCCCCCGCCCCCGCCGGCGCGGGGCCGCACGAAGGCCAGGGTCTGTCCCACCGCCCGCGCCAGCGCGGTCCCCTGGTCGGTGGCGGGGCGCAGCACCGCGGATACGAGCGCGACCGAGGTGTCCGGAGAGAAGAGCGTCGCCGGATCGAGCGCGTCGAGCTTCAAGGTGACGGTATTACGGCCCTTGTCGAGCGGCTGGGCGAGACTGCGGCGCACCACGACCCGACCGTCGCTGTAGATCGACAGAGATGTCTGAGCGGCGAGCGGCGCGACCAGCGCCGTCAGGGCCAGGACTACGGACGTCGCGACTTGAGCCATTCGAACGCAATCCTCTGCACGATTCGAAAGGTGAGGAGATACCAGGCCACCGCCGAGACGGCACCCACGGTGCGGGCCGTGGCCTGTGAGCCCGGTGGCGCGGACCTGAGGGTGAGCATGAGATACCCCGCGAGCACGAGGGTGGTCACGACCGCCACGAGCCGCCCGATCCGGGATGCCGTTTTCGAGAGCGCCCGCGTGCACGACGCACACAGGTCTCCCGGTGCGAGTCCCGCAGCCTGCTCGCCGCACCGCGCGCACGGATTGCTAGAGGCGTCGGGCCACAGCCCGGGCGAACTCAGTGGTCGAAGCACTTCCTCCGAGGTCCTTGGTGCGAACGTTGTCCTTGACGATCGCCGTCTCGACCGCGCGACGGAGCCGACCGGCCGTCTCGAGCTCGCCCACGTGGTCCAGCATCATCGCCGCCGCGAGCATCTGCGCCGCGGGATTCGCGATGCCCTGCCCCGCGATGTCCGGCGCGGACCCGTGCACCGCCTCGAATATCGCCGCCCGCTCGCCGATATTCGCCCCCGGCGCGAGCCCCAGGCCGCCCACCAGGCCCGACGCCTCGTCCGAGAGAATATCGCCGAACATGTTGGTCGTGACGATCACGTCGAACTGCGCCGGGTTGATCACGAGCTGCATCGCCGCGTTGTCCACGATCTTGTCGTCCGATGCGATTTGCCCCTCGTATTCACGCGCGATCATCTTCGCCGTCTCGAGAAAGAGCCCGGAGGTCGCCTTGAGGATGTTGGCCTTGTGCACCACCGTCACCTTCTTGCGACCATGCCGCTTCGCGTATTCGAACGCGTAGCACACGATCCGGCGGCACCCGTCGCGCGTCATCACCGAGGTCGCCTGCGCCAGCGCCTTGGGGTCGTTGCCGACCTTGAAGGTGCGGTCGTAGCCGGTGTACATCCCTTCGGTGTTCTCGCGGATGACCACGAGGTCCACGTTCGGGTAGCGACCTCCCGGCACGATCGACTTCACGGGGCGCACGTTCGCGTACAGGTCGAATTCCTGGCGCAGCGCGACGTTGACCGATCGATAGCCCCCGCCGACGGGTGTGGTGAGCGGCCCCTTGAGCGCGAGCCGTGTGCGCCGGATCGAATCCACGGTGGCATCCGGGAGCGGCGTTCCGGCTTTCTCCACCGCGCTCATGCCGCCGTATTGCTCGTCCCAGTCGAACGCGACGCCGAGCGCGTCGAGCACCTGCAGCGTCGCGTGCGTGATCTCGGGTCCGATGCCGTCGCCCGCGATGAGCGTCGCCTCGCGGCTCCTCCCGCTCACGGGAGCCCGGGGGTGAGGCCCTTCACCGCGCGGGTGAGCGCGGTCCAGGGGTCGGCGCCTTCACCCCGCGCCACGGTGCGGAACCCCACGCGGCCGGTGCGAACGTCCACGAGCACGATGGTGAGCTCTGCGGCGCCGATCCCGGGGGTGGTAGGGAGCGGCGGAGGCGGCCGTCGGAAGACGAGGCCGGCCGGCACCAGCACATAGCGGCCGCCTCCCCCTCCTGCGAGCGCCGCGAGCGTCCGCAGCTCGCTGCGCAGCGGGTCGGGCACGACCTCGGGATTGTGTTTCGAGCCATGCAGCAGGATCGCTGACCCCATCTGATCCGGGTCGGGCGCAATGCCCGGCGCCCGCCGCGCCGCCCGGCGCAGCGCGTCGGGCAGGATCCAGGTGACTTCCGGCGCACGCGCCTGGAGCAGCGAGCCGAGAATGCTGTCGCCCTTCGCGAGGGCGGTGCGCCGCTCGCCCACCGTCGCCTGCCAATGCAACGAATCCTCCGCGGCGACGAGCGTGAGCGGTAGCACGGCGACCTGCTGAGCCGCGATGCCAGCAGTTGGGAGTGGCGCCGTCGGCTCGGGGATGGGTGTCTGGGAGCCGTGCCCGCACGCTGCCAGCACCACGCACCACGCACCACGCACTAAGCTTTTGATTTTCAACGGATTAGTCACGGCGCGCAATATCGTTTCCGCGCCCCGGATTTTCAAGAAGCGAGCGTCAGCCCGCCGTCCACGATGATCACCTGTCCCGTGATGTGCCTCGCAGCCTCGCTGCACAGGAACACGATCACGCGCGCCACATCCTCCGGTTCGGCCACGCGCCCGAGCACCGACTCGTGTTCGGCGCGCTCCAGCACCTCGCGTGGCAAGGTCGAGAGGAGATCCGTTTTCACGAATCCGGGAGCGATCGCATTGACGTTGATGTTCGACGGCCCGAGATCCACCGCGGCCGATTTGGTGAGCCCGATCAAGGCGGCCTTGCTCGCGGCGTAGTTCGCGATGCCGAAGCCCGGACGGAACGCCTGATGGCTCGCGATGTTTACGATCTTGCCGAAACGCTGGGCACGCATCGGGCCGGCCACCGCCTGAATACAATTGAAGGCACCGGTGACGTTGGTGTCGAGCACCTCCCGCCACGCCTCCGTAGTCAGGCGCCACAGTGCGCCGTCG
>QHUC01000216.1 GCA_003221045.1 Gemmatimonadota bacterium | reverse complement strand
GCGGCGCCTGTACGCTGTCGACGAGCCCTGAGATCCCCTGCTCCGGGGTTCCCGCCCGCACCGGTACCGCGAACACGTCGCGTGCGAGCTCTACCATACCCGGCAGGTGGGCGGTCCCGCCGGTCAACACCACGCCGGCCGGCAAGCGGCCGCCGCCGTACCCCGCTCGCTCGAGCTCGCGCTGCGCCAGCTGGAAGATCTCGTCCACCCGCTGGTGGATGATGTGCGCCAACAGCTCGCGCGACGCCTGACGCGCGCCCTGGCTCGGGGTGGACGGGAGATTGATCATCTCCGCCGCGTCCACCAGCGGCTGGTAGGCCACGCCGTGGCGCTCCTTCAACCGCTCGGCGTCCGCCTGCGTCACTCCCAGCCCCTGCACCAGATCGCTGGTCACGTGCGTGCCCGCGAACTTGAGCGACGCCAGGTGCCGGATCTTCCCCTCGTGGAAGATCGCCACGCCGGTCGAGCCCCCGCCCACCTCGATCAGCGCCACGCCCAGTTCCTTCTCGTCGTCCGTCAGCACCGCATACGACGCGGCGAGCGGCTCGAGCACCAGCTCGACGGGGCGGTACCGCGCGCGCTCCACGCTCTTGCGCAGGTTCTGGGCGGCGGTCGACTGCACCGTGACCAGGTACATCTCGACTTCCAACCGGGTCCCGGTCATGCCCACCGGGTCCGAGATGCCGTGCTGCTGGTCGACCACGTACTCCTGCGGAATGTCGTGCAGGAGCTCCTGGTCTCGTCCCAGTGAGACGGCGCGCGCCACTTCGTTCACGCGCGCCACGTCCTCCGGGGTGATCTCGTCGCCCGACACCGCGACGACGCCGGGCGACGTGCGGGCGGAGACGTGCTCGCCGGCGATGCCGCAGGTGACGGTGTTCACCTTGACGCCCGCCATCCGCTCCGCGTCGCGCATGGCGCTCGTGATCGAGCGGCTCGTCTCGTCGATGTCCCGCACCATCCCGCGCCGCACGCCGGCGTTCTTCGCCAACCCGACGCCCAACACCTTGGCCAGCGGCATCCGGGGCAGGTCGCCGACGATTTCCGCGATCACGGCGCACGTCTTGGTGCTGCCGAGATCGAGCCCGGCCACGAGCTGGCGGTCCCGGCTCACGCGCCTCCCTCACCGCCCTTGCTCGCCGTCGGCTTCCGCCGCACCACGACTTGGCCTGCGAAGCGGGCGTCGAGCTCCGCATACGACTGCCCCTTCGCGGCGAGATCCTGCGCGACCAATACCACGGCCCGTATCACCTCCGGTCCGGCGTCCCGTCCCACCACCACCCGGCGCGACCCGATCTCGAGCACCACGCCTCCCCGGCGAATGGTCCGCGCGCCGGTGATGGCTTGAAACAGTCCCGGATCCACGGACTGGATCAGCGCCAGCACAGCCGTGACCCCGGAGTCCGCGCTCGCCGCGATCGGCAGGTCGAGCCCCCCTCCGCGGGCCGGGTCGAACGGCAGCGGCCGGCCAGTGGCGTCCACCACCACCAGACCGCGCGACCCGCGGGGACCGGGCGCGAGCGCGGCTGGCTCGACCTCGCGTACCTCCACCGTCAACATGGCCGGTAAGCGGCGCATCACGCGCGCGTCCGCCACGCCTGCCAGGCCGCGCACCCGATCCGCCAAGAGCCGCGTGTCGCTAAACACGCTGGCGCGCGGCCCCAGCCGCAGCGCGGCGATCACCGCGTCCGGCGTCAGATTGCGCACGCCCACGAGCTCGACCTGGCGCACGCGGAAAATCGCGAGCCGCTGGAGCACGACCGGCGCCGCGAGCCAGAACGACCCCAGCACCGCCGATCCCGCGAGCCCCGTCAGGGCGTGACGCCGCCATCGCGACCAACGCCGGCGTCTCACGTCCCCTGCCCTTTTCCTCGCATCGGCTTCTCCAATCGTTCGATCAGCTCCGGTCCCACGCGGGTGACGTCTCCCGCGCCGAGCGTGAACACCACGTCGCCCGTCCGCACGGTCTCGACCACGCGGTCCGTGAGACTCGCGCGATCGCGCACGGCGACGGTGGTGGCGCCGGCGCGTGCGGCGCCGCGCGCCACGACCTCAGCGCTCACGCCAGGGAGCGGTTGCTCGCGCGCCGCATAGATCGGCGCCACCACCACCACGTCGGCCGCCGCCAGCGCCCGACCGAGCGCGTCGCCGTGCAGCGCCGTCCGGGAGAACAGGTGCGGCTGAAACACCGCCACCACGCGTCGGCGCGGAAACGCCTGGCGCGCCGCCTCGAGGGTCGCCCGCACCTCGGTCGGATGGTGCGCGTAATCGTCCATGACCGTCACGCCGCGGGCTTCGCCTACCCGCTCGAACCGGCGCCCCACCCCGCGGAACTCGGCCAGCGCCTCGAGCGCGCGTTCCAGATCCGCTCCAAGCTCCTGCACCACGGCGAGCGCCGTGGCGGCGTTGCGCACGTTGTGGAGCCCGGGCACCCGCAGGCGCAGGGTCAGCGTGCGACGCCCTGCTCCCGGCAGCTCGACCCGCGCCGTGGAGCCGCCCTCGAACTCCACGAACGCGTCTTCGAGCGCCGTCACGCTGCCGCCGTAACACTCGAGGTGATCGGCCTCGACGTTGTTCACGACCGCCACCGTCGGTCGGAGCGCGAGGAACGCCCGATCGAACTCGTCGGCTTCGACGACGTACAACCGGCTGCCGCCCGCACCGCTACCGACCCGGGCGTTGCCGCCCCACGTAGCGACACGGCCGCCGGCGAGTCCCGTGGGATCCCGCCCGGCGGCCGCCAGCGCCTCCGTGACCATCGCCGTCGTGGTCGTTTTCCCGTGCGTGCCCGCCACGGCGACCACTGTTCCTCCGGCGACGGCCTGGCCGAGGGCGTCGGCCCGCCGTACTACCGGGACCCCTAGGGCGCGTGCTCGCTCCAGCTCCGGGTGGTCTCCCGGTACCGCAGCGGTGACCACGACCGCTCGAGCTCCAACCACATGCTCGGGATCATGCCCCCGCCATATTTCCACCCCTTTGGCTGCCAAATCGGCGGCGCCCGAGGGGTCATTATCACAACCGGTTATCGATATGCCCTGCTGCCTGGCGAGGAGTGCCAGGCCGCTCATACCTGCTCCGGCGATGCCCATGAAGTGGATCGGGCGGGGATCCACCCTTGCAAACAAGGTCATTAGTGGGGGGCTAATATAGCAAATCTACGAAACTTGCGAAAGAGACCACGACCTTTTTATGAGGTCAGTGTCAAGATCTTCGACACGATTTCCCGGGCAGCGTCAGGGTGCCCCCGGGCCCGCGCGCTGGTACTCAGCGCCTGGAGACGCCCCGGGTCATCCAACAGTCCGCGCACCCGCTCGGCGAGGGAGTGGGGCGTGAGCTCTGTTTCGGCGAGGTAGATCGCAGCGCCGGCCGCCGCGAGGGCGCGCGCGTTCTGGGTCTGGTGATCGGCGGCCGCCGTCGGCAACGGCACCAGGATGCTCGGCTTCCCCCATGCGCATAGCTCCGCGAGGGTCATGGCGCCGGCCCGCGACACCACGAGGTCGGCGGCGCGGTAGGCCGTGGTCATCGGATCGAAGAAGCCGCGTACGACCACGCGTCCGGTCACGGCGTAGCCGATGAACGCGGCCGCGTGCGCCTCACCAGTGCCCCACAGCACGTTCATTCCGTCCAGCAGCCGCCGCTCGAGCGCGCCCGCGACGGCGTAGTTGATCGCCCGCGCTCCCTGGCTACCGCCGAACACCAGGAGCGTCGGGCGTGCCGGGGCGAGCCCCAGGTCGGCGAGGACGGCGAGCCTGCCGCCCTCCTCCGGGGCTCGTGGCCGCACCGGGCTGCCGAGGGTGAACACCTCCGTGTGCGGCCCGGTCGCGAGCCGCGCGCGTGCTTCGGGAAAGCCTAGGTGCACCTGGCGTGCGCGACGCGCGAGCCAGCGCGTGGTCACTCCCGGAAAGGCATTTTCTTCGACCAGCGCCGTCGGGATGCCGGCGCGTTGCGCGCGCCAGACCACCGGACCCGCGGCGTAGCCACCGGTGCCGACGACGATCCCCGGTCGTTCGTCCTCGAGCACCTGGCCCACCGCGCGCCACACGCGCCCCGCGATCAGGGCCCAGCGTACGTTCTTCCACCACGTGCGGCGGTAGATCGGCTCGATCGGGAGGAGGTGATATCGGAACGGGTAGCGCGGCAGCACCTGTGCCTCGATGCCGCGCTCCGCGCCCACGAGGACGGGCTCGATGCCCTCCCCCGCGTCCCGAAGGGCCTGGGCCAGAGCCAATGCGGGCATCAAGTGGCCGCCGGTGCCGCCGCCGGCGAGGAGGATTTTCATCGTGTGTATGATTTCGGATTGCGGATTGCGGATTGCGGATTATCCAGGGCTGGTTCGATCCGCGATGACTGACGCGTCTCGCGAAGCTCGCTCGCTCCAATCCGGAATCCGAAATCCGCAATCCGCAATTGCTTCTCCTCCGCAATCCGCAATCTCATGCTCCCGAACTCCGCCTGCCACGCCCAATGCTGATCAACACTCCGGTCGCCACCAGTGCGACGAAGAGGCTCGACCGCCCATAGGAGATGAAGGGCAGCGTGATGCCGGTCGCGGGCAGGAGCGCGAGGCTTACACCCATGTGGAGCGCGGCGGTGATGCCGATCAACCCCGTGAGCCCGACCGCCAGCAGCTGGCCGAACGGCTCGCTCGCCGACCGCGCGATGCGGAACCCGAGCCAAACGAACGTGCCGAACAGGATGAGGATCCCGAGGATGCCCAGGAAGCCCCACTCCTCACCGATGGTCGAGAAGATGAAATCGGAGTAGGCGTACGTGAGGTAGCCGAGCTTCTGCTGTCCCTGTCCCAGCCCCACGCCGAGCAGCCGCCCGGCGCCGATCCCGACGAGCGATTGGTGGACCTGCCACGTCGCCTCGGACGGCGCGCTGCCCGGATTCAGGAACGTGACCACGCGAGCGAGCCGGTATTGCGCGCTCGCGACGGCGCCGAAGAGCACCGGCGTGGCCGCCAACCCGAGCGCGAGGAAGTGCCCGATACGCGCGCCGGCGGTGAACAGCACGACGCACGCGAGCAGGGCCACGAGCAGCGCCATCGAGAGGTTCGGCTCGAGAAAGATCAGGGCGATCACGGGCGTCAGCACGACGATGAACGGCAGCAGCCCGTACTGAAAGGTCCGGATGCGCTCGCCCTTCTTGGCGGCGAGCATCGCGGTCCAGAGGACGACCCCGAACTTGGCGAGCTCGGATGGTTGCACCGTGACGAATCCGAGGTTGACCCAGCGACGCGCGCCGTTGATGGTCGGAGCGAGGGCGTGCGTGAAGGGGAGGAGGGGGAGCAGCAGCAACACGGTGACCACGCCGAGCACCGGCCAGGCGGCGCGCCGCCAGCGGCGGTAGTCCGAGCGCGCGAGGAGCGCGGCGACGATGCCGCCCACCGCCGCGCCGAGCGCCTGCTTCAGAGCGAAGCTCGAGCCGACCTGCCCGCCCGCGATCGTAAGCAGGCTCGAGGCCCCGTACACCGCCGTGAGGCCGAACACCACGAGGATCGCGGCCACGAGTACGAGGAGACGCGTCTCCCAGCGGACGTCTCTCACGTGGAGTCGCGACTCGCGGCCTTGATCACATTGCCTCCACCAGTTTTCGAAACGTCATCCCCCGTTCCTCATAGTTCTTGAACATGTCGTAGCTCGAGCAGGCGGGTGACAGGAGGACCGCGTCCCCCGGCCGCGCCGCGCGGCGGGCCCGGGCCACTACGTCTTCGAACGTCGTACCGCGCTCGAGCGGCACCTGGTCCTTCAGATCGCGCTCGACCTGCGGCCCCGCTTCGCCATAGGCCATCACGAGCCGGCACCGCTCCTTGAGGAGCGGCGCGAGCCGGGTATACGGCTCTCCCTTGTGCCGTCCGCCCAGCAGCAGCACGAATGGTCGATCCATCGCTTCGATCGCCACCACCGTTGACGCGATGTTCGTCGCCTTCGAGTCGTTGATCCAGCGCACGCCCCCGACTTCGCGCACCGGCTCGAGCCGGTGCGGCAACGCGTGGAACGAGCGCAGCCCCTCGCCGATCACGCCCGGCGCCACCCCGGCTTCCTGCACGGCGAGGGCGGCGGCGAGCGCGTTGGCGACGTTGTGGTCGCCCAGCAGCCCGAGCTCGTCTCGTCGCAGCAGGGCGTGGCCCCCCAAGCGGAGCCGCCGATCGCTTGCATCGTACCAACCGTCGGCGGGACGGCGCAGCGAGAAGAGCACGCGCCGCCCGCGCGCGTCGCCCGCAAGATCGAGGACGGCCGCGTCATCGCCGTTCAGGACCCACACGTCGCCGTCGCTCGCGTTTTGAAAGAGGAGCCGCTTGTCGGCGTAGTAGGCCTCGACCGCCGGATAGCGATCGAGGTGATCCGGGGCGAGGTTCGTGACGACACCGATCGCCGGCGCGAAGTGCGGGCTGTCGTGCAGCTGGAACGACGACACCTCGACGGCGAGCCACTGGTAGTGGTCGGCCTGGAGGGCCACGTCGGCGAGCGGGCGGCCGATGTTCCCGGCCGCCTCGGCGTGGAGTCCCGCCACGCGCAGCAGATGCGCCACCAGCGCGGTGGTGGTCGTCTTGCCGTTCGTGCCCGTGATCGCGATACACCGCGTTCCCGACGCGGCGAGCGCTCGGAACCCGAGGTCGATTTCGGAGAGGATCGGCACGCGGGCCTCCCGCGCGGCCGCGAGGGGCGGTGCTTCGGGCGACACCCCGGGCGACACGATCACCGCCGCGGCCGAGCGGATGCGCGCGAGGTCGTGCCGCCCGACGTCGACGGTGACCCCCGGGAGCGTGCGCAGCGCCGTCAGCGCGTCGCCGCCGGACGGATGATCCGAGGCGTCGCTGGCGTACACGCGCACGCCCTCGCGCGCGAGCAGTCGAGTGGCCGCCACGCCGCTCTTGCCCAGCCCCACGACGGCCACGGTGCCGCGACGCCATGCGTCCGCGATCACCGCACCTTCAGCGTCGCGAGCGCGATCGCCGCGCACAACACCCCCAGGATGTAGAACCGCATGACCACCTGCGGCTCGGCCCAACCGAGCTTCTCGAAATGATGATGCAACGGCGCCATGCGGAACACGCGATGGGCGTCGGCGAATTCCTTCCCGTGACGTCGCTTGTTCCACCGATATACGCTCGTCTGGACCAGCACCGAGACCGCCTCCGCCACGAACACGCCACCGGTGATGAGCAGCAGGAACTCGGCTTTGAGCATGATGGCGACGCTGCCGAGCGCCCCACCGAGCGCCAGCGCGCCGGTATCCCCCATGAACACTTGCGCGGGGTGCGCGTTGAACCACAAGAACCCGAGTGCCGCCCCCGCGAGCGCGCCGCCAAAGATCGCCAGCTCGCCCGCCCCCGGGAGGTAGTACACGCCGAGGTAGCGCGCCGCGTCGAACCGCCCGAACAGATACGCGAAGATCACGAACGCGCCGGCCGCGATCGCCGTGAGCCCGGTGGCCAGCCCGTCCAGGCCATCGGTGAGATTCACCGCGTTCGAGCTGCCGGTCACGACCAGCGTAACGAACAGGACGTACAACGGCGCCGGCATCACGATGAGGATGTATTTGAAGAGCGGCAGCTGTGTCGATGCGGCGGGGAGCTGCGGCGCGAGGGGCCAGACGAGCAGCGTGACGCCGAGCGCCGCCCCAAAAACAATCTGGCCGATCAGCTTCCAGCGCGCGACCAACCCTTGAGACTTGCCGCGGACGACCTTCAAGTAATCGTCGAGGAACCCGATCGCGCCGGTCCACAGCATCGCCGCCACCGCGACGAGGACGTAGCCCGAGTCCAAACGCGCCCACAAGAGCGTCGGCACCACGGCGGCGAGAATGATGATGACGCCGCCCATGGTGGGCGTGCCCCGCTTCGCGTGGTGGCTCGCCGGTCCCTCGGCCCGGATCACCTGACCCACGTTGCGCGCCCGCAGCCGACGGATGATGGCGGGACCCGCCAGGAACGCCAGGAGGAGGGCGGTGAGGACCGCCCCGGCGGCGCGAAACGTGATGTAGTTGAACAGGTTGAAGAGGATGTGCTGCTTCGCGAGCGGCGCGAACAGATGATAGAGCACGCGCGATCCTCAGTTCAGGTACCGGAGCACCCGCTCGAGCGCCACCCCGCGGGACGCCTTGAGCAGGACGATCTCGTTGCCTCGGAGCGCGGCCTTGAGGCGCGGGCCCAGCGACTCGACGCTCGGCGCGGTGATCAGCCGCTCGCCCAGCGCCGCCCGATGCGGCTCGAACGCCGCCACGAACTCGCCCACTGCGGCAACCAGGGCCGGTCGGAGCGCGGCGATCTCGGCCGCCGCGGCCGCATGCAATTTGGCACTCTGCGCTCCCAGCTCCAACATCGATCCCACCACCACGGCCAAGGGCCGCTGGCGCCGCCCGGCGAGCCACTGGGCGAGCTGCACCGCCCAGTGGAGCGACCCGGGGTTCGCGTTGTACGTGTCGTCGATCACGGTGAGACCGTTCTCGCTGAGCGTCAGTACCGCACCGCGTCCAGCGGGCAGCCGCACGTTCGCGAGCGCCGCCACCGACCGCGCGGGATCCGCGCCCGTTTCGCGTCCCACCGCGAGTGCCAGCATCGCGTTCTCGATCTGATGGAACCCGATCACCGGAAGCGTGACGGTGTGACCGCGCCAGGTGATTCGGGGATGTCCCCCGTCGTCGAGCTCGGCGGCATCCGGGCGGACCTGCGCGGCGGCGCCCGTACCGGCCACGACGGTGGGCGCGCGACGGCGCGCCTCCACCGCCAGCTCCGGGGGTTCGGTGCCGACCACCGCGATCCGCGCTCCCTCCGCGAGCGCGAGCTTCTCCTGCATCACGCCGGCGAGCGAGCCGAAGCCCTGCACGTGCGCGTAGCCGACGTTCGTGATCACGGCGATCGTCGGCTCGATCACGTCGCGCAGGCGGGGGATCTCTCCCGGGACGCTGGCCCCCGCTTCGACCACCAGGGCTTCGGCGTCATCCGGCGTGCCGAGGATCGTCAGCGGCACCCCCACGAGATTGTTGAGGTTCCCGCCGGTCGCGTGCACTCGGTAGGCGGTCTCGAGGACCGCGCGGATCATTTCCTTGGTGCTCGTCTTCCCGCTCGAGCCTGTGATCGCCACGACCGGGCTTCCCGGCGGCAGCCGGCGCCGGCGGGCCCGCGCCAACTGGCCGAGCGCGGCGAGCGTGTCATCGACCTCGAAGAACGGCAGGCCGTCCACCGCCGCGGTGCCGCGGCGCACCACGGCTGCCCCCGCGCCCTTGGCCTTGGCCTGATCCAGGAACGCGTGCGCGTCGAACCGGTCGCCTTTCAGGGCGACGAACAAGGTGCTAGGTGTTAGGTGTCGGGTGTCCGTAGACACGCCGTTGAACGAGAGCTCTGCGGGAGAGGGCACTCCGAGCGCCTCCGCGACCAGGGAGCTGGTCCAGATCGTCACGGGATCTCGCGGTGCCGAGCCGCGAGTTCACTCGCGACCACTACGATGCTCCCAATTCGTGCACTACTTCCCGCTCGTCGAAGTGCTGCTTCTCGGTCCCGATCACCTGGTAGG
>QHUC01000275.1 GCA_003221045.1 Gemmatimonadota bacterium | reverse complement strand
GTTTTCGAAGGCGAACCCCGACTCCTGGAAGTTGCTCTTGTAGTCCAGGGTGACGCCGTTCAGGTACTGGGCGCTGAAGCCGTCGACAAAACACCGTACGCCCGCGGTCTCGATCACCACGTCGTCGTCGCCCGGCTTGTCCTCGATGTTCAAGCTGTAGCGGAATCCCGAGCATCCCCCGGGAAGCACCGCGATCCTGAGCCCCGCCGTCTCCGGCGAAACCTTCTCCTCAGCGATGAACTTCCGGACCTCAGCCGCCGCCTTTTCGGTCAGCGTCAGGGTCACAGGCGTGGTGTTTTGCGTGGTGGCCATTGCGATCCTCCAGTCAGATGCGAACTTAGACAGTTCCTTCGACCAAGTCAACTCTCCGCCGCGAGGGCTGCCGCAGCCATGCGACTCACGCTCGCCGACTGGTTGGTCGTCGCCCTGTATTTCCTCTTCAACATCGGCGTCGGCCTGTATTACAAGCGCCGTGCCAGCCGCGACACGGCTGAGTTCTTCCTCTCCGGGAGAAACGTCCCCTGGTGGCTCGCCGGCACGTCCATGGTGGCGACCACGTTCGCTGCCGACACGCCCCTCGCGGTCACGGGATTCGTGGCTAAGAACGGCATCGCGGGGAACTGGCTGTGGTGGAACATATTGCATCATCCTCGGCTGGGTGAACCTCGCCATGGCCAAGATCCTCGAGCTCGTGTTCGGGATCTCGAAGGGCGAGGCCCTCTGGATCGTCGTCGGCCTGATCCTCCTCACGTCCGCCATTTCGACCCTGTCGGGACTGTGGGGCGTGTTGGTGACCGATCTCTTTCAGTTCGTGATCAAGATGGGGATGGTGATCGTCCTGGCGGTCGTGGCCGTGGAGGCGGTGGGGGGAATCGATGCCATGCGGGTCAAGCTCGCGGCCGTCGACCAGCTGCGCGGAGCGACGACCGGGGGGCGGGGGTCCGTGCTCAGTTTCGTGCCCGACGTCGGCTCTGCGTGGATGCCGATGATCACCTTCTTCGTCTACATCGCCGTGAATTGGTGGGCCACGTGGTACCCGGGGGCGGAGCCCGGGGGCGGCGGGTACGTGGCGCAGCGGATGCTGAGCGCGAAGGACGAGAAACACTCGCTGCTCGCCACGTTGTGGTTCAACATCGCGCACTACGCGATTCGCCCCTGGCCGTGGATCCTCGTGGCCCTGGCGTCGCTCATCCTCTATCCGGGCCTCGCCGATCCCGAGACCGGGTACGTCCGGGTGATGGTCGACCATCTTCCCTCCTCGCTCCGCGGGCTCATGGTGGCCGCGTTCGCGGCGGCCTTCATGTCGACGATCGCGACACACCTCAACTGGGGGGCGAGCTACCTCGTGAACGACTTCTATCGGCGCTTCGTGCGGCGGGGGGACAGCGAGTCGCACTACGTCTTGATGTCGCGACTCGCCACTCTCGTGCTCACGGTGATCTCCGCCGCCGTGGCGTTCCGTATCGAATCGATCGGTGGCGCCTGGAAGCTCCTGATCGTCACGGGCGCCGGGACCGGCGGCGTGCTGCTCTTGCGCTGGTACTGGTGGCGCATCAACGCATGGAGCGAAGTGTCGGCAATGATTGCGGCCTTCGTCGTATCCCTTCTGCTGCAGACCGCGGGAGGCCTGGATAGCGATCAGCCGCGGGACTTCGCGTACATCGTGCTCACGACCGTGGCCGTCACGACCGCAGTGTGGCTCGCCGTGACGTATCTGACGCGCCCCGAGTCGGAAGCAACCTTGGAGGCGTTCTACCGCCGCACCCGCCCCTCGCGCACGGGATGGGGTCCGGTAGCGGCACGCGCG
The DNA here is from genome assembly GCA_003221045.1 of Gemmatimonadota bacterium. Lineage (GTDB taxonomy): Bacteria > Gemmatimonadota > Gemmatimonadetes > Gemmatimonadales > GWC2-71-9 > AG41. Next base: position 810 of record QHUC01000275.1, on the reverse strand, counting down.
GCGGACGTGCGCCCATCGGCCGACGGCCTCGCGAACCTACTCGACTGGTTCGCCGGCTGCGTGCTCGTGTACGGCGCGCTCTTCGGCGTTGGAAAGCTCTTGCTGCATGAAACCGCGCCAGGCGTCCTGCTTATTGCCATTGCCACAATCGCCGGCGTCGTGATCTACCGCGACCTGGCGCGGCGCGGCTGGAAGACAGTCGTCGAGTAGACGACCGCTACAGCTCGGGATGGATCAACGCGTCGGCCACGAGATCGGTAACGCGGGCCCGGACGCGCAGGATGGCGGTGTTGGCGCGAGTCGGGTTGACGCGGTTGGTCAACAGGATCACGAAGAGGTCGCGGTCGGGGTCCATCCACATCGACGTCCCGGTGAAGCCGGTGTGGCCGAACGACCGGCGTGACAGCTCCGCTCCCGCGCTCGAGTATCCCGAATCGGACGGCGTATCCCAGCCGAGCGCCCGCGTCGAGCCGGGCGGCACGTTCTGGCGGGCGACGAATTCCGCAACCGTTTCCGACCGAATCAGCTGCAGCGAATCCCACGCCCCGCCGTTCAGGAGCAGCGCCGCCAGCCGGGACAGGTCGAGCGCGTTGGAGAAGAGTCCGGCGTTCCCCGAGACGCCACCCAGCCGTGCGGCGCTCTCGTCGTGGACCTCGCCTCGGAGCCACCGGTGGCGAAACACGGTGTCGTGCTCGGTTGGGGCGATCCGGTCGCGCCACGCCGCGGGCGGGAGGAACCGCGTGGCGGGCATGCGCAACGGTCCGAATACCCGGTCGGCGAGGAACCGATCGAAGGGCTCACCGGCTGCCC
>QHUC01000215.1 GCA_003221045.1 Gemmatimonadota bacterium | reverse complement strand
GCTCTACCGGAGCGACGATCGAGGTGCGACGTGGCACCTCGTGAGCCGGGATCACAACATGGCCGAGCGAGCGCCGTACTACGTGCGCTTCGCCGTGGCCCCGGACGACGAGGATCGCCTGTACTTCGTCTCCGTCCGCTTCAGCATTTCACGGGATGGAGGTCGTTCGCTCGGTCGGTCGGATTTCCACGGTGGCGGCGACAATCATGACGTCTGGATCGATCCGCTCAACCCGGACCGTTTCATGATCGCGCACGACGGCGGGGTGAGCATCACGCTCAACCGCGGCAAGACCTACATGCGAATCGTGCTGCCGATCGCCCAGCTCTATCACGTGCACACCGACACGCGCGTGCCCTACAACCTGTATGGCAATAGACAGGACGGCACGTCGTACCGCATGCCGAGCCGGAGCCTGTCCGGCGGGGCGTCGGAGGGCCAGTGGGGCCACGTGGGCGGGTGCGAGAGCGGGTTCGCCATCCCCGACACGGTGACCAACACGACCGTGTGGTCGGGGTGCTACGACGGGGGGCTCGAAGTGTACGACACGCGGACCGACCACGCGCGGAACGTGCGTGTCTGGCCCGAGGCCGCGTACGGGTGGCGGCCCGCGGACCTGAAGTACCGCTGGAATTGGACGTTCCCGATCGCCATCTCCCCGCACGACCACACCCGGGTGTACGTGGGCAGCCAGTACGTGCATCTGACCACGGACGGCGGCGCGAGCTGGAAGGTGATCAGCCCCGACCTCACGCGGAACGACACCACGCACCAGCAGAGCTCGGGCGGCGTGACGACCGACAACCTCATGACGTTCGACGGGGCCACGCTGTTCGCACTGGCCGAATCGCCCGTACAGGCGGGGGTGATCTGGGCGGGCTCGAACGACGGCCTGGTGCACGTCACGCGCGACGGTGGCGGGACGTGGGTGAACGTCACCGCGGGGATTCCGAAGCTCCCGCCGTGGGGCAAGATCTCGAATATCGAGCCCTCACACTTCAACCCGGGGACCGCGTACCTCTCCGCCGACCTGCACGAGCTCGACGACCTCGACCCCTACATCTATAAGACCACCGACTTCGGCAAGACGTGGAAGCGAATCTCCGATGCCCTGCCCCGCTCGCCCCTCTCGTTCATCCACGTCGTGCGCGAAGACCCGAGCCGGGCGGGCATGCTCTACGCGGGGACCGAAAACGGCGCGTACATGACGATCGACGATGGCGCGCACTGGCTGCCGCTGCAGACCAACCTGCCCCACGCCCCGGTGTCGTGGCTGACGGTGCAGCCTCACGCGCGTGACCTCGTGGTCGCCACGTATGGGCGTGGCGCCTGGATCCTGGAGGACATCTCGCCGCTCGAGCAGCTCGAACCGGCCACCCTCGCCGCGAAGGCGTTCCTGTTCACGCCCCGCCCGGCGTACCGGTTCCGGTCGCAGCAGGGCGTGGCGAGCGCTCCGAACAGCGCGGTGGAGCCCGACACGGTTCCGTATGGCGCCGACGTGACCTACTACGTCTCGCCATCGGTCGCGGACACGAGTACGCCACCGGACACGGTGCGCCGGCTGCGGCCGGCGAAGGTGGTGATCCTCGGCTCCAAGGGCGATACCGTGCGGGTGCTCGAGGGCGAGCGGCGGCCGGGACTGAACCGCGTGTGGTGGGACTTGCGCTCCGCCCCGCCCACGGTGCCCAAGCTGCGCACCCCGCCGCCGGGCAAAGCGTTCGTCCGGGTCGGACCCGACGGCACGCGCCCGCTCGTGACGTGGGACCTGGACCTCTCGCTGCGCGGGCCGCTCGCGCCTCCCGGCACCTACACGGTGCAGCTCACCCTTGCCGATACGGGGAGAGCGGGAGGAGGCTCAGCGGTCACGCTCACCCAACCTCTCAGGGTGCTCAAGGACCCCAATACGGCCGGCAGCGACAGCGACGTCCAGGCGCAAGCGCGGCTGGCGCTGGCGATCCGAGGGGAGCAGGACAGCGTGGCCCGGATGATCAACCGGCTCGAATGGGTCCGAAAGCAGCTACGCGACCTCGTTGGGCAGCTGCGTGGCGACTCGGCGGTGGTCCGGGACTCGAACGCCAAGCGCGTGGCCGCGCTCGCCGATTCGCTCGACGCGCGCGCCCTCGGGGTCGAGGGCGCTCTGTTCGACGTTCACCTGACGGGGGCGCGGGAGGATGCCTTCCGCTCGCCGATGCAGTTGTACGGCCGGTTGGCGGCGTTGCAATCGGACGTGTCGGAAAGCGGTGCCGATTTCGCACCCACCGCGCAACAGCTCGCCGTGCACGAGCTGTTCACCCAGCGCCTCACCGAGGCCGCGCGTCGCTTCGGCGACCTGGTCGAGAACGCGCTCCCGGCCTTCGGGGCCGAGCTTCGCAAGGCGCCGCTCAAGGACGTCATCTCGGCGATCGACGGAGGTGGGGCACCGTCACGCCCCGGACCCTGACGGGTCCCGACCCTCACGGGTCGGGCTACTGCACCGCGTTCACCATGTCGAAGATCGGCAGGTACATGGCGACGACCATGCCGCCGACGATCACACCGAGCACGACGATCATCACCGGCTCCATGAGCGACAACAGCGCGCTCACGGCCGCGTCCACCTCATCGTCGTAGAAGTCTGCGATCTTCGACAGCATCTCATCCATGCCGCCGGTCTGCTCGCCCACCGAGATCATGGAGATCACCATCGGCGGGAACACCTTCGACTTGGCGAGCGGCGCGGAGATCGTCTCTCCGCCGGCGATCGAGGCGCGCGACTCCATCACCGCGTTGTGGATCACCATGTTGCCGGCGGTGCGTGCCGTGATCTCCAGGCCGTCGAGAATCGACACGCCGGACGAGATCAGGGTGCCGAGCGTGCGCGTGAAGCGCGACACGGCGGCCTTCCGCAGCACGTCGCCCAGGACCGGCAACTTGAGCAGCAACGTGTCGATCTGGAGCCGCCCCGGCGCGGTCTGGTAGTAGCGATTGAGGGCGAATACTCCGAACCCGATAACGCCGATGATGGCCCACCAGTAGTCCTTGAGGATGCTGCTCATGCCGATCACCATGCGGGTGGGCAGCGGCAGCTGCAGGTTGACGGACGCGAACATGTTCTGGAACGTCGGGATCACGAAGATGAGCAGCACGGAGATCGCGATGACCGCCACGGACATGATGACCGCGGGGTAGATCATCGCGCCTTTCACCTTCCGCACGATGGCGTCGTTCTTCTCGAGGAACTCGGCGAGGCGCACGAGAATGGTGTCGAGGATACCGCCGGCCTCGCCCGCGGCCACCATGTTCACGTAGAGGTCGCTGAACGCCTTGGGGTGCTTGCGCAGTGCGTCCGCGAGCGTCTGGCCGCTCTCCACGTCGTACACCACCTGGCGCGTGACGTCCGCGAGGATCTTGTTTTCCGTCTGCTGGGCCAGGATGTCGAGGGCCTGCACCAGGGGCAAGCCGGCGTTGATCATGGTGGCGAACTGGCGCGTGAACACGACGACGTCGCGGGTCTTGACGCCACCGCCGAACTTCAGGTTGAGCTTGAACTCCTTCGGCGCCGCCCGGACCTGCACCACCACCATGCGGTTCTTGCGCAGGTGCGCGATGACGTCGTCCCGCGACGGGAGGTCGATCTTGTCGTTGACCAGATCGCCTTTGAGCGTGCGGGCGGTGTACTGAAAGACCGGCATGGCTCACTCCCTTCCGGGCGCCTAACGACGAGCCGCGACCTTGCCGGCGCCGGGTTGCTGCGCCGCCGCGGTCGGCGACATCACTTCCTTTTCGTCCAACGGCTGCTCGCCGATCATCCGGAGGAACTCGTTCGGCGTCGACGTGACCCGCAGACACTCGTCCTTGGTGACCTCGCGGCCCACGTACAGCTGGTACAGCGCGTCGTTCAAGGTCTGCATCCCGTGCTTCTTGCCCGCCTGCATCATCGACGGAATCTGCTCGATCTTCTCGTCGCGGATCAGTGCCCGGATCGCCGGCGTCATCACCAGGATCTCGGCCGCCATCACCCGGCCGCGACCCTTGATCTTCTGCAGCAGCGTCTGGGTGATGATGCCTTCCAGCACGAACGACAGCTGGGCGCGCACCTGGGCCTGCTGGTGCGACGGGAAGACGTCGATGATGCGGTTGATGCTCTCCATGGCCGAGTTGGTGTGGAGCGTCGCGAAAGCCAGGTGGCCCGTTTCCGCGATGGTGAGGGCGGCCCCGATCGTCTCGAGGTCCCGCATTTCGCCGATGAGCACGACATCGGGGTCCTGCCGCAGCGCGTACTTGAGGGCCGCCGCGAAGCTGAGCGTATCGGTCCCGATCTCCCGCTGGTTCACGATGCAGCTCTGATGGCGGTGGATGAACTCGATCGGGTCTTCCACCGTGATGATGTGCCCCTTCAGCTCCTTGTTGATCTTGTCGATCATCGCGGCGAGCGTCGTGCTCTTGCCCGACCCGGTGGGCCCGGTCACCAGCACGAGCCCGCGCGGCTTCTCGGCCAGCTTGGCCACGACCGCCGGCAGCCCCAGCTCCTCGAAGGTGCGCACGTTGAACGGGATCTGCCGGATCACGAGCGATACGCACCCGCGCTGCTTGAAGCAATTGCCCCGGAAGCGCGCGAGGTTCTGGATGCCGAACGAGAAATCGAGCTCGTTCTCGGTCTCGAACCGCTTCTTCTGGTTCTCGGTGAGCACCGAGTAGGCGATCGAGAGGGTGTCCTTGGGCGTGAGGACCGCGTCCACGCCCGCGTTCACGATGTCCCCGTCCACCCGAAGTTTGGGACGCTCGCCCGCCACGATGTGCAGGTCCGAAGCGTCCTTCTCGATCATCTCCTCGAGCAGGGAGCGGAGATTGAGCCCTTGCGACGCGCCAGCCGTCATGCCGCCGTCTCCTTCACGACTTCTTCCAGCGTGGTGATGCCGCGCTTCACCTTGAGCATGCCGTCCATGCGCAGGGTGAGCATCCCGTCCTTCACCGCTTGCTCGCGGAGTTCTTCCGTCGAGCCGCCCTTCAGTACCATCCGCCGCGCGGCGCTCGTCATCGCCATGACCTCGTACAACCCCTGCCGGCCCTTGTACCCCGAGCCGCCGCAGGTGTCGCACCCCGCGCCCTTGTAGAACGTCAGCTTCGACGCCTCGGCTATGGGGATGCCGAACGCGTGCATCTCCTCGTCGTTGTACTTGTGCTCCTGCTTGCACTCGACGCACACGCGCCGGACCAGGCGCTGCGCCACGATGAGGTTGACCGCGCTCGCGACGTTGAACGGCTCGATGCCCATGTCCACCATGCGCGTGACGGTCGATGGCGCGTCGTTGGTATGGAGCGTCGAGAGCACCAGGTGACCGGTGAGCGCCGCCTTGATGGCGATGGAGCCGGTCTCCAGATCGCGGATCTCGCCGACCATGATGATGTTCGGATCCTGCCGCAGGAACGCCTTGAGCGCCGCCGCGAACGTCATCCCCACCTCGTTCCGGACGAGGACCTGATTGATTCCCATCAGGTTGTACTCGACCGGGTCCTCGGCGGTCATGATGTTCACGTTGATCTGGTTGATGCGCGACAGCGCCGAGTAGAGCGTGGTCGTCTTGCCCGACCCGGTCGGGCCGGTCACCAGCACCATGCCGTACGGATTCAGGATCGCCCGCATCAGCTCCTGCTCGGCCTTGGGCTCGAACCCGAACTTGGTGAGGTCGAGCGCCAGGTTGCCCTTGTCGAGGATTCGGAGCACGATCTTCTCGCCGAAGAGCACCGGCAGCGTCGACACCCGGTAGTCGATCACCTTGGCGCCGAACTTCAGCTTGATGCGACCGTCCTGGGGCACCCGGCGCTCGGCGATGTTCAGCTGCGCCATGATCTTGACGCGCGAGGTGAGCGCCGCGCGCATCTTGATCGGCGGCTTCATCACCTCGTGCAAGGCGCCGTCCACCCGGTAGCGCACGCGCATCTCGTGCTCGAACGGCTCGATGTGAATGTCCGACGCCCCGCGCTTTACCGCGTCCGTGAGCAAGCCGTTGATCAACTTGACCACCGGCGCGTCGTCCGCGAGATCCTGCGCCTTGACGTCCTCGTCGGTCTGGTCCTCGACGACCTCGAGGTCCTCGGCCGCCTCGATGTCCTTGAGCAGCGTCTGCAGCTGGGCGTCGGACTGCTGGTAGTACTTGTCGATCGCGTTGCGCAGCGTGTACTCGCCCGCGATCACCGGGAACACGTCACACCGGGTGATGAACTTGATGTCCTCGATTGCGGTGACGTTGTTCGGGTCCGTAATCGCCACCGTCAGGGTCCGCCCCTCCCGCTTCAAGGGCAGGACGGCGTGCTTCACCGCCACGTCCGGCGGGATCAGCTTGATGATCTTGGGATCGACCTCGAAGCGGGACAGATCGACCGCGGGCATCCGGTACTGCCGGGCCAGCATCTTGGAGATCTCGGTCTCCTCGACGAAGCCCAGCTTCACCAGGGTGTAGCCCAAACGCATCCCCGTGTTCTTCTGCTCGAGGAGCGCCTTTTTGAGCTGGTCCTGGGTGATCAGCCCCTCCCGGAGGAGGATCTCGCCCAGTTTGTCGGAGGTGGCTGCTGCGGTCGCCGTACGCAACTCGTTGAAAATGAACGGCATAACATACGTGGCGGCGCAGGGAAGTCAAGGCGCGGGCGCCGGTACCCCCGAAAACATCACGTAGGGTCGGAGGGCGTCGAGGAGCTTCGGACCGACGCCCGGCACGCTGTCGAATCGCGCAAGCCCGCCGAAGGGACCGTGTTGCTCGCGCCACGCGACGATCCGCTGCGCGAACGCCGGGCCGATGCGCGGCAGCCGCGTGATCTCCGTCACGTCCGCTCGGTCGAGGTCGACGCGCTCACCCGGCAGGAGCGGGCGCGCGAGCCGGGCGGCGGTGCGCGCGGTGGCGCGGAGCCCGCCCGACGGCGGCGTGTCGACGGCGACCAGTCGGACGTCGCCCGGCGCCGCTTCCGTGGATGGCGCGAACGCGAGCCGCACGCCGGCGCCGGCGAGCGTGAGGAGAGCCAGCAGCAGCGCCGCACGGCGGTCATCCATGACCGCACGCTAGCGGTTCCCCTGCCGGGAACGGGATCCGTTTTACGCGCGGGGCGCCGAAAGATTGCAGTATCACGATTGCGGAT
>QHUC01000214.1 GCA_003221045.1 Gemmatimonadota bacterium | reverse complement strand
CTTGATGTTGCGGGCCACCCAGCCGTCCGCCACGTGGAGGAAGACGATCGCCGAGCCCAGGCGCTTGGCCAACAAGCGCACGTGCGCGAGGATCGTTTCGTCGGCGGGAGAGTGCTCGACGGGGACGAGGATGCGACGGTACATCAGCCGATCCAGGTCCGGAACGTCTGGACCAGGAGCCAGGCGTTGAACGCCGCGATGGCGCAGGCCACGCCGTACGCGAGCGCCTTGAGCCACGCCGGGTTCACGAACTCGCCCATCTTCACGCGGTCCGAGGCGAACAGCACGAGCGGGCACACCGCGAACGACAGCTGGAGACTGAGGATCACCTGACTGAGGATCAGGAGCCGCGCCGTCCCGCTCTCCCCGAAAAAGATAGCGGTCAGGGCGGCCGGGACAATCGCGATCATCCGGGTGATGAGGCGCCGCAGCCAGGGCCGGATCCGGATGTTCAGGAACCCCTCCATCACGATCTGCCCCGCGAGTGTCCCCGTGAGCGTCGAGTTCTGGCCGGACGCGAGCAGCGCGAGCGCGAACACGGCGCTGGCACCTGCCACCCCGAGCAACGGTGTGAGGAGCTGATACGCGTCCTGGATCTCGGCGACGCCGGTGTGACCCGCGCGGTGGAACGTGGCCGCCGCCACGATGAGGATTGCCGCGTTGATGAACAGCGCGAAGCTCAAGGCCACGGTCGAGTCGAAAAACGCATACGTCACCGCGACCCGCTTGCCCGCCGGTGTCTCCTCGTAGGCCCTCGTCTGCACGACGGACGAATGCAGGTAGAGGTTGTGCGGCATCACCGTCGCGCCGAGGATCCCGATCGCGATGTACAACTTGTCGCGGTCGGCGAGGATCGACGCGCTCGGCAGGAGGCCGGTCGCCACCGCGCCGAGATCCGGCCGCGAGATCACGATCTCGAACAGGAAGCAACCGGCGATCGTCGCGATCAGCGCCACGACCAGCGCCTCGAGCAGGCGGAACCCCTTGTGCTGGAGAAACAGCACGATGAGCACGTCGAGGGCGGTGATCGCGATCCCCCACGGGAGCGGGATGCCGAACAACAGGTTGAGGGCGATCGCGGATCCGATCACCTCGGCCAGATCGCACGCGGCGATGGCGATCTCGCAGATGACCCAGAGGAAGAACGACACCGGCCGTGAGTAGTGGTCGCGACACGCCTGTGCCAGGTCGCGTCCGGTGACGATGCCGAGCTTGGACGCGAGTCCCTGGAGCAGGATCGCCATCAGGTTCGAGAGCAGGATGACCGAGAGGAGGGCGTAGCCGAAGCGCGAGCCGCCCGCGAGATCCGTCGCCCAGTTCCCCGGATCCATGTAGCCCACGGCCACGAGATAACCCGGGCCGGCGAACGCGAGCGCCTTGCGCCACCACCCGCCGGGTTGAACGGGAACGGTGCGGTAGACTTCCGCGAGACTCGGGGCGACGCGCGGGCGGCGCCACCCGGCGTCCGGCTCAAGTCGCGGGGCGGCCACGATCCTCCACCGGCACCTCGCGGCACCACAAGAGCTGCGCCAGGTCGCGACCCACGATGCGCGGGTCGCCCGAGGGCGCCAGCGCAATGGTGGTGGGCCCGTTGAACGGCTGCCGGTCGCTCACGACGAGCAGCACCCCCGGCGTCAGCCCCTGGTCCGCGAGGTAGCGGAGCCGGGCGGCATCCTGCGTTCCCACCTGACGCAGCTCGAGCTTGGCGCCCACCGGCGCGTCGGCGAGCGGCATCAGCTCCGTTTCCTCGATTTCACCGGCAGCCGTGGGGATCGGGTCGCCGTGCGGGTCGTACTGGGGCTGCCCGAGGGCGTTGGCCATGCGCTCGATCAGACCGTCCGACACCGCGTGCTCGAGCCGCTCCGCCTCGGCGTGGACGCCATCCCAGTCGTACCCGAGCTGCTGCGTCAGAAAGAGCTCGAGGATACGGTGCCGGCGGATCATCCGGAGCGCTTCGCGCCGCCCCTGCGCCGTGAGCTGCACCCCTCGGTAGGGGACGTGCTCGATGAGGCCCGTGTCCGATAACCGCTTTACCATCCCGCTGACGGAGGGAGGCGCCACTTCGAGCATGCCGGCGATGTCGCTGGTGGTCGCGAATCCGCCCTGGCTCGACAGGTGGTAAATGACCTTGAGGTAGTCTTCCACAGACTTGGTGAGCGGCGGATTGGCGTCTCTCGTAAGAGCACTCATGCCGATTCTCCCTGCCGGAGGGGCAGGTCATTGGGGATTCGTATGATGCGTCGAGGCAACATCTTGGGTAGCTACGACCAAGACGTGTTAGCTTACACTAATAAACTGATGCTGTCAAGCAAATATGTGGATTTCGAATAGCTACATCTGGGTGGCGAGGTCGATAAATGGGGTCAAAATCCGCTCCGTCATCCCCCAAATCAACTCGTCATCAACGAGGTAGGCTGGAAAGGTCCGCTCCACGCCCCGCAGGGTGAGCGTGATCTCGCGGCGAACCCCCGGTTCTCCGAGACGCTCGAGAGGAAGCCAGAACGCCCGCTGTACTTCATCGCTCGGGACGAGCGCGGGCCGCGCGTCGAGCGCGAACACGAAGGGACGTACAATCACCGGCGGGAGCGTGGGCGTGCGCGGATACAGGTCGTCCAGCGAACCGAGCCGCTCCCGGTTCGTCAAGTCGACGCCGGTTTCCTCACGAGTCTCGCGTACGGCCGTGGCGAGCAGGTCGGCGTCTTGAGGCTCGTATCGCCCGCCCGGGAATGCGATCTGGCCGGACCACGGATCGCCCGCCCGCTCGGCGCGCCGGATAAGCAAGATCTCGAGCCCCTGGGAGGAGGACCGGTCGAGCAGGACGAGGGCGACCGCGGCGGGACGCGCCTCGGGCACCTCGACCGTGCGCGGCTGATGCCCGAGCAGCGCGCGCCGCACCTGAGCGAGGGTGATCACACGAGGTGCCGGGCCAGCCACTGCACGATCGTGTCGACGTTCCGCTCATCCGTCGCACCGAGGACCACAAGCCACGGAACGTCCCGGGCCGCGGCGGGCCGCCCGTGCGCCTCGTCCGCAGCGAGCAGCGCCACACGCTCGCCTCCTTCAAGATTGAGGGCGCCGCGCTTTAAGGCGTCGAGAATCACCCCGATATCCTCCGGCGCGGGGCAATCCGCCGCCACCACCGCGAACCCGGCGCGGGCGAGGCGAGCCGCGAGCTCACTCGGCAAACCGCTCGAGAGGACCACGGGCCGGCGCCCGCCGGCGCTCGTGACCTCGACCGAGAGCGGAACGCCGAGGGGCCGCGCGATCTCGACGCGGCGCTTCGCAGGAGTGGCCAGAGATCAGCCGTTGCGGTAGCTAGTGGCGCCGATGATCATAGTGCCCGGTGCCCGGGGGGGCCCGCGGGGGCCCGGCAATAATACCGTAGGAGCGATGAGAAGCCACATCTGGATGGCGATCGGACTCTTGGCCGGGCTCGCGCTTGGCCTGACCGCGGCCCTGACACAGTCGCCCGCGCTGCTCGCGTTCGCGCGGTGGCTCCGTCCGTTCGGCACGCTGTTCTTGAACCTCCTCTCGATGGTCGTGATTCCGCTCGTCGCGACCGCGCTGTTCCAAGGAGTCGCAGGTCTCGGCGACGTGCGCCGCTTGGGCAGGCTCGGGGCGCGCACGCTGGGATTCTTCGGCGCCACGACTATCGCTGCCATCGCGATCGGTTTCTTGGTCGGCGCGTTGTTTCTTCCCTTCACGGGCGTCTCGCCCGATCAACGGGAGGCGCTGCTGGCCGGATCGCGCGGCGATTCGTCATTCGTGCAACATGCCGCGGAGCAGATCCCGGGCGGGGCGCGCTTCATCGTCGAGCTGATCCCGGCGAATCCGGTGCAAGCGGCGGTCGAGGGAAATCTCCTTCCCCTGATCGTCTTCGTCACGATCTTTGGCATCGCCGCGGCCGCGCTCCCCGATGACAAGCGGCACGCGCTCACGGAGCTCGCGGACGTCGCGACCCGGGCGTTGACCCACGTCATTCATTGGGTGTTGCTCCTCGCGCCGCTCGGCATCTTCGCGCTCGTCGCGGGCGCAGTGGTGCAGTACGGGTCGTCGCTCGTAACGACCATGGTGTTGTTCGTCCTCGCTGTCATCGTCGGGCTCGCATTGTTCATGGCGGTGGTGTACCTCTCGGCCGTCGCGCTCCTCGTCCGACTGAACGTGGGACGGTACCTGCGGGCGATCCGCGGATCCATGCTGATGGCGTTTTCGACCACGTCGTCCGTCGCCACCCTTCCGGTGATGCTCGAGGCGGCGGAAACCGACCTGAAGGTCTCGCGCACGGTGGCGAGCTTCGTCCTGCCGGTGGGCGCCAGCATCGGGCGAGCGGGAAGCGCGCTGTTCCAGGCGGTGGCCGTCTTGTTCGTCGCGCGGCTGTACGGCGTGGCTCTCGGACTGACGGACGCGTTGCAGGCGGGCGCCGCGGTGTTTCTCACATCGCTCACGGTGGCGAGCGTGCCCTCGGCGAGCATCGTGAGTCTCGTCCCGGCGTTCGCGGCCACAGGGTTACCACTCGCCGGACTCTCGTTGCTCCTCGGCTTCGATCGCATCCCGGACATGTTTCGGACCACGACCAACGTGGTCGGCCACCTCACGGGTGCGGTGGTGGTCGCGGCCGTTGAGGGTGAGAAGCTCGAATGACCTGGGCGATCCCAGCCGCCTACGCGCTCCTGCTGGTGCTGCTTGTCTATCGCTACGCCACGCGTCGTCCCCGGTTGAGCAATTACGCCCCGCTGGTCACCGGACCGCTCGTGTCCGTTATCATTCCCGCCCGCGATGAGGCCGTGAACATCGAGGCGTGCGTTCGCTCCGCCGTGGCCACCGACTACCAGGCGGTCGAGGTGATCGTAGTGGACGATCGCTCGACGGACGGGACCCCGGAAATCGTGGAGCGGCTGGCGGACGGCCCGGAGTCGCGCGGGCGGGCGCGTCTGGTTCGGGGGGCCGAGCTGCCCGCGGGCTGGTTCGGCAAGCAGTGGGCGTTGGTGCAGGGGTATCGAGCGGCGCGGGGAGCGCTATTGCTGTTCATGGATGCCGACACGTGGCAGCACCCTGAGCTGCTCCCCCGGGCGGTCCGCGCACTCGAGGTCGAACGGGTCGACCTGCTGAGCGCCCTCTCTCGCCAGGAGATGGTCTCGTTCTGGGAGCGGCTGGTGCAGCCGCATGTCTTCTTCGCCCTCGCCGCCCGGGTGGGTGACTTGCGCCGGGTGAACCGCACCAGGGTCGAATGGGACGCCGTTGCGAGCGGTCAGTTCATTCTGACCACCCGCGCGGCGTATGAAGCGGTGGGCACGCACGAAGCGGTGAGGAACAGCGTAGTGGACGACATGGCGCTGGCTCAAACATTTACACGACACCATCTCGACATATTCTTGACACACGCGGAAGAGTACATGGGTACACGCATGTATCGCAGCCTTGCCGGCATCCTCGAGGGGTGGACCAAGAACCTCGCGACCGGCGTGCCGCTCGCCTTCCCGCCCATCCTTCTGCTACGCCGGCTCGCACCGTACCTCATGTGGCTGCCCGCGTTCGTCTGGATCGCGCCGCCGGTGCTGTGGGCGCTGTTCGGGTGGCCCTGGGCCGCCCTGGCGACGGTGATCTCGCTCTTGATCTGGCTGATGGTCTACCGGGTGTCTGGAGCGCCGCTCCATTACGCGGTGCTCTTTCCGCTGGGCGCGGCGACGGTGGCGTACATCATGATCCGGTCGGCCTTGCGAGGCTCACGCCGGATCGAATGGCGGGGGCGCTCCTACCACGCCGACTGAGTCGCCACACCACACGCGACGAAGACGAGGGGATGGTCGCCGCGCTGGAGTAGGTCGTGCAACATCTCGTGCTCGGCAAGCTGGCGATTGCCGGTCTGGTCCTGCGCCATATAGATGGTATGGGGCGGCTGCCACCACCCCTCACAGCGCCCCTCGTAGGCCGGACACGGGTAGCTCGACCCCGCCACTTCGTACCATTCCACGCGATCGAAATCGGCCCAGATGCCGGCGCAGTTTTCGATCTCGGCCCACCAACTCCGGTAGACGGAGGGTGGCGACCACTCCACCGCGCCGGCCGGCGCGAAGGTGTCGAGACAACCGATGAGCAAAAGGAGGGGGAGCCAGCGAAAGCGAGAGAGCATAGGGCTCAAAAATACACCGTCGCGGCGAAGGAGAGCCCTTGAAGGGAGCCCTGATACGCCCACGGCACCGGGTGATCGCCGCGCTCGAGGCCGTCGTGCGCAACGGCATTTTCCTCACCTTTTTCGCGCTCGCGTGGGCGCTGGCGCACGTGTTCGGGTGGGCCTTGGACCGCTCGTTCGACCTGTGCCCGCACTTCGCTGTGTGGGTGGCCACGCACGCCGCCCTGACCTTCGTCACGGTCGTGACGGTCGAGATCGCGATCCTCCTGTACATGATGGCGCGGCGGATCCCGACATGGATCGACAATGCATACCGGCACGAGAATAGGGCGGATAACCTGGGAAGTTTGAAGAGAATCACGGTCCAGGGAGCAGAACGGGCTACGGCCAGACGCACAGACGCACAGGGGTGAACAGTTAGCGGCGTCCAGGTAGGCTTCCCTGGTCACGGCTACCTGACCACCGCTGTGCGTCTGTGCGTCTAGCCTTTGCCTTTCCTCCAGTCCTACAACCTTTTAGCTCTATGCCCTATCGAATCACGCACATGGAGCTCACCATCCCCCGGGTGGCGACACTGCGCAGAGATCCGAACCAGGCGGCGAAGGATGCGGAAACGGCAGACGCGGCGCTCGCGGCCTCGGGCGACGGCCGTGCCTTCGAGCGGTTGTACCGGACGCACGTGGCACGCGTGCACAGCCTGGTGCGGCGTATGATCGGCCCGGACCACGCCGACGACGTCGCGCAGGACGTGTTCATCCGGCATCGACGACTCGGAGCATGTGTGGGAGGGCGTGGCGGGACGTCCCGCTGCTCCAGAGATGTCGATGGATTTCGAAGCGGCCATCGGACGGCTACCTGAGGGGGCGCGACAGGTGTTCGTGCTGCACGACATCGAAGGGTACCATCATGAGGAAATCGCGGACATGCTGGGGATCGTGACGGGAACGTCGAAATCGCAATTGCATCATGCCCGGATGGCGCTCCGCCGGCATCTGGACAGGGGCTAGGGGTTAGGGGCTGGGGGTTAGGGGTTTGGTGGGTAAGCACGAAGGGAGTGACGTATGAAGGACCAGTGGACAGATCGACTCTCGGAATACTTGGACGGTGACCTCACGGCCGGCGAGCGCACGGCGCTCGAGGCGCACCTCGCGGCGTGCGGCGTGTGCCGGGTGACGCTGGATGAGCTACGCCGAGTCGTGGCCCGGGCGCAGGCCTTGGACGATCGGCCACCTGCGGCCGACCTGTGGCCCGGGATCGCGGAGCACATCGGCGTCGTGAGTCTTGCGGCCCGGCGAGTAGATGGGAGGGGGCGGCGCCGCCTGTCGTTCACGATGCCACAGCTCGCCGCCGCCGCGGTGGCGCTGGCGCTGTTCTCAGCCGGCTCGGCGCGGCTCTTGTTCCGGAATCGGCCGCCCTCGCCGACGCAGGGCACCACTGCCATCATGACGAACGTGGGCATGTCGCCGCTGGATGCGCGTACCGCCGCGTCCGTGGCCGCTCTCGAGGAGAACCTCGCGCGCAATCGCGGCCAGCTCGACACCGCGACCGTGCGGGTGATCGAGAAGAATCTCGGGATCATCGACCGGGCGATTCGCGACGCACAGAGCGCGCTCGCCGCCGATCCCGCGAACGCCTATCTGAACCAGCATCTTGCCCAGGAAACGCGGCGTAAACTTGAGCTCCTGCGCCAGGCGGCCACGCTCGCCAGCGCGCGGAGCTAGAGAGGATAGAGTACCAGCATGCTCATGACCTTGGCGACGCTCGCAGCCCTCGGGATCGCCCAGCAGACCGATACGACCCTCCCGGTGCGGGCGGGCGTCCGCCTCGAGGTCTCGAACTTCGGGGGCGAGATCGCCGTCAAGACCTGGAGCAAGAGCGCCGTGCGCATTGCGGCCAACCATTCGAGCCGAGACCGGATCTCGATCGACGCAACCGAGCAGTACGTGCGGGTGAAGTCGGAAGGCCGGCGAGGACCCTCGCAGCTGGTCGAGTACGACATCACCGTCCCCACGTCGATGGCGCTGGCGCTCTCAGGCGTCTACACCGACATCTCCGTGGACGGCTCGCAGGGCGAGGTTACGGCCGAAACCGTGGAAGGATCGGTCAAGGTCTCCGGCGGGGCCGGCAATGTCTCCCTCAAGTCCGTGCAGGGCGAAGTGACACTCGAGAAGGCCCGGGGCCGTATCTCTCTGAGCAGCGTGAACGAGACCATCACGGCGACTGGCATCTCGGGCGACATCTCGGCCGAGACGGTCAACGGCGACGTCACGCTCACGCAGATCGAGTCCGCCAACACCGACGCGACCACGGTCAATGGGGACATCACCTACGACGGAACGATCAAGGACGGCGGCCGCTATCGCTTCTCGACCCACGACGGTGACCTGCGCGTGGCGGTACCCGAAAAGGCGGGCGTCTCCGTGTCGGTAGCCACGTTCAACGGGGACTTCAGCTCCTGCTTCCCGGTGCAACTCAGCCGGAAGACCAAGCATCGGTTCGACTTCACGATCGGCTCGGGCACCGCCCGGATCGAGCTCGAGTCGTTCAACGGCGACATCAGGCTGTGCCGCCCCGGGCAGCTGAAGAGGGACAAGCACGAGGACCACGACGATCAGGAGGAAGAATGACCATGCGCGTCGTCACTCTGGGGCTCGTCGCGACCGGCCTCACGCTCGCTGCCCGAGCGGCCGCGGCCCAGGGCGAGTTTCACTGGAAGGGCAAGGTCGCCGCGGGCAAGACGATCGAGATCAAGGGTGTGAACGGCGACGTCAGCGCCGTGGCGGGGTCAGGCGAGGTGGAGGTGACCGGCGTCAAGAGCGCGCACCGCAGCGACCCCGAGGACGTGAAGATCGAGGTCGTGCCCTCGGAGGACGGCGTCACGATTTGCGCGGTGTACCCGAGCGACGGTCGCCGGGAAAACACCTGCGAGCCGGGGGAGCACGACCACACGAGCACGCGAAACAACGACGTGCGGGTCGACTTCACGGTGCGCGTGCCCGAGGGGGTGCGTTTCCGTGGTGCCACGGTCAACGGGAAGGTGGACGCGGCGAACCTCTCGAGCGACGTCGATGCCACCACCGTAAACGGCAGCATCCGGATCTCGACCACGGGGTACGCCGGCGCGCGGACGGTGAATGGCTCGATCGTGGCGTCGATGGGGAAGGCGACGTGGACCGACGCACTCGACTTCGCCACCGTGAACGGCGGGATCACGCTGGACTTACCGGCCAACCTTTCGACCGAGGTGAGGGCCACCACGGTGAACGGCGAGATCGAGACCGACTTCCCCCTGACGATCACGGGAAAGTTTGGCCCGCGACGCATGAACGGAACGATCGGCAGCGGGGGACGGCGGTTGGAATTGTCGACGGTGAATGGGTCGATAAAGCTACGAAAAGCCGGTTGACGAAACGGGGAGCAGGGAGCGGGGAGCGGTACCCTCCGGCGATCGGAAGGAACCGCTCCCTGCTCCCCGCTCCCGCAGTAATTCAGCCCTACCTGCAGAACCGCGGTACATAAGCCGAGCCATCCGCGCCCCACCTTAGGCCCCTCCGAACCAGGGGTTCCGCGGTGTTGCGGGAACTTCTCGCCCGCACCGAGCAGATCGATGATCTTCGCCACCTCTTTGGGGCGCTCGGGTTCCAGGGGGCGTGGGAGCACGTGCCACCCGGCCCCTGGCTCGGTCCGGAGCAGGCAGCGGCGGCGGGCGTGCGGCGGGTGGCGCTGGTCGCGCGCCACGAGGCGTTCCGGGTGTTCGGGCTCGACGCCCGGGATCCGGAACGGGCGGCGAGCGCAGCGGCCCGGCGGCTCGCCGCAAATGCGGAGCGTGGGCTCGCCTGCGCGATCGGCGCGGGGCCGCGCCGGCTCGTGTGCGCGAGCTGGCGCCCGGCGACGCGCGGGTCGCCGGTCCGCGCGACAGCGATCCCCCTCGAGCGACCGCCCGGCGCGTCACTCGCCACCCTGGAGCGACTCAGCCCGCTCCCCGGGGAGACGTCGCTCGCGCTCAGCCTGCGGATCGGGGAAGCGCTGGCGAGCGAAGGGGTCACGCCACGCTTCTTCCGGGCGTTTCGCGCCACGCTCGAGCGCCTCACCGACCGCCTTCCGGCGCCACGCAGCCGGGTCGAGCGGCACGCGCTGGCACTCACGGCACTCACGCGCGTCCTCTTCCTGTACTTCGTTCAGGCAAAGGGCTGGCTCGGCGGTGATCGACGCTATCTGATCCACCGCTTCGACGCGAGCGCCGCCTCCCGGCATCAGTTCCACCGTCACGTGTTCGACCCGCTGTGCTTCGGTGCCCTGAACCGCCCCACGGCAGAGCGCTCGAGCGGGGCACGAGCACTGGGGGACGTGCCGTTCCTGAACGGCGGGCTGTTCGAGCCGACCGCGCTCGAGCGGAGCTGCGGCCCAGCCCGTTGGTCGAACCTCGATTGGCGTGACGCGTTCGACGATCTCTTCGAGCGATTCCATTTCTCGGCGCGCGAGGAGGAAGGCGGCGACGTCATCGCGCCCGACATGCTCGGCCGGGTGTTCGAAGGCGTGATGGACCCGGCCGAGCGGCGGACGAGCGGCAGCTACTACACGCCGGCCGCGCTCGTGCGGGAGATCGTGCGCGCCGGTCTCGCGTCCGTGTTGGAGCACCGGTTCGGGCTCGCGGCGGGAGCCACGGAGCGCTGGATCTACGGCGGCAGCCCTCCGGACTCGCCACCTGACCTGCGCCGGCTTGCGGTGCTCGACCCGGCAGTCGGCTCGGGCGCGTTTCTGTTGGGCGCGCTGGAGGAGCTCACCCGGCTGCGGTGCACGGGGGGTGAAGGACCGGCAATCGCGGTGCGGCACGACGTGATCGCGCGGTCGTTGTTCGGTGTGGATCTCAAGGTCACGGCCGTGAGGCTCGCCGAATTGCGACTGTGGTTGGCGCTGATCGCCGACCAGGACGAATCGGACCTCGCCCGGGTCGCCCCGCTGCCGAATCTGGATGGCCACGTGCGGCAGGGGGACGCGCTGCTCGATCCCCTCGCGGTGGCCCGCTCGCTGGCCGGAAGCAGCATTCCTGCGACCGCGGCGAGCGGCGTCGAGGTGGACCGGCTCGCGGCCGCCCGGCGGGCGGTATTTTCGCTCACCGGGCCGGCGAAGCGCCGCGCGATGACGGAGCTCGCGCGTGCCGAGGGAGCGCTAGCGCAGCGGTGGCTCGCGGCGAGCGCCGCCGGCCTCGAACGGCGTGCGGCGGAGCTCGTCGCCGCGGGGAAGGATCAGGACCTGTTCGGCCGGCGTCGCGGGCTCACCGTGGAGGAGCGCGCTCTGCTCCGCGGCGTACGAGCCAGCCGCCGCGAGCTCCGCGCCGCCGCGCGCCGGCTCACCCGGGAGGGCGGCGCGCCGTTCTTCGCGTTCGAATCACACTTCGGCGATATCGTCGCGCGTGGCGGCTTCGATCTCGTGGCCGGCAACCCGCCGTGGGTGCGCGGGGAACGAGTGCCCACGCAGGTGCGCGAGGCGCTGGCCACGCGCTACGTGACCTGGCGCCCGGACCACACCCGAGGATTCGCGCACTTGCCGGACCTCGCCGTGGCGTTCGTGGAACGCGCGCTCGAGCTCACCGCGCCCGGTGGCACCACGGCGCTTCTTGTCCCGGCGAAGTTCACGACGAGCGGCTACGCGGCACGCCTCCGGCGGCGGCTCGCCGAGGGCACCCGTCTCCAGCGTGTTGCTCCGGTGCCGGCCGCGGACGGGGCGTTCGCCGCGGCGGTCTATCCGCTGGCGCTCGTTGCGGCGCGCATGGAGCCGACCGGCCACGAGCGCGTCGCCAGCGCGCTAGGCCCGAGAAGCACGGCCCGGGCGATCCCGCAACGCGCGCTCACGGCAGACGGTCCGTGGATCCTGGCGTACGACGCGATGCGCGTGGCACACCGCCTCCGTTCGGCATACCCCACGGTCGGCGACCGTTGGAGCCCGCAGCTCGGCGTGAAGACAGGCGCGGACGACGTCTATCTCGTGCCGCAACCGAGCCCCGCGACGCGACCCGCCGTGCGCGGCCGGGACATCGAGCCGTGGCGCGCCACGCCGGTGGCGCACCTGCTGTGGACGCACGCTCCCGACGGCCGGCCCCTGCCCCGTCTCTCGGAGGAGCTGGCGCGGGCGTTCGGCCCACATCTCGAGCGTTTGCGCCGCCGCAGCGATTACCGCGGCGGCCCGGCGTGGCAGGTGTTTCGCACCGCCCTCGCCGATGCGCCGCACCGCGTGATCTGGCCCGACCTGGCTCGGAGGCTCGCGGCGGTTGTCCCCGATGGGAGCGTGGTTCCCCTCAACACGGTGTATGGCATCGCCACCCGGTCGCGGGATGACGCCTACGCGCTCGCCGCGCTGTTCAACTCACGCTGGCTCACGGCGCTCGCGCGGCTGTACGCCGATCCCGCCCGCGGCGGCTTTCGGCGCTTCAACGCCCGCGTGGTGCGCGGGTTGCCGATCCCGCCCGCGGACGCCGCGGTGTGGCGCCACCTCGCGGATCAAGGGCGGCGCCATACGGCGGACGACGCCGGCATCGCGGCCTTCTACGAGCTCGACGCGGCGGATCGCCGTGCTCTCGACGCCGCGGATCCTCTCTGAGCACCTCGCGCCGCTCGCGGAGCCGCTCGCCTGCCTCCTTGCGCCCGCCGCGGTCGCGCCCCCGGCGTCCGTCGCGGCGATCGGGGCGCGCGCGCTGCTCGACCTCGCGCCGCTCGCG
>QHUC01000213.1 GCA_003221045.1 Gemmatimonadota bacterium | reverse complement strand
CGCGGAGAATTCCACATCGTCGGTATACCGCCGGGCGCGCTGCACCGCTTCGCGCGCCCGCTCGAGGCACTGCTCGCGCGTGAGCCGCAGCTTGCACTCGAGGTGCAGATCCGACGTCGCGATGAAAACGTGCACTCGGGGCCGCGCCGCGGGTCGCAGTGATTCGCCGGCGAGATCGATGTCCCGCTCGTGGCAGCGAGCCAGCGCGGCCACCACCGGACGACGCAGCACCTCCGCCACGGTCCGCACGCCGCGTCGGTCGCCCTCCGAGGCACTGGGAAACCCCGCCTCGATCACGTCCACGCCCAGGGTGTCCAGCTGCTGCGCGAGGCGCAGCTTCTCCTCGGCGGTCATGGAGTTGCCCGGTGCCTGCTCGCCGTCGCGCAGGGTGGTGTCGAAGATGATGACGTCTCTGCCCATGGTGGCCGCCGCGCTCCCTTTCCGTATCCCGATGGTGAACAAAAAAGCCGCGAACCCTGTGGGGTCCGCGGCGCTGGTGCTGCGTGCTGCTGCTTCGCTATCCGATCATCTGTTCATTTCGCGCGCCGCCGGCCCCTCCTGAGCGATAAGGCTCAGCAGGACGATGACGAGAACCAGCAGGAGCGCGAACTGCATCACGAGTCGGTGCTACTCCACATCAAGAGTGCCGTGTCCGTGCAGCCGGACCGGGACGTTAGACGTCGGGACCGCGAGCGTCAAGGCTCCACCAACAGACGGCGAGGTCCCACTCGGATGGGTGGGGGATGGGGTGGTGTCACGAGGTGCTACGCTCGTGTCAACTGGATGAGCGTGATCTCGGCCGGCGCGCCTAGCCGGAGCGGTGGCCCCCAGTATCCGGTGCCCCGGCTGACATAGAGCCACATCGCCTCGAGGCGGTGCAGGCCGGCGACGAACGGCTGAAACAGCCGCACCAACAGATTGAAGGGGAAATACTGACCGCCGTGCGTATGTCCGGAGATCTGGAGGTCATAGCCGGCGGCGCGTGCGGCAAACGCGCTCTTCGGCTGGTGCGCGAGCAGCACCTTCACGTCGCTCTCGGGCGCCTCGGCAATCGCCCCGGCGGGATCGGAGCGATGACCGGATATCCCACCGCTCGAGAGATCCGTGACGCCTGCCACGACGATCCGGCCGCTCCCGCGACGGATGAGCCTGTGACCGTTCACGAGGGCGCTGAACCCGAGTCCCTCGAGCTCCCGCACCCAAGCGGCGGCGTCCCAGTAATACTCGTGGTTCCCCGTGACGAAGAACTTGCCGTGGGGCGCCCGGAGCCCGGCGAGCGGAGCCACCTCGTCGCGCAGGGCCGGTGGGAAGCCGTCGGCCACGTCCCCGGTCAGGGCGATCACGTCGGGGTCGAGCCCGTTTGCCGCATCCACCACCCGCTCCACGAAGTTGCGCTTGAGCGTGGGGCCCACATGCAGGTCGGAAAGCTGGACGATGCGAAAGCCTTCGAGGTCGGACGGCAGACCGGCGATCGGCACCTCGACCACGCGCACCATCGCCGGTCGCCGCGCCCGCCACAGCCCCGCGACGAGAACCGCGAGGGCGCCGCCCACAACGGCAAGCGTGAAGCCGCCGGCCCCGAGCCAGGCCCGCAGGTGCAACGCGTCTCCGGCCAGCGCGAATACGATGAGGAGCGACGACAGCCCCATGGCCGTGAAGCCGGCGACTTCGATCACTCCTCGCGCCGGTAGTCGCTCCGAACGCCCGGCCCAAAACGCGACCACGGGACCGGTCGCGAGCAGGAGGATTCCGGTCCATCCGAGCACTCGCCAGACGATGGGGAGCGACTCCTGAGCGAGCAGCCGCTCCCCGACATACACGTGCAGGAGCGTCCACAATCCGGTGACGATCGTGATGAACGCGACCATGCGCCTGCGCTGGGTCATCTCGTTGGCTCTCAGTTTTGGGGCCGCCCGCCATCACGGCTCGCACTCTTCAGTACGTCAAGCGCCGGTGGGAAG
The DNA here is from genome assembly GCA_003221045.1 of Gemmatimonadota bacterium. Taxonomy (GTDB): domain Bacteria; phylum Gemmatimonadota; class Gemmatimonadetes; order Gemmatimonadales; family GWC2-71-9; genus AG41. The sequence continues at coordinate 9,963 of QHUC01000213.1, read as the reverse complement.
GTTCCGCCAGTCGCGAAAGACTCAGTACACCACGCCCTTTCGGATCGTAAAGCCCCACCGCCCCGGCGGCGCGGCGAATCCATTCGGCCAAAAGCGGTACCCCAGGGCGATCTCCGCCACGTCGCCCCGCACGGCTCGCGTCGGCCCAATCCGCAGCGAGAACCCGACATCGCCGGCGAGCCGCGCGCGCTCGCGCCCCGGATACCAGGCTCCGCCGTACTCGAAGAATGGAGCCAGGCCGATGCCCATGAGCCCCCAGGCATCGTCCGCGAGGAGGGCGCGGTCCTCAAAGGCGAGCCAGAACATCTGCGTGCCCGTGAACTGGTGGATGCCCCACACCCGCGGGCCGTTCTGGGTAGTCCAGAGGTCGAAGTCGTCACCGAACTTGGGCCGGCGTAACCGGGCCGCTTCGACGTGAAGGATCAGCGTGTAAGGAGGAACGTTTTGGCTCGCAATCGTCACGGCGACGGACGCCCGACCGGAGTCGGGCACGCCTGACGTCAGGACGCCGTTCCCCGCCGCGCGCAACGCCGCAAACCCGCTCGCCCATGGCGCGGCGATTTGGATGCCTACCTCCGGTCCCACGCCGGCGCGGCTGCTGGCATATCCCCACGCGCGCGGCGCCGCCCACACGCCAAGGTGCAAGAGCTGCGAAACGTCCACGTCCTCACGCCGGGCATACGAATTGAACCGCTCGAGGACCTGGAACCGGACGTGCCCGACGTCCATCCCCATTCCCGCAGTCCCGAACACCGATCGAGGGAAGGCCGCGGTCCCCAGGCTGTCGAAGTCCTCCCGGCGCCACTGGCCGCCAAGCCACAGCCGGAGGTAGCTCCGCGTGGTTGCGTGCGGGGCGAATCCGGCGGTGAGGCTGAAACTGAGCGCGTGCCGTTCCGTCACACCGTCGGCACCCCGACGAACCAGGTCCCCTGGGTCCCGTCCGACTTGTCGTGGTACAGGAGCTGCAACTGAGCGCGACGGGAAAAGAAGTGCGGGCTCGCGTAACCGAGATTGAGGATGTTGCGGTCGGGGGTGTGGTTGTAGACCGCGATGAGCGAGGTGGCGGTGCCGAGCAGGTTGTCCTCCACGACCCCGGCGAGCCAGGAGACGTCGCCTCCGGCGGAGGTGTAGCCGAGCTGCGGCTTGGTGCTCCACCCGTCCGTCGTCGCGACACGCAGCGCCAGGCGGCCGTCGAGGCGTGTGGTATCGATACGCACGCGGCTGAAGACGTGCAGATTGCGCAGCGCACGCTCGCTCTCCGCAATGCGGGCAGAGTCGTAGGGCTCACCGGGATTGATGAGCAGCGTGCGGCGGATGATCCCTGCATGGGTGCGCACGTGCAGTCGGTTCGCCAGACGCGCGAGGAAGCTGGAGGCGTATTCCTGTTGGTCGAAGATGTTCCGGTTGACGATGATGACGGTGTCGATGGCGGGGGGCGCGCCCTGCGCGTCCGCGTGACCCGGGGTTGCCGCGGCGAGCAGCGTCGCCATCGTTCCAACCACGAATCGGCCCTTGCGGCGGACCGTCGTGCTACTTGACCAAATCAATGCGCTGGTGCAGCGAGTACGTCACGTGCCGCGTAGGGGCGTTCCATTCCGTAAAATACAGGGTCGCGTCCACGCGGCCCGTGATCTGCCGCAGGCCACGTGTCACGAGCAGGAATGTACCCCGCACCGAATCCGGCTTCAGCGGTCCGCAAAAGCAGGTCACCGTCCCGTAGGCGGGAATCCGCGCGGGCGGAGGGCCCAGCGCGTGGGGCACCCCGGGCCGCAGGTCGCGTGCGCGCCCCAAGTCGAGCACGATGGTCAGCGAGTACTCGTCTCCCTCACCCACCGCCGGGTTGAAGTCGTAGCGGGCAAGCGCCACGTCTCCCCCGCCAGCGGTGGTGTCGAGCGAGAGCCGCGTGAGGGCGAGGGCCGTATCCAGTTGGACCGACACCCGTCCGTGCCACTCCCATCGGGCGGCGCTCTGGTAGCCCCGGGTGTCGCCCGGGCGGGAGGTGGGATCGCAACCTGCGAGCAGCAATAACACCGCGCCCAGCCGTGCCGCCGCCCGCGTGCGGAAGAACGTGGCACGCCGGCGTGAAAAGGGTACCGCTCTCAGCCGCCTCCTCCTGTATGGTTGCGCATGGCGACGCACACCTACGCGCGACGTCTGCAGGTTCATGAGCTCGCGCTGGAGATTGCCGTGCAGACGGCTCGTCTGAGCCGCACGCTGGCGGGACCCGGGGCCGCTACCCGGGCGGATCAACTCGTGCGCGCGGCCCTCGCCATCAGCTCCAACATAGCGGAAGCTGCCGGCCAGGCTACCGGTCCCGAGCGGCGCCGGTTTTTCGCGTATGCGCGGGGCTCAGCCCGGGAGGCCTTGACCCAACTCCGAATCGCGGCGGCGCTCGACCTGGGTCATGCGCGAGAGATCCACCTGCTCGAGGGGCAGCTCGCCGTCGTGATGCAGACGCTCGGCCGGCTGATCGCGCACCCGCCTCCGGATCGATGACGCTCCGCGCCGGCCCGCGTCAATACTGTCCGAGATATCGGTTCAACTCCCACTCGCTCACCTGCCCGATGTACTCCTGCCACTCCTCCCGTTTCGCGTCGAGGTAGCGCTCGTAGATGTGGTCGCCCAGCGCCTCGCGAACGATCGGATCCTTCTCGAGGTAGTCGAGCGCTTCGTGCAGATCCCGTGGCAGGTCGTCGATCCGGTATCGGCGGCGCTCGCGGTACGACATGCGCGCGATGTTCTTGTTGACGGGCTCTCCGGGGTCGATCCGCTCCCGGATGCCATCGAGGCCGGCGGCGAGCACGTTCTGAGTGGACCACGAGACGTTGATGGGTGCTTCGTAGCCCGGCACCAGCCGCTTGTAGGAGTTCACGAGCGGATTCGTCACGGCACAATAGCCGCGCGCGTGCCGGAGCAGGCCACCGATGTACGAGCGGCCGACGTCGGAGAGCTGGACGGGCCCTTTGGGATCCGCAAAGGCGTTCTTCCCCTTGGCAAAGAGCGATTGATGCGTGTGCATGCCCGAGCCGGCGCGGCCGTAAAGCGGCTTCGGCATGAAGGTGGCCACCAACCCGTGTCGCACGGCGATCGTGCGAACCACGAAGCGCAGCGTCGCGAAGTGGTCGGCCATGGTCAAGGGGTCGGCGTGGCCCAAATCGATTTCGTGCTGGCCACGCGCCACTTCGTGATGCGACGCCTCCGAGCTGAGCTTCATCTCCTCGAGCGCCGACACGATGACCCGGCGGGCCCTCTCACCACGGTCGACCGGCACCAGGTCGAAATAACTGCCCGCGTCCAGGGTCCGCGTCGTGGGTTCCCCGCGCTCGTCTTGCTCAAAGATGAAGAACTCGACCTCGCATCCGACCCGCATCGTGTAGCCCAGCGCGGCGGCCCGCTCGATCTGGCGCTGCAGCGCGGTACGCGGGCACCCTTCGAACGGCCGGCCGTCCGGGTAGCGGATGTCGCAGATCAGCCGCGCAACGGTGCCCTCGGCGTCCCCGTCGGTCCGATCGCCGGCCCCCCCGGCTCCCCCGGCTCCCCCGGCTCCCCCCCCGCTCTCCCAGGGGAACACGCGAAAGCTGGCGAGATCGGGTAGGAGGAGCGCGTCCGCCTCCTCCACGCGCGCGAACCCCTCGAGCGCGGAGCCGTCGAAGATCACCTCGCCAGCCAGCGCCCGCTCGAACTGCGACGCCGGTACCTCCACCGCCTTGTTCACGCCCAGCAAGTCGGTGAACTGGAGGAGGAGGAACCGCACGCGGCGCTTCTTCAGCTCATCGAGGATGTCGCGGGTTTCGGCGGCGACGGTGGCCATGGAGGTCTAAGATAGAGGGCGGCAGAAGGCGGCAGAAGACGGCAACGGGCGGCACAGAGTCATCCCCTTGCCGCCCGTTGCTGCCCAAGCCGCCCAAGCCGCCCCGTTGCTACACGTCGTAGTACAGGAAGAACTCGTACGGATGCGGCCGCAACGCCACGGGATCGACTTCCTTGGCGCGCTTGTACGCGAGCCACGTCTCGATCAGGTCGGGCGTGAACACGCCGCCCTCGAGCAGGAACGCCTGGTCCGCTTCCAGCGCCGCGAGCGACTCGGACAGCGATCCCGGGGTGTTCTTCACGTGCTTCCGCTCTTCGGGCTCGAGATCATACAGGTCCACGTCCATCGGCTTGGGCGGCTCGATCTTGTGCTTGATCCCGTCCAGGCCGGCCATGAGCAGCGCGGCGAACGTGAGGTACGGGTTGCTCGACGGATCGGGCGCCCGGAACTCGATGCGCTTGGCCTTCGGCGACTTGGAGTAGACCGGAATGCGGCAGATCGCCGAGCGGTTCCGCTGGGAGTAGATCAGGTTGATCGGCGCCTCGTACCCCGGCACCAGACGGCGGTAGCTGTTGGTCGTCGGTGCCGCGAACGCGAGCAGCGCGGGGGCGTGCTTGATGAGCCCGCCGATGTACCAGCGGGCGCTCTCCGACAGCAGCGCGTATCCGTTGGGGTCGAAGAACAGGTTTTTCCCGTCCTTCCAGAGGCTCATGTGCACGTGCATCCCCGACCCGTTGTCGCCGAACATCGGCTTGGGCATGAACGTGGCCGTGTAGCCGTGCTGGTGGCAGACGTTCTTGACGATGTACTTGTACATCATGAGCTGATCGCCCATGCGCGCCAGCGTGGTGAACCGCATGTCGATCTCGGTCTGACCCGCAGTCCCCACTTCGTGGTGGTGGACCTCGACGTCGATCCCCGACGCGATCATCGCAAGCATGATCTTGGACCGGAGATCCTGGAGCCGGTCGACGGGCGGCACGGGGAAGTAGCCCTCCTTGTGCCGCGGCCGGTGCCCCTGGTTCGGGCTGCCGTTGGCCCCGGAGTTCCAGATCCCTTCCTCGGAGTCGATGTGGTAATAGCCCTCGTGCGCGTTCTGGTCGAAGCGGACGGAGTTGAAGATGTAGAACTCCGCCTCAGGGCCGTAGTAGGCGGTCGTGGCGATTCCGCTCTTCACGAGGTACTGCTCGGCCTTTTGCGCCACGTACCGCGGGTCGCGTGAGTAGCGCTCGCCGGTCACCGGGTCCCCCACGTCGCACGTGAGCGACAGCGTCGGCACCTCCAGGCACGGGTCGACGAAGGCACTCGCCGGATCAGCGAAGAGCAGCATGTCGCTCTCATTGATCGCCTGAAAGCCGCGAATCGAGGAGCCGTCGAACCCGATGCCCTCCTTGAAGACCTCCTCGGTGAGCTCCTTCAACGGGATCGAAAAGTGCTGCCACGTGCCCGGGAGGTCGGTAAACTTCAAGTCAACCACCTGCACGCCGGCTTCCTTCGCCTTCCGAACCACGTCCGCCGGCGAGGCGCTGGCGGCCGGCTTGGCCCCCGAACCTGCCGTGGTTGGCTCCAACGTCGCGGTCATAAGGTCGGTCTCCTAGCGCTGTCACTGAGAGGGATCGTTACCGGTGTCACCAGCAAGGAGAGCCCGTGGCGAGTTTCGGGCCGCGGGCTCTCGAAGGATTCCAAGGCAGGTACTGGCGTCGGCATGTGGGAAGGTACCGGCGTCGTTGCGGAGTGTCAACCGTTTCGTGTCACTCGCGCAACATCAGGTCACGTCCCATGAGCACAACGCAACCTTTCTGAGCTGCTGTCAGTTAAAATTTGCACAGTGTGCACTGTTTTCCACGCATTGAATTACCCTTCAATGGCCTGCACGAAGTGCCACAGCTCCACGGCCGAAAATTCCCCGAAGCGCTCCTGAATGTCGCGCTCAGTTGGTTCGAGGAAAATCCAGCTCGTCGTTCGGCGTCGCTCTCCGCTCACAAAGTGCACGCGCCCACGTACCGCGCCGACATCGGTATCCGGCTGCATCTCGATGAAGACGTCCCAGCGCTCGTCCCCGCGCTTCAGCTCGCCCATGTGCTTGGCGCGTTCCGATCCCGGGAAGGGGGCACTCATGCCGGTACACTATGCGCTGCCACAGCCATTCCTGCCAGTTAGATTCTGGCGCAGTGAACTGTCGCGCGTGCGGAACGAACCTCGCCCCGACGGCCAAGTTCTGCCACAAATGCGGCGCCCAGGTGGCTCGCGCCGCAGCGGCCGGCTGGCGGGCGGGCCTCCCGTGGGGAGTGGCCGGCGTCGCCCTTGGGGCGTTGTTGACGGTGCTGCTGCTTCGCGTCGGCGGGAGCGAGGAGCGGGGAGCGGTACCTGACGGAGCCTCGGAAGCTACCGCTCCCCGCTCCCCACTCCCCGACATTTCCCAGATGTCACCGGAAGAGCGCGCAACGCGGCTCTACAACCGCGTGATGACGTTGCATACGCAGGGAAAAGCCGACAGCGCCGAGTTCTTTCTGCCCATGGCCATCCAGGCGTACGCCATGCTTCCGGCGCTCGACGTGGACGCCCGCTATCACATCGGCGTCCTGGAGCTCACCGCTGGGAACGCGGCCGCGGCGCTGGCGCAGGCGGACACCATCCGCCGCGCCGTGCCTACCCACCTCTTCGCGTTCATGCTGCGGGCCCGCGCCCTCGACCTCGAGCGCCAGTCCGCCGGCGCACGACGGGCATACGGCGAGTTCCTCAAGAACGAGACCGCGGAGCGCGCGCGCCAGCGGCCCGAGTACACCGAGCACGCCCAGAACCTCGACGCGTTTCACGAGCAGGCGACCCAGGTGATCCGTGGAGCCTCCAAACGTGGTGCCTGAGGCCCCCGCCCGGCGCACGATCCGGCTGGCGCACAGCCCGGACGCTGACGATGCGTTCATGTTCTGGGCGCTGGCGGCCGGGCGCATCGATACGGATGGCCGGCGCTACGTGCACGAGCTCGGCGACATCGAATCGTTGAATCGGCGCGCGCTCTCGGGTGAGCTGGAAGTGACGGCCGTGTCGCTCCATGCGTACGCCTACCTCGCCGACCGGTATGCGCTGCTGGCCCACGGCGCAAGCATCGGCGACCGGTACGGGCCCCGCCTCGTGTCCGTCGCCCCTCGTCCGGCCGAACCCCGAACGGCCCTCGCCGCGCCCGGCCGGATCGTCGCCGTCCCCGGGGAGCTCACGACGGCGTTTCTCGCCCTCAAGCTCTACCAGCCGGCGGTTCGGCACGTCGTGGTGCCCTTCGACGAGATCGAGGATTACGTCCTGGCGGGCCGTGCCGACGCAGGCCTGCTCATTCACGAAGGCCAGCTGACGTATGGCGACCGCGGCCTGCATCTGTGGGTCGACCTGGGTGAATGGTGGCACGCGGAAACGGGGCTACCTCTCCCGCTCGGCGGCAACGTTGTGCGTCGCGACCTGGGCGAGACGTTGATGCGCGACATTGCACGCGACCTGAAGGCCAGCATCGAGTACGGCCTCACGCATCGGGCGGAGGCCCTTGCGCACGCGAGCGCGTACAGCCGCGGACTCGACACGGCGCGCACGGACCGGTTCATCGGCATGTACGTCAACGACTACACGGTCGACTACGGAGCCACCGGTCGCCGCGCCGTGGCCGAGCTGCTCGAGCGCGCGCACCGCGTCGGCCTGCTCGCCGCGCCAGTGAACCTCCGGTTCGTCGCCGCGGGCGATTAGCCGTGTACGTGCCCGTCGGGGCTGTCCAGACAGACCCGCGACCGCCATTTTCTCTACCGTATCACCCAAGGAGTCGCGAGTGGCCGACATGACGGGGGTGGGTCCCGTCCAGATCCTAGTGGTGGACGACGAGGAACCGATCCGGAACGCTCTCAAGAAGTTCCTCGCGCAGCAACAGTTCGAGGTGTACGCCGCGGGTTCCGGGGACGAAGCCTTGCAGCAGCTCCGGCGGCACCGGGTGTCATTGATGCTGTGCGACATTCGCATGCCCGGCACGAGCGGCGTGGACCTCGTGCCCCAGGCGCTCGAGGTCGAGCCGGAGCTCGCGATCCTCATGTTGACCGCCGTGAACGATGCGACCAGCGCGGCGTTGTGCATGCAGCGCGGCGCCATGGACTACCTGACGAAGCCGATTGAGCTCGCGGACCTGGGGCGCGCCGTCCAGCGTGCCTTGAAGCGGCGCGAGATGCTGCTGGAGAATCGCCAGCTGAGCCAATGGCTGAAAGAGGAAGTCACCACGCGGACCGCGGAGCTTCACCGTGAGCGCATGAAGCTCGAGCGCCTGTCGATCGCGACGCTCGAAGCGCTGGTGAACGCCCTCGAGGCAAAGGACCCGTACATGCGGGGCCACTCGGCCCGCGTGGCCGATCTCTCGGCCACGATCGCGCACCAGCTCGGGCTGGCGGACGAAGACGTCGAGCACATTCGGGTGGCGGGCCGGTTGCATGACATTGGCAAGATCGGCACGCGGGAATCCGTCCTGAACAAGCAGGGCGCCCTCACGCCCGATGAGTTCGAGCACGTCAAGCAGCACGTCGTCATCGGCTCGCAGATCCTCGCGCCGCTCTCGCACCTTGGCGACATCATGCCGGCAGTGCGCCACCATCATGAGCGCTGGGACGGCACCGGCTACCCCGACGGCCTGCGCGGCGAAGAAATCCCACTCACCGCGCGCATCATCGGCGCCGCCGAGGTATTCGATGCCCTGAGCACGTCCCGGGCCTACCAGGAGAAGATGACGCCCGAGAAGGCGATCGAGCGGATCGCCGATCTCGCCGGCACCGTGCTCGACCCGAAGGTCCACGAGGCACTGGCGACGGTCGTTGCGCGGCGCCGGACGCTCGTCTTCCTCGACGAGGGCGGTACCACCTCCGGCTGACTTCACGTCGACTGTGCTGATCGCCGTCACCGGAGCGACGGGATTCGTGGGACGGCACGTGGCCACTCTACTGGCCCGCCGGGGTCATCGGGTGCGGGCGCTGGTGCGGAACCCCGTCCGCGCTGAGGCACTCCACAACGTTTCGGTCGAGCTCGTGGCCGGGGATCTGTCCGACCTGGGGGCGCTCGCCGTGCTCACACGGGACGCGGCCGCCATCGTGCATCTGGTCGGCATCATCGTCCCATCGGGCCGGGCCACCTTTCAGGGCGTGCACGTGGACGGGACCCGGCACCTTCTCACCGCGGCGCGCGAGGCCCGAGTCCCCCGGTTCGTGCACATGAGCGCGATCGGTGCGCGGAGCGGGCGGGACGCGACCCCGTATCACCGGACCAAGTGGGAAGGAGAGGAGCTGGTGCGCGCCTCGGGCCTTTCGTACGCGATCTTTCGGCCGTCGATCATCAGCGGGCCGGAGAGCGTGCCGATCCGCACACTCGCCCGCCTACACCGGTGGTCGCCCGTCGTGCCGGTGTTCGGCGACGGTCGCTTCCCGACGCAGCCGGTGTGGGTCGACGACGTGGCGCTCGCCTTCGCGCTCGCGGCCGAGAACACCCGCTTCACCGGTGCCTTCGAGCTCGGCGGGCCGACGCCGATCGCGTACGAGACGTTCGTCGGCGCGATCGGGCGGGCGGCGGGGCACCCCCGGCCGCTCGTTCATCTGCCGCTCGCCCTTGCACGCCTGGCCGCCGGCGTCTTCGACCTCCTGGGGCCGGCCGCGCCGTTGACGAGTGACCAGCTCCAGATGCTCGTCGAGGGTGCCGCGACGCCGGCCAACGCCATCGAATCGGTGTTCGGCATCCGCCCGCTTCCGTTCGAGCAGGGGCTCGAGCGCTATCTCGGCCGGAGGAACGCATGACCCTCAGGGGATTCGCGCTGGCCGGGGCCGGGTGGCTGCTCGCCGTTGCCGCGCAGGCCCAAGAGCGCCCTGTGGACTCGGTGGTGTACGTGCTGTCGGAAGCGAGTCGGCTCGAGGTGAAGACGGGAAAGGCGGGACTGCTGGGCTTCGCCGGACACAGCCATCTCGTCCGCGCCCGGGCGTTCTCCGGACGCGTCGTCTACTACCCGAGCTCGCCCGCCGACTCGCGCGTCGAGATCTCCGTTCCCACTGACAGTCTCGAAGTGTTGACACCACCGGACACGGAAGAAATCCGGAAAGTCACGGAGGCGATGCGAGGCGAGGTCCTCCACGTGGATCAGTATCCGCTCA
>QHUC01000212.1 GCA_003221045.1 Gemmatimonadota bacterium | reverse complement strand
CCACCCCGACCTCACGATCCCTGGCTGGGAGGGAGACCAACCGGAGTACGAGTCCGCCGGCGCGGACGAGTGGAGATCCGAGCTGCGGTCGAGGATGTGATCGGGCGCGGCTGAAGCCGCGGCTCGGCCCTGCCGCTCAAGCGGCGTCGATTCGGTCGACCGTCCGTTTACGGACAGGCCGAGCCGCGAGTTCACTCGCGACGACTCGTGGAGACCGGGACAGTTCGGCGAGCGCGTGTTGAGGGCGCGGCTGAAGCCGCGGCTCGGCCCTGCCGCTCAATCGGCGTCCGTTCAATCGACCGTCCGTTCACGGACAGGCCGAGCCGCGAGTTCACTCGCGAGAGCCGAGCCGCGAGTTCACTCGCGACCTAGCGCGCAGCTACTCTCGACCTCTCCTCCAGCAGCAGCTCCCGGTACGTCGTTAACCGCCGCCGCTCGAGCAGCGCCACGAGCGTGCGGCGGCACGACGCGAGCACGGCCGGAACGTCGGCATCCGGCGGATGCAGCGCGACGCGCACCAGGGGTCGCGCGCGCTCGAGACGGAGGCGCAGCGACGCGACGACCACTGAGCCCGCGGCGCGCCAAGAGCGCCGGGTGCTCCAGCACGTTGCGGGGGCGGCAATGCGCTGGCCTTGCCCGTTCAGGGCGACGACGGCGTGCGCGTCCTCCGTGAACGTGAGACCTTCCTCGCGCACGACGCGCGGCAGGGTCGGTCCAGCGAGCCACGCCGGCGGCACGAAGCCGAGCGGCTCGAGCCCGGCGCCGCGCAGCGCCGCCAGGCCGCGGGCGATGCGCGCCGCCGCTTCGACGGGAGTGAGCGATGCGAACTCGCCCTCGCGGTCGGTGCGGCCGAAGGTGCGCAGTCGGTGCGCCAGAGAGCGCGGCAGACCCACCTCGTCGTGACGCCATCCGTGCAGCAGGATCTCCACGCCGTTCGCCGCGCGCTCCCGCAGTTGGGCCACGAAGTCGGGATACTCGACGAGTGGCCAGGAGCCGTGCCAGTTCGGGACCACGAGGAGTGCGTATCGGCGCACGCCGAGCTCATCGAGCAGGTGATACAGCACCTCGAGCCGGCGCGCGTGTGCCGGCGTCACGTCGTGTACGGCGACGAGCAGCCGCAACAAGGGTTTGATCACGCTACCAGAGTAGTGTGGCCGTGCGGCGCGGGGAAGTGAGCTGGGCCTCGTGGCGCGATCCCCACGCCACGCGGCGGGTATACTTTCCCACTCGTGCGGCGCCCATCTCGCTCCTTTATCCTCCTCCTCGCCATCCTCGGCGGCGGCGTTCGACGCGCCGGTACACAGCCGCCGCCCCTTCCCGGGTCGCCCGACACGGCCGTGGTCGTGGGAACGGTTTACGACACGCTGACGGGCGCGCGGCTCCGACTCGTCATCGTCCGCGTCCTCGAGACGGGGGTCTCCACGCTCACCGACGATGCGGGTCGCTATCGCGTCACCGCTGCGCCGGGCGTGCTGCACCTCGCCGTTCGCCAGATCGGCTACGAGCCCGCCTCGCTCCTCGTCACCGCGCCGGCCGGCGTCACCCGACAGGACGTGTACCTCCATCCCGCCGCGGTGGCCTTACCCGCGGTGACCGTGACGTCGACGGAGGACCCGGCGGGCCGCATCATCAGGGCCGCGATCGCCCGCAAGCACGAGCTGTTCCACCGGATTCACGACTACAATTACGCCGCTTCCGTGAAGTTCGTGGTTCGCGACCTGGCGAAGCCGGCCGATTCCGCCGCTTCCGTCCTGTTGATCACGGAGACGCGGACCACGGCGTACTGGGAGCAGCCCGACCATTACCAGGAGACGATCCTCGCCCGGCGCCAGTCGAGCAATTTGAGCGCCGAGGACAACCTGGTGACCGTGGGCGAGATCGTGAACTTCAACCGCGAGCGGATCGTGCTCCGCCGCTATTCGCTCGTCTCGCCCATCGCCGACGACGCGCTGGACTACTACACGTACGGGGTGTTGGACACGCTGGCCGTGGACGGGCGCCGGGTGTTCCGCCTCGCCCTCCGTCCCCAGTCTGACGCGTCGCCGCTGTTCGTCGGCGTGATCGACATCGCCGATTCGACGTACGACGTGCTGGGGATCGACGTGGGTGTGAATCGCACCGTGCGGTTCAACTTCGTGCGGAACATCCGCTACCGGCAGCGGCTGCGAGCCGTGGGGGACGGCCGCTGTATGCCCTCCGAGATTCGCCTGACGGGCGAAGTGCACATCGGCGTGCCGCATCCCGGGATTCCCGGCGACTTCGTGTTCGAGCACGTGGCCTCGCTCGGCGATTTTCGCTTCGACGAGGGCAACCGCCCGCCCGACCTGCGCGAGTTCCGGGTGGTGGTGAGCGATCGAGCCGATCACCCGGACAGCGCCGCGTGGGCCGGTCCCCGCGCGATTCCGCTCACGCCGGCGGAGAGCAGCGCTTGGGCGCGAATCGATTCGCTCGAGCGCGTGCCGCCGAGCTTTGGGGCGCGCGTGCGCGACGGGGTCGGTGCGGCCGTGTTCCTCAGTACCGACCCCGACTTCTTTCACTTCAATCGCGTGGATGGGGCCTACTTCGGCCTGGGCCCGACGTGGCGGGGGATCCCTGGGCTGTCGCTCGACACGAAGGTGGGCTATGCGACCAGCAGCGCGCGGTGGCAGTACCGCATCGGTGGAGACTTCCGTCTCTCGGCGGCGCGGCGATTCTGGATCGGAGCTTCGTACCACGACGAGACGGTCAACCGGCCCACCTTCGTCAGCCGCACGTACAACCCGACGTATCGCGCGCTGCTGTTCAGGGTCGATCCGCTGGACTACTATCGCGAGCGCGGCCTGACCCTGGCGGTCGGCAGCAAGCTGTTCGCCTTCAGCCGATTCGAGCTGCGCTACAACGACGAGCGCCAGACGACGTTGCCCGTGATGACAGATTACGCCGTCTTTGCGACGCGAGATGTCCAGCGCGCAAACCCGACGATCCTGGACGGCACACTTCGTTCCGTCTCGGGCACGTTCACGTACGATTCGCGCTCGCAGCTCAGGACTCGGGACGCCGACGTGTACCTGCCCAGCCTCACTTGGACCCGGCTCACGCTCGGCGCCGAAATCGCGGCGCACGACGTGCTGGGCGGCGACTTCGCCTTCCGGCGCTACTCCATCTCGATCCAGCGCCGTCAGCGGACCCTGAACCTCGGGGTCACGACGATCTTCGCGGCGGGTGGGATCGCGACCGGCTGGGTGCCGCCGCAGCGCTACTTCGCCGTCGACTTCGGGATGCGGGCATTGACGTTCCAGACGGGCGGGTTCAACACGCCCGGAGACTCGAACTACGCGGGGACGCGTGCCGCCATGCTCACGGTTCGCCACGACTTTGATCGGCTGCTGTTTGCGAAGAGCCGCTTGCCGTTGATCCGGAGCCTGCCGTTCACCTTGAGCCTGCACGGCGGCGTGTTCTGGACCGACTTCCACAACCATCCGGCGAATCCGGGGGACTCCCTGCTCTTAACGGCGCCGCATGCCTATACGGAGGCCGGGTTCGGGCTCGGCAACCTCACGCCGTTCCTGTTCCCGCTCAACCTGGCGGTGCACTTCACGTGGCAGCTATCGAGATATCCGACGAGGAGATTTCAGTTCCGCTTCGGACTGACCCGCTCGTAGCACCTCTCTCCTCTCCCCTCTCTCATTTCTATTTCAGATCGATCCTTCCGAGCCTCTGGATTCCCGAGAGGGCTAGCCACAGCCGCGCCCGCGTCGAGTCCAGCGCCACGTTCCGCACCACGGAGCCGGCCGTGGGGATCCGGACCGTCTCGACCCGCTCGGTGGCCGGGTCGAACGCCACCATCTCGTCCTTGCTCGACTCGTCGTACCAGATGCGCCCGTCGGTCCCCACGGCGATCGCGTACGGGTTGCTGTCGTCGCCGCCGGGGCAGGGGAACTCGCGCACCTGTCCCGTGGCGGGATCGAGCCGGCCCAGCCGGCCGCGTGCGTAGTCGGAGTACCAGACGATGCCGTGGGAGTCCGCCACCAGGCGGCGGGGCCGGGCGCCCGATGCCGGAAGTGGGAACATCCGGAGCTTGCCGTCCGAGGGATCGATGCGACCGATCTGGTTCGTGCCGAAGAGCGCCATCCAGATCGACCCATCGGGCCCCGCGACGAGGCCATACGGGCGGGCGTTTCGCGTGGCGACCGGAAAGATCTTCGCCTCGCCCGACGCGGGGTCGAGCACCCCGTAGACGTTCGCACCCTGCGCGGTGAACCAGACTTTTCCGGCGTGATAGAGCGGCGTGTGGGGATCGTGCGCCTCGCGGGGCAGCACGTACTCCTTGATGGTCCCGGTCGCGGGGTCGAGGCGGCCGATCCGGCCCTGGAAATTCGCCGTGTACCACACGGCGCCGTCCGGGGCGACGATGATGCCATGCGGGCCCGAAGCGCGAGTCGGTGTGGGGTAGTCCGTGACCTTCCCGGTCGTCGGATCGAGCCGGCCGATGTAGCTGTTCGCCTGGTCGGTGTACCACACGATCCCATCGCGCCCCACCGCCGGGTCGTGCGGGAAGGCCCGGGGGCGGGGCAGGGGGTACTCGACCACCTTAGGTCCCTGCGTCGCAATGATCAGGCCGGCCGCGCACCACGCGAGCGTACGCTGCAATGTGTGGGTCATGACGCTGTTCTCCCCCTCGGGTTGCTTAAGAATAAAATGGGAGAGGGGAGAGGGGGAAAGTCACCGCCGTTGCGCCGTCCGAAGCCCGAGCGCGCCGTTCAACCATCGCACCAGCGGCAGCAGCCGCGCGAAGTCCGTCTCGAGCAGGGCGGGGAGCCGGGCGCTTGTCACCCGACTGTCGCCGAGTGCCCGGCCGGCCGTGAAGGACTGGTATTTGAGCCAGGCCGCCGCGGGGTGTGTCTCCGGAAATCCGCGTGGCATGCGTTTCAGGACCGCTTCATCCGAGAGGCCGCCGAATCGCCGCTTGAACGCCGCGTCCCGCACCATGCGATCGAAGCCCTTCCACTTTTCGGCGATCGCGTCCCGCAGCCGATCGAGCATCGGCCGCGGCGGCATCCAGATCCCTGCGCCGACGAACGACGCACCGGGCTGGACGTGGACGTAAAACCCCGCGCCGCCACCTTCCGCTTCGCTCCCCACCCGCCGGTCCGCGTCCCGATGGTAGAACCAGCACGCAGCGTGCGTCTTGTAGGGCGACTTGTCCTTGGAAAACCGGATGTCGCGATAGATCCGGAACATCGAGCGCTTCGGGTCGCCCGTGATCTCGGGTGCGAACCGCGCCAGTCGTACGTCCATCTCCTCGATGAGCGCGCGCATTGGCTCGCGCACCGTTTCCTCGTACTCGCCGCGATGGGCCTCGAACCAGGGCTTCGCGTTGTGGCGTGCGAGCCCGCGGAAAAAGTGAAAGGTCGCGGGGGTGAACGGCATGGCAGCCTCGAAGGGTGGACGTTCAATCGCTCGTCATGATGAACAGCGGAGCACCATCGAACTTGTAGATCGGCCGCAGCCGATCGGTGTTGTAGTACTTCGCGACGTTCACGACCTTCTTCTCCGATGTCACGCTCCCGATTGGCACGCTGTCGTAGAACCCGCGGTGGATGCTGACCAGGCGACCGTACTCCCCCCTCGCGACCAGATCGAGGGCCAGGTTCCCGAACGCCATCGGCACGATTGAGTCGAGTGCGTCAGGGTCGCCGGAACGCACCAGATAGCCGAGTCGTTGGTTGACGACATCGATGCGCCGACCGTGGTTGTACGTGGGGGACGAATCCTTCAGCGCCTCCCCGACCCGGTCGCCGATACCGCCGAGTTTACGGTGCCCGAACATGTCCGTTTCCTCACCTTCGAAGGTCATGCCGTCGTGCGAGGTCAGGCGCGCGCCCTCCGAAACCAGCACGACCGCATAGCGGCTCGGGTTCCGGTTGCGGTCGTGCGTGAGGAGCTCCGTGAGCCGCTCGACGTCGACGGCGTGCTCAGGAATGACGCATCGATCGGCTGCGCCCGCCATCGTCGGTAGGAGCGCCGTGAAACCGGCGTACCGCCCGAACACTTCGATCACCAGGAAACGCTCGTGCGAGCCCGCCGAGGTGCGCAACCGGTGCGTCAACTCGATGGTGCGTGTCACGCAGGTGCTGAAGCCGATACAGTAGTCGGTGCCGTAGACGTCGTTGTCCATCGTCTTCGGTATCGCGACGACGTTCACGCCTTCGTCGTGCAGGCGCTTGCCATAGCTGAGCGTGTCGTCCCCACCGATGGGAATCAGGACATCCACTCCGATGTGCTCGAGGTTCTTGAGCACGTCCTTGGTGGCGTCGTTGATCGGTTGGTCATAGCCCGTCAGATGCGCCGGCAGGCGCTCGCGCGGCACGTGGCTGGGGCGCAGGCGTGAGGTGTGGAGGAAGGTGCCGCCCGTGCGACCGGCGCGATTGACGATCGCTTCGGAGAGCGGCTGCACGTTCTCACTGTTATCGGCGTTCGCATCGCGGACGTAGTCGAGCAGCCCCGCCCAGCCGCGCCGAATCCCCACGACACGGTATCCGTCGCGCAGCGCGCGGATCGTGATCGCCTCTACGTCAATAGCACCGGAGCAGAATGGTGGGCATGACCAGCGCGCTCGCGATTGCGAGCCACCGGGCGACGGCGCGGGCACGGTGGGGGGGTCGGCGCGCAGGGAGCGGCGCCACGGACCGGACGACGCGTGCTCTGCCGCGCCTCTTCGACACGTGGCGTCGCTCACGCGCTGCGCGACGCGTCAAGTCGGCGAGCCACCGCCCGGCGCTGCCCGTCCGAGGGTCGAACGCCGCGGCTCTCTGCCAGGCGTCCCGCAGCGCTGCGGCCACCGCGGCATCCGCGGCGCCTGGATCGAGCAACACGGTATAGGCGATCGCGTACAACGTCATTCCGTGGCGCGCGTCGAGCTCGGCCAGGGCGGCCTTGTCGCTCAACGCGGCGATGCGGTCCAGGAGGCTCGCATCGGACGGACGCGAGTCGGGTGTCGGGGCGTCGCCAGCGCTCATGATCTCCATGACTTTCCACGTGGAATTGGCTCGGCGGGGCTCGTGCAGCCTGATGCGCGCCTGCCACACAGTACAGTAAAGAGTCCAGCGGGGCGCCCAGGTCACGCCGGCGCGGCAGGTCACGCGCTAACTATCCGTCCGTCAAGGTCTTAACGAGCGGGCCCCTACGTGGCGGTCGGCGCTCCGGACTTCCGAGCACCGACTGCCCCGAGGGATGCGCTAGCTCTGGTAGAAGCGGATCTGTAAGAGCTTCAGGCCGTTGTTGTCGTACTGCCAGAGGAAATCCTGCAGGCAGGTGGCGAAGAGGCTTACGGTGGGCGTGCCGCACGCGAGCTCGGCCGGGCTCCCGGCTACGAGCGTGATCGTCGTGAGCGCGTTGGTCACGTTGCGGAAGCTGCTCTTGCCGGTTCCCCGTACGAAGACTTCGTTGTCGGTCGAGCACAGCAGCGTGGCCGCGCCCGTGGTGGGATCGATGAACGTCGCGCAGGTCGCGATCTTCGACTGGCCACCCGGCGTGCCGAGCGCGCGCGCCCAGACGGTGTAGGTGCCGGGGACCGGGAGGGCAAACGAGGCCTCGCCGTCCGTCCCGTTCTTGTCGAGCACCTCGAACGAGCCATCGGCGGACTGGCTGAGCAGAATCTTCGTCGTCACGGCGTCGCCGGTCTTCGTCCCGAGGTCTACGAAGATGACGTTGCCGCTCCCGTTCATGTTGGGGCTCTTGTCGTGCGACACGCCAATGATATTCAGATTGAAATGCGGTCCGCTGGGTGCGCCGTTGCCGGTTTGACCGTACAGCCCCGCGGGAACCATCACCGCCAGGGCTGCCGCCACGCAAAATCTGGTGCTCACAAAACCCTCCTCGTGCTGTCCTGGTGAACGGAGCGACTCCGCTAAGCGGAGCGCCGGGCGCACGCGGGCGGCGCCGAGCGTCGCCCTGAGGTGATCACAACCTAGTCCGGTCAGCCGGGTCGGACGGGTGATAGGTGTCACGGGTGCCGTGGCCGATTACCGGGTGGAACGATTCCCAGGTGGGCGCGGCGTTGGGTCAGATGTTGAATACCAATGCAAAATGGGAGAGGGGAGCCTGTCACAAGTGGCGGCCTCCGCTTGTCATATTTGGCGAACCGCATGGAAACGCGCGCAGCTGTCTTCGACTCGGCGCGGCCGTTGCTCTTCTCTATCGCATACCGGATGCTCGGTAGCGTGATGGATGCCGAGGACCTGGTCCAGGACGCCTACCTGCGTTGGCAGGAGGCGCCGGAGGCGGACGTGCGCTCGCCGCACGCCTATCTCGCGACC
Organism: Gemmatimonadota bacterium; assembly: GCA_003221045.1. Classification (GTDB taxonomy): domain Bacteria; phylum Gemmatimonadota; class Gemmatimonadetes; order Gemmatimonadales; family GWC2-71-9; genus AG41. The sequence goes on along the minus strand of QHUC01000212.1, from coordinate 9,587 downwards.
ATCGTCACACGGCTCGCCATCAATCACCTCCGCTCCGCGCGGGCCAAGCGAGAGGCCTACGTGGGGCCCTGGCTCCCGGAGCCCCTCGTGACCGATCAGGCCGCCGATCCCTCGACCGCCGTAGAGCTCGCCGAATCGCTCTCGATGGCGTTTCTCGTCCTGCTCGAGCGTCTGTCTCCAGTCGAGCGGGCGGTGTTCCTGCTGCACGAGGTGTTCGACTTCGAGTACGGGGACATCGCGCGCATCGTGGATAAGACCGAAGCCAACTGCCGTCAGCTGCTCGCGCGCGCCCGAAAGCACGTGGGCACGCGGCGCGCGCGGTTCGACGCCGATCCGGCCCAGGCCAGCCGCCTCGTGGAACGCTTCACCGACGCCGCTTCGGCCGGCGACCTGGACGGCCTCCTCGCCATCCTCGCCGAGGACATCACCCTCTGGGCCGACGGTGGCGGCAAGATCCGGGGGGCCGCCCTGAAGCCGGTGCACGGTGCCTCCGACGTCGCGCGGTTCGCCATGGGCGTGGTGCAACGGTTCGTCCCCGCCGAAAGCGTGGTCCGGCGGGCACAGATCAACGGGCAGCCGGGCTTCATCGCCTATGTGGCCGGCCGGCCGTTCGCGGCCCTGATCTTCGACATCCGCGACGGACGGATTCACACGATCTACGCCATCGGCAACCCCGACAAGCTCCAGACCCTGTCGGCGTCACACTAGCTCCCGCGCTTGTCACAAATCCGCCCGCTCGCGTGTCATGATCACGCCGGGGGGCAACGTTTATCACCGCCCGGCGTTCACCAACGGGAGGATTCGATGTCCGTGTACCTGATTTCGCTGTTCCTGCATATTGCGGGTGCTCTCGGTCTGGCCGCGGTGCTCGCCCTGGAGTGGGCGAGTGTCTACGGGTTTCGACGCGCCACTGCCCTCGGCCAGGCCCGGGAGTGGGCCCGGCTCCTGGCCGCGCCCAGGATCGTCGGAGGCCCTGCCTCGCTCATCGTTCTCGTCACCGGCATCCACTTGACAGCCACCCGCTGGGGACCGCAGGGGTGGATCATCGTGGGGCTCGGTGGGATGGTGGCCATCATCTTCGTCATGTCCGGTAAGCCGAGCGCGGCCGGTGCGCTCGCGGTCCTGGTTGTCGCAGCAGTGCTCGGCGCCGTGGCGGCGTTGCCGGCGTGGAGCCGGGCCCGCGTCGCGGTGCGCGCGAACGCCGCGGGATCGTGGAGCACGCGATGAAGCTCACCATCTTCGCGGCAACCGGCGGCATCGGGCGGCAGGCGTTGGAGCAAGCGGTCGCGGGTGGTCACGACGTCACGGCGGCCGTGCGTAACCCGAAGAATGTGTCCCGTCCCGCGCGCGTCGTCCCCGTGGACCTCGCCGTTCCGGACCCGCTGGCCCTCCAGGCCGCGGTGCGCGGCGCGGACGCCGTCATCTCGGGGCTGGGCGCCCGGTCGGCGTCCGACATCGGTATCGCCTGGCGCGGCACGCAGTCCATCATCGAGGCGATGCGGGCCGAGGGCGTCCGGCGCCTGGTGGTCGTGAGTGCCGCGCCGATCGGGGCCGTGCCGACGCCGGCACATCCTTATCCGCCGAAGTATGATCCGGGCGACGGCTTTTTCATGCGACACCTGTTCGGTCCGTTCGCACGGGCGGCGTTTCGCACGCGCTACGCCGACCTCGCGCATATGGAGGAGTTGGTGCGGGAGAGCGGCCTGGACTGGACGATTGTGCGACCGCCGCGGCTCACCGACAAGCGGCTGAGCGGCCGCTACCGCACGGCGTACGGCCGGAACATCAAGGGTGGGTTCCTCGTGTCACGCGCCGACGTGGCGCAGTTCATGCTCAGCGCGCTCGAGCGCCAGGAGACGATCCGGCAGATCGTGGGTATCGCCGCCTAGCGCAGCACCGTAGGGCCGCGCTGTCATAACCGCAAGCATACCATACCCCTGCGGCGATCGCGGACGTCCACGCCCCGAGACCGTGGCATATTGCGCTCCTTGCGGAGTATGGCAACTATACATATTATACCGGCCACAAACTATAACATGTCAAGCTATCATAGTAGAGGCCGGCGCGCACTGCACAGGGCGGCATATGGTGGGGCACGGCTGCTCGTCCTCGCCGTGACGTTCGCGCCGACGCTGGCCGGTCAGGGCGCCAAAGAGGTACCCAGGCGGGGCAAGGCGAGTGCACCGGCTGCCGTCACGTCGCATGTCGGCCCCGCACGCAGCGTGCTCGGCAGCCTGGTCGGAACGTGGCGGTTCGAGATCTGGTTCGCGGGCAACTTTGCCGGCGCTCCCGACGCCTCGGGAACGCGTGTCGTGAAGGCGCTGTTCGACGATCTCCACCTGGAATGGACGGAACAGGTCGATCACTCGCGGATTCAGCGCCGGGGCATGGTCGGCTTCGATCTCTCGAGCGATCGGTTTTTCAGCGCCTCGATCTCCAGTGTCGCGTCCGCACCGGAGCTCCTGACGGGAAGTCTGGACGATGACCAACCGACCATCACCTTCGATGCGATCGGTGCCTCGCCAGGCGTGCAGCCGGCGGGGACTTCTACCTTAGCCGTCGTCGACCACGATCATTTCGTCTGGATCGCCCAGGACGGCGCGTGGCGCGGCGTGTTCACACGTCGGGATAGCCTACCCTAACTCCCCCGCGCGATCTTCTCCGCGTCGTCGAGCAGCGGCTTGACCGGCGCGAGCTTACCGGTGCACATCCCCGCGAGCTGTCCCAGCTCGGCCACGAACTCGCCGAGCGGCGCACCGGCATGCAACGTCGCGAGCCGCTTCTGGAGCATCACCAGGGCGAGATACACGCCGCTCGACTCGCTGGTCTGCGGATGCCCGGTCAGCTCGAGGGCGCGGAGAATCTCGCGGGTCTGATCGCGCGCCTTCTGGACGGCGTCGAGCAGGGCGTGCAGCGTCACGGCGCACCGTCCCCCGCGGGAAGGCGCAGCGTGAAGACGCTGCCGCCCCCCACCCGCGGAGTGTAGTCGACCGTGCCGCCCTGGAGCTCCGCGAGCCGCCGTGAGATCGCGAGCCCCAACCCCGCGCTTCCGCCGCCTCCGTCGGCGGGCGCGCCCGCCGGGCGGTAGAACGGTTCGAAGATGCGGTCCCGCTCGGCAACGGCAATGCCGGGCCCGCGGTCCGCCACCGCGAACGCCAGCGTCCCTCCGACCCGTTGTACCGAGAGCTCGACCGGCGAGCTGGGGGGGGTATGATGCGCCGCGTTGCCCAGCAGATTGCTCAGGATGCGGAGTGATTGCACGAAGTCGAACCGGCCCACGAGGGCCGGCTCAGTCAGATCCACCGTGGTCTCGAGCGTCCGTTCGGTGAACAGGCCGGCGGTCTGCCGCACCGCTGCTCCGACCAGGTCCTCGGCCGTATTGAGCTCCGGACGCACCGGCAGCGCGCCGCCCCTGAGACGCGACAGGTCGAGCAGGTCGGCGACGAGCCGCGCCAGCCGATTGGCCTCCTCCTCGATGCCGCGCGCGTTCGGGTCCCCGCGTGCCACGCCCGCCTGCGCGAGGGCGGTGATCGTCGTGAGCGGCGTCCGCAGATCGTGCGACACGGCGGCTAGGACGCCGCCGAGCGACGCCACTTCGTCCGCCCGGCGGGCCGCCTCCGCGGCGCGCGCCCGCTCCGCGGTCACGAGGTGGGTCGTGACCGCCGCCGTCGTCAGAAACGAGAGCAGCACGAGCCAGTCGAACGGCTTGCCGACCGAGAGCCGGTCGTAGGGCGCCTGGAAGAAGACATCGATCGACAGAAAGCCCGCCAACATGAGTGTGAAGCCCAGTGGCCGTCCCCCACCCACGCTGCCGCCCAGAATCAGGAGCATGTAGACCAACACGGGCGGGATCGTGTCCAGGCCGGCGCGGAACACCCGCAGCACCGCCGTCACCACGACGAACACGGTCACCCAGGCGATCCAGATCCAGACGCGCGATCGCATCATCGGACCGCTACGCCGGGAGCTCGGCGCGATACCCGACGCCGGGCTCTGTGACGATCAGCTCCGGGCGTGCCGGGTTTGCCTCGATCTTGCGCCGCAGGTTGGTGACGTGCACGCGCAAGTATTGCTGCGGGCTGCCAAGGGCTGAGCCCCAGACGGCGTCGAAGATCTGCTGATGTGTGAGCGTGCGGCCGGCATTCGAGACGAGCGTGCGGAGGATGTCCCACTCGATCGGCGTCAGGCGGATCATCGTCTGTCCGCGTGCCACCCGGCGGCGGGCGATGTCGATGACGAGCCCGTAGGCTTCCACCACGGCGCCGTCATCGCCCGTCGTCCCCCTGCGCGACAGGCGCGTCCGCCGCAGGACGGCCCGTACGCGGGCCACGAATTCCGGCGTGCTGAACGGTTTCGTGACGTAGTCGTCGGCGCCCGCGTTCAAGAGCAGCACCTTCTCCGTGTCCGAATGCCGGGCGGAAAGCACGACGATCGGAACCCGGGACCACGAGCGGATCTCACGGCACACGTCCACGCCGAGCGCGTCCGGGAGCCCCAGGTCCAGGATGATCAGCTCGGGACGTTCCGTCGCGGCGAGGTCGATCCCTTCCTTTCCGGTCGCCGCCTCGAGGAGCCGGTCGGCCACGTCGCTCAGCGCGTTCTGCAGGGCGCGCCGGATCGGCGCGTCGTCCTCGATGACGAGCAGCGCGCGGGCGCGGATCGTGGCCATCAGAGTGTCGTCGTTGGCGTGCGTCACGCCCATAATGGTACAGGGATATGCGCGGCCCGCGGCACCCCGCAAGGTACTTTATAAAATCTTAGCGTCGCGGCCGCCTTTCCCCCCGAACGCCTGGCCCCTAGCCGCTCGTGCGGGGTCCCCCTTAGTCTTCGCGGCACACCAGAGGAGGGATGACGACATGTACTGGCGATTGGGGCTGGCTCTCGCCGCGGCGCTGTTGACCCAGGGAGCGCCGCACGCGCGTGTGCAGACGCGCGAGGTCGAGTACCGGGCCAGCGACACGCCGCTGAAGGGCTTCATCGCGTGGAACGATGCCGTGCCCGGCAAGCGCCCGGGCGTTCTGGTCGTGCACGAGTGGTGGGGCTTGAACCAGCACGCACGCAACCAGGCGCGGCGGTTGGCGGAGGCGGGCTACGTCGGCTTCGCCCTCGACATGTTCGGCAACGGGAGGGTCACCACCCATCCCAAGGACGCGCAGGCGTTCGTGGCCGAGGTGACGAAGGACCCCGCGGTCCTGGCCGCGCGCTTCAACGCGGCCCTCGACCTGCTGAAGAAGGACCCCCGCGTGGACACGACGCGCCTCGCGGCGATCGGGTACTGCTTCGGAGGCGGCGTGGTGCTCGGGATGGCGCGCGCCGGCGTCAACTTGGCGGCCGTTGTGTCGTTCCACGGCGCACTCGCCACACAGACGCCGGCGCAGCCCGGCAAGGTGAAGGCCCGGATCCTGGCCCTCGCCGGCGGCGCGGACCCGTTCGTGCCTCCAGAGCAAGTGGAAGGGTTCAAGCGGGAAATGCAGGCGGCGGGCGCGCGCTTCGAAGTCGTGAGCTATCCGGGCGCGAAGCACGGATTCACGAATCCCGACGCGGGCACGTACGGCATGGAGCAGCTGGCCTACGACTCGACCGCGGATCGCCAATCCTGGGCCGCGATGCTGAAGCTGTTCCGCGAGGTGTTCCCCTAAACGCAGCGTGCGCCGCCGCTACCAGGCCGCCACGCGGCGCCGCCGCTCGATCCCCGAGCGGCGGTCGGTCACGTACCGCCGCGGGAGCGCGCTGCGTCGCTGTTCCAGGCGTTGCTCGATCTGATATCCGAGCAACGGGAGCACGCGCCGGTCGGCGATGCGGCGCTCCGGCGTCCGCCGGCGACTCCCAAAGCTGCGACGACGCGTCAAACGGCGATCCGATTTCAAAGGGCTGACTCTTGCGGCGGCCGGGGCGGGCACGTCGCTCCACGCCACCGCCGCGGCCGTGTTGCAGCGCGCGCATCGCCGTATCGCCGGCCGCTCCTCGGGGATCGGCTCCCGATGGCGGCAGTTGGGGCACACGATGTAGCCGTCGCGCGCGCTCGCAGGCACGCGGGCCGCGTTGAACGGCCCGCGCACCACCGTCCACTCGCCGGGGGGCGCCGTGCGCAGCTCCACCAGCGTGCGCGCCACGCGGACGAGCTGGCCGCGCACGTACACCCGTACCTCCGTGGCCGACAGGGCGGCCACCGGATACCAGGCGCCCACGCGGAGCCCGCAGTCCGCGGGGCGCCGGAGTCGGGCCCATCGGACGACCGGCGTCATAGCGATCGAGACCATCATGCACCGTCATGTCGGGACTGTCAAACGGAATAAACATGGGAGACGGGAGAAGGGAGAGGGGAGAGGGCCTAAAGCAAAATGGGAGAGGGGAGAGGGGAGAGGTACTCTGCGGTGACAAGGCGAGTTGACGGTGCGTTGTATATGAGCATGCGACCTTATGATCACGCACAAGTACCGCTCTCTCGTAGTGTGGCAACGAGCGCACGAAGCACTACTGCTCGCCCTCACCAAGTCTGATGCCCAATTTCATCCCCGGTCCAAAGCGCTCTTCGAGCAACTACGTCGCGCGGTCATATCCATCGAAGCGAACATCGTGGAAGGATACGCGCTCGGCACTCCACCGCTATTTCGTCGGCACCTCAGGATTGCCATGGGCTCGGCGGCCGAGGCGGAGTGCCTGACGCGGGCGGCGGGAGAGCTCCGGTATCTATCGGAAGATGTCGTTCGAGAGCTCGAGCGTTTACTCGACCGAACGATGGCGGCTCTACACGGCCTGCTTCGGCGCCCTGTGCGACCCGGCGGCTAGCTGAGCACCGTCACGAACCTCTCCTCTCTCCCCTCTCCCATTTTTGACTTTAGGTCCCTCTCCCGTCTCCCCTTTCCCATCTCCCTCCGCGCGACGCTCCATCCTGAAACATCTCGTGAGCATGAACAGAGTGTCTTGACCGTCACTTGGCCAGCGCACGCGATGCTCGACGCCGGCTGCTCGACGTCATCCCGGCAAAGGAGCTCGTATGAACGCACTCGGCGCGTACTCGAACAAAGCATGGCCGACGACACTCTCGCTCGGCCTCGTGACGATCGCTCTGGCGGGTTGCGCCCACCCGTTCGTCGCCGCAAACTTCGACTCCACCTACGCCCCGCGCGTCCACGCCTTCGCGATCGCGCCCATCGCTAACCTCTCGACCGAGCCTGAGGGCGCGCACGCCGGGCAGGCGATTCGGGAAGCGATCTACTACGAGCTGTCGGAGCACCGCGACCGGTACACGACGACGATTCAGGACATCGCACAGAGCGATCTCCTGATCCACCGGGCCGGGTTGACCGACAGCGCGGCCGCCGCGCTCCCCGCCCCGGAGCTCTGCAGGATCCTCGGCGTCGACGCCGTGATGCGCGGCAGCGTGACGAAGTTCAAGAAACACGGGGCGGCGGGGCAGATCGTCACCGCGGCGCTGTTCGGCTTCGCCAAGGGCAGCGATGTGAAGGCGGACGTCGCCATCTACGACGGCGGCGACGGCCAGCTGATCTACCAGCACAACATCGAGAAGGCCGGCGGCTTGTTCAGCTCGCCCGACGCGCTCCGTAACGACGTCGGGAAGACCGTGGCCAAGAACTTCCCTTACAAGAAGAAGGGCTAAGTCACCTCCGGGAGGGACCACCATGCGCCCGCTACAGGTTTCACGTTTGCTGCTGATCGGCATCGCGGTGAGCGCCGGCTGTACCGACCCATCCACCTGGCCGCGGGACCTCCACGCGTCCCTGGTCGCCGTACCGGCGCTCGACGCCGCCGTGCTCGCCGGTCAGCTGCTCGCCTTTGCCAGCGACCGCGACGGGACCGGCTTTCAGGTCTTCGTGATGCAGGCGAACGGGACCAAGCCGATGCAGCTCACGGCGGTCCCCGGGTATAACGCCCGGCCCAACTGGTCACACGACGGGCGCCGGATCACGTTCACCGCCTGCCGCGCAACCGATCTGAGCTGCGACATCTACGTGATGAACGCCGACGGGTCGGCGCCGATCAATGTCACCCACAACCTCGCCACCGAGCAGATGTCGGTGTGGTCCCCCGGCGATCGACAGATCGCCTTCGTGAGCGACCGGGACGGCAGTCCGCAGATCTACGTCATGAATGCCGACGGCTCGAATCCCGTCCGGCTGACGTTCGACGGCGCCGTTGACCTCCTCCCCACCTGGTCACCCGACGGGATTCCGGTCGGACCGGGACGGCAACGGCGAAATCTACATGATGAACGTCGACGGGTCGCATCAGACCCGCCTCACGGACAACCCGGCGGAGGAATACTACCCGGCGTGGTCGCCCACGGGTGCCCGGCTCGCGTTCGTCAGCAACCGCGATGGCAATTTCGAGATCTACGTCATGAAGCCGGACGGCTCGTTGCAGACACGCGTCACAACGAACGCGGCGTTCGACGCGGATCCCGCGTGGGCGATCACGCTGACCAGATGAACGCGGTACCACAGCAGCGTTAGGCAGCGCCCGTTTACGGGCAAGTGCCGAGCCGCGAGTTCACTCGCGCAAACGGCGAGCCGCCCGCGACTTGGCAGACACGGGCGGCTCCACACGGGGCTACGGCTTCACTGACTGCACCGCGGCGAGGGCATCGAGGTACCCGGCCCCAACCTCCCAGAGGGCGAATCCGGGCAGCGGCCGGGCGTTGCCCGTGATTGCGTTCGCCACCTGGTCGGGCGTGAGCTTTCCGCCCGCCGCGTCCTGCAGCAGCGCCACGACGCCCACGACGTGGGGGGTCGCCATCGACGTGCCCGACGCGCAGGTGTAGTACGGCAAGTTCGCCTGGCTGATGGCACAGCTGCTGGTAAGATCGAAGTCATGGGGCGCGTCGTCGGCGTTGAGCACCGTGCCGGTGGACGCGCGGGTCGAGACGATGTGCACGCCGGGCGCGGTGATGTCGGGGTGGTACAGCCTGTCGCCGGGAATGCCGCGCGAGGAGAAGTCGGCGAGGATCGGCGCGCGATTCTGACCGGTCGGGTCGTCGCAGTGGATGGCCGAGTTGGTCGGGTCGGGGCTCACCAGCTTGCATCCCGCCGCCACGCCGATCACCCACGGCGCAACGCTGTACGGGTTGAGCGTGTTCTGGTCCGGTCCATCGTTGCCTGCGGCGAACACGACGGTGATACCATGGTCGTGCGCCGTCTTGGAGGCCTTGTTGATGGGGTCTTTGGGGTCGAAGGCGCCGCTCGTGCCCCAGGAATTGTTCACGACTTGATGTTGTAGTCCTGCCGATGCTCGAGGATGTAGTCGAACCCGGCGAGCGCGAAGAAGATGAACAGGACGTCCCCGGTGCCGATGCCCACGAGCTGGGCGCCGGGCGCCACTCCCTTGTAGTAGCCAGCCGACGCGGTGCCGAGCGCTGCGGTGATCCCCGCGACGTGGGTGCCGTGCCCGACTGACGTCTCGCTGTTTGGCAAATTCTCGGCGAAGATGTCGAGGCCCTGCTTGAGCGGCTTCGGGGCCGGCCCCTTGAACGTCACCACGTCGCTCAGGTTGAAGATGACCTTGATGTTCTGAACCGTGTGCGTCGGGTAGACCAGGTCGGGATTGTAGAGCCCGTCGATTCCCGAATC
>QHUC01000211.1 GCA_003221045.1 Gemmatimonadota bacterium | reverse complement strand
GCGTTGCCGGCGTCCGCGCTGTGGGATGCCGCGGGCCACCGCACGGTTGCCGCGATCGCGTGGGAGCACATGACCCCGCGCGCCCGCGCCCGTGCCGTCGAACTGCTGCTGCATGGGCCGGCGCTCGCGAACTTTGCCTCGCTCCGCCCGGCCGGGGCAAGCGAGGCCGCGCGCGATCGCGCGCTGTTCCTGAACGCCGCCACCTGGGCGGATCTCGTGCGCAACCGCAACCAGGCGTGGCACGTCTACCACCACCCCACCTGGCACTACGCCGACTTCTACTGGGACGTGGAAAACCGACAGCCGCGGGACATTCCCGGCACCGGCCCCGATTCGCTGAACGCCGTCGAGCGCATCGTTGCGCTGCGTGCGACGCTCGTCGATTCGAGCGCCGCCGATACCACCAGGGCCGTCGCCCTCGCCTGGCTGCTGCACCTCGTGGGCGACATCCATCAGCCGCTCCATTGCAGCTCGCGTGTCAGCCCGGACGAGCCGCTTCCGCACGGCGACGCGGGCGGCAACACGTTCCGTCTCGACGACGACCGCAACCTGCACGGCTACTGGGACCGCATTCTCGACGAAGCGATCGCGCCCGAGCCCGGCGAGGATTCCATCGCGTACGCCAGCCGCATTGCCCAGCGGAGCGAGCGAACCGAGCCGCGGGTGACACCGTCGGCGGATGTGTCCGGCTGGGCCCAGGAAGGGCTACGCATCGCTCAGACCGTCGTATACGCGGGGGTCAGTCGCGGCACCGCACCCTCGGCCGACTATGAGGCCGAAGCCCTGAGGGTCTCGGAAGGACGGATCGCGCTGGCGGGGTATCGCCTGGCGGCGCTGCTCAACGAGGCGCTCAAGTAGCAGGAACGGGGCCGGTGGTCGCGCCCGCCCAGAAGAACTCGCCGTCGCTGCTCCGGTACCAATGGGCGTTGCCGTTCACGGTGAGCCCGTTGCTCGTCGAGCCGGCGTACTCGAGCGTCGATCCTCCCGGCACGGTGCGCGCTATCGGTGCCAGTGTGGTCGGCGCGCCTGCTCGCAGGTTGAGATCGAGCCGCGCCTGCACGCTCCCCGACCGGTCCACGAGGTTGTAGCTCGCGGGGTCGAGCGCCAGCCGCCGCACTCGCGCCACGAAGCCATCGAGGTCGATCCAGGTCCCGGGACACGTCTTGCGCGCGTAGATCTCACGGTGGCCGATCACATGGTCGCGATCGATCGCAATCGACCACCGGTTGCAGATCTCCATCACCAGGTGGGTGCTCGTGCCGAGCATCGCGTCGCTCCACGGCGTATCGGCCTGTCCCTCATGCTCGACGCCGATCGTATAGAAGTTCGGGTTTGGGGTGTCCTTGATCAGCTTCCAAGTCGGCTGATAGCGCCGCCCAGCGTGCCAGGCGGTGTCGCCCTCGGCGACGTACTGATGCACCGCGCCTGCCGTGCCGACGCCATAGTGCGCAGAGACGCGGGACGCGGGATCCAGGAACCACGTGTCCGTCCCCTGCAGCGTCCCGTCCATGATGTGGATGACCACCGCCATGGGACGTAAGGCCTCCCGGCCCTTGTCCTTGTTCGGCGAGCCGATCCAGACGACGTCCATAGTGATATATAAGGAGGGCGCCACAGCCCACGGAGGAGCCCGTGTCCCTGCAGGTCGTCTTGGCCGATGATCATCCGATGCTCCGGCACGGCGTCCGCGCCTTGCTCGAGCGGCACGGCGTCGAGGTGGTGGCCGAAGCGTCCGACGGCCGGACGGCGGCCGCCGCGGCGCGCGAGCTCCATCCGGATGTCGCGGTACTGGATATCATGATGCCGCTCTTGAACGGCATCGACGCGGCACGCGAGATCGCCCAGACGTGTCCGAACACCGAGGTCGTGCTGCTCACGGCGCTCGACCAGGAGCGACTCGTGACGGAGGCCGTGAGCGCCGGCGTTCGGGGGTTTGTGCTCAAGACCCAGGCCGAGGAGGACCTCGTGCAGGCGATCGAGCAGGTGTCGCGCGGCGGCTTCTACGTGGGCGGTGGGGTCTCGCAGGCCGTCGTGGAGGCGTGCCGCGCCGCCGCGGCGCAGGACCGGGGTCGCCTCACCTCCCGGGAGCGCCAGGTCGTGCAGCTCGTCGCGGAAGGCAAGTCCACCAAGCAGCTCGCCGCGCTGCTCGGGATCACCGTCAAAACGGCCGAGTTTCACCGGGCCCGGGCGATGAAGAAGCTCGATGTGCACGACGTCGCGAGCCTGGTGCGCTACGCCATCCGCGATGCGTTCGGCACGTGGCTCAGCCAGGCGCTCGCCAACCTCGTCAAGGCACGGGGCTATCGCGTCCACTTCGTGGTGACCGGGCGCGAGCTGCTCGACCTAGCGCCGACGGTGCAGCCCGACGCCATCGTCCTGGACGCCGACCTTCCCGATCTCGACAGCGTCGCGGTGTGCCGCACGCTGCGCTACAATCGCGCTCCTTGGGATATGCCCGTCATCATGATCACGGCGACGCCCGCGACCAACCAACAGCGGCTCGCGGCGCTCGAGGCGGGGGCGTGGGATTATGTGAGCGTCTTGCTCAACCCGGAGGAGCTGACCCTGAAGGTCGACGCCATAGCCCGTCTCAAGCTCGAGATGGAGCGGCTGTTGGCGGAGAGCGCCGTGGACCCGGCGAGCGGCTTGTACACGCGACGCGGGCTCGAGCGGCGGGCGCGCGAGCTGGCCGCGGACGCCGTGCGCCGCCGCGCGCCGCTCGCCTGTGTGGCGCTCGGCATCGCCGTGGACCCCAAAGGCGCGGGCGAGAGCTCCGCGGTGCTGCCCGCGGCGGCGGCATACGCCGGGGAGGTCCTCCGGGCGAGCGGGCGGACATCCGACTGCGTGGGCAGCCTCGGTCAGGGCGAGTTCGCGGTGCTAGCGCCCGCGACCGCTCCCGACGGAGCCCAACGGATGGCCCAGCGGCTGTCGCGGGCGATCGAGACGGCGGGACCCCGGCCCGCCGGCGTGCCGCCGCTGCGCGTGCACGCCGGGTACCACGCCGTCGCTGACCCGCACCACACGCCGGTCGAGCCCGCGAGCCTGCTCGAGCACGCGGGTGCGGCGCTGCACCAGGCTCGCGCGGGAAGCGGCGAGCGGATCCGAGCCTACCGGGCGGAGAGGTCCTCCCCCTGAGACGCCCCATATATTCCCAGCTCATGCGGATGAGAGTGATCGCCGCGGCCGTCGCCCTGTGGGCCGCCTGCGAAGCACCCAATCGGGGAGCGCCACCCGGCAGGCAAGCGGGCGTCCGGGTCGTGGACGTGATCCCGCTGTCGCTGAGCGGGGAGACCTGGCAGGACGCCGAGCCGTTCCTGGCGCTGTACGACTCCGACCCGAAGCTCCTGGCGGCCTCCGCCTTCACGCCCAATCCCGGCGGGTCGGCCAGCGCGACGGCGCCGATCTTCGTCTCGAACGATGGGGGCGACAGCTGGACCCTCCGCAACACCCTCCCCAGCGAAGTGATGACGGCCGACATCACCCACGCCGTCGGGGGGAACCCACCGGTGCTGTACGCCGGAATCCTGAAGGTGCCCGGCGTCCCCTTGAACGAGCTCAAGACCGGCGATTTCCTCTCGGCGGCGAAGATGACGCTGCAGGCGTCGCGCGCGGATATCGATCAGCCGTTCGTCCGCACGACCGCGATCGCGAGCGCCGATCGCGTGTATGTCGGCCTCAATGATTTCGACGCACCGGATGGGCGCACCGCTACCGTGGACGTCTCGCTCGACGGCGGCGCGACCTATACGTCCCGCCGTATCGAGACGCGCAACACCTTGGGTCAGAATGGTCCGTCCATCCGTCCCGCCGTCGCCCAGGATCACACCGTCTACGTCGCCTACTTCGGTTGGCGCTCGCAGGCGGGATCGGACGTGACGAGCGACGTGGTCGTGGTGCGCGACGACAGTGGCGCCACCGGCGCGACGCCGTTCCGGGACCTGCTCGACCCGTCGGATCACCTGGCCGGCCGCCTCGTCGCGACCCACGTGACCATCCCCTGGTCCAACGCGCCGACACTGGGTCAAGAGCGCATCGGCTCGACCCTGTCGATCGCGGTGAACCCGCTGCACAGCGACACGGTGTACATGGCCTGGGCGGACCGTGTGGGGACGGGCGACATCTACACGGTGCACCTGCGCCGCTCGGGCGACCGCGGCGCCACCTGGAGCGGCGACCGCCGCACCGTGACCAATGCCACGAACGCGAGCCTGGCGGTGGCCGCCAACGGCACGGTCGGCCTCCTGTATCAACAGGTGACCGGGTCCGGCGACGCGAGCCGGTGGGTCACGCGGCTGGAGCGGTCGCGGGACGGCTTCGCAACGCACGAGGACGTGGTACTCGCCGACGTGCCGGCCACCACACCGGCCTTCCAGTTCCTGCCCTACATCGGCGACTACAACGGCCTGCTCGCCCGCGGCAACGTCTTCCTCGGTATATTCTCAGCGAACAACGCACCCGATTCGGCTAACTTCCCGCAAGGTGTGGTGTATCAACGACGGGTGGATTTCCCGACGCATCGGCTGCTCGATGGCTCGGGCGCGGCGGTGGCCGTTTCGATCGATCCGTTCTTTTTCAGTGTCCCCGTTCTGCCATGACGACAAACGGTCGTCGTGAGGGTCCCATGCACACTCGATCAGCCATTCTCCTCGCGGTCGCGCTTGCGTTGCCGGGAGTCCCGGCGGTTGCCCAGATGAGCCGGGCGGCGCTCGTGAAGCAGTCCGATATCATCTTCATCGGAACCGTCACGCAGGTCGGCGCCGTCGCGGCCCCCGAGGTCCCCGCCTCGCCCCGAACGACCGTGGTCCGGATCGACAACGTGTTGGAGAAGCCGGCCGCGGTCGCGCTGGCGCCGGGCGATTGGGTCACCGTCGAAACCGTCCAGCCGGGCTCGCTGAAACCGGGCACCCAGGCGACGTTTTACACGACTGGTTGGATATTTGGTCGGGGCGTGGCGGTGCGCGAAGTCGGCCACGAGCCGGGGCGATCCCCGGTCGTGGTGGCGGACCAGCAGGAGGCGGTGGCGAGGGCGCGGCTCGAGGTGAACGACGCGGATCTGAAGGCGCACATTCAGAGGGCGGCGATGGTGGTCGCGGGCCGCGTGGAACAGGTGCGCCCGGCCGAGCTGGCCGCTGCGCCGACGCGTCCCAAACGTATCACCGAGCACGACCCCCAGTGGCAGGAAGCGATCATCCAGGTTCAGGACGGCATCAAGGGTGCGCAGGCCGGGGACCAGGTCGTGGTGCGCTTCCCCGGCTCCCGCGACGTCGCGTGGGTCGGGGCGCCCCGGTTCACCGTGGGGCAGGAAGGCACGTTCCTGCTCCACAAGGACTCGACCACCGGTTCGCCACTCACCATGATCGGCGGCAAGGCAGTGCCCGCGTATACGGCGTTGCACGACGTGGACGTGCTCAGCAAGCAGGACGCGACGCGCGTCCGCGCCTTGATTCGGAAGCCGTAGGGGTGGAGCGGGCCAAAGTCGACGAGTTCCTCCAGCCGAAGGCGATGCTCACACCCGGCATCGCGGGCGGCGTCACGATGCTGATCGCCAACGCGCTGTGGGTCGCGTTCAGCCTGCCGCCGCGCTGGACCTCCCTGGTGTTGAGCTTCGTCTTGGGCCTGCTCGTCTTCGTCGCCAAAGGCGGCGTTCCGGCGTGGCAGCGTGCGGTGTACTACCTCCTCAACTCCCTCATTATCTTCGCCGTGAGCATCGGCACGAATTACGTCGGGGTGGGCGTGACCCAGCCCCCTGCACAGCAGAACAAAGTCGCTGCGCCGGCCGGGCCGCCGGGAGCACGCGTGTTCTTCAGCGACTGGTTGCGGACCGGGTCATAAACCGTCTGACGCCTCTTCGGCTTGCCCGACTACCTCGCATGGGCCACCAGGTACACCAGTGGCGCCGGGAGAAACGCCAGGACGTCGAGCACACCATTCCACGGGCCACCATTCGCCCGTCGAAAGTCGCCGTCGCCGATTTCGCGGGCGATTCCCATCGCGAGCACCGCCACGAGCAGCGCGACGCGAGGGGCGTCGAGCCCCGCCAGTACGGCGGTGAGGCCGAGGCCCACGACGGCGTGCAGCAGCCACCCACCCCAGGGGGATTTGCCAGTGCTGTTGGCGTTCACCGGGCTTCCTCGTGGGCGAAGGTTACGAGCCTCGTGCCATCCCCCGACAGCACCAGATCCGACCTGTTCTGCCGCCACCAACTGATCCACTCCTCCGGAGCCGTGAACGTCTTACCCGTAATCTTCTGCAGCCAGAATAGCGCCGTTCCCGGACAGCCGGGCCCTTCCTTGTCTCCGCACAGATCCTTCGTGGCGATCTCGCGCGCGGCGTCCCAGTCTTCGCGCCGCGTGTTCTGCGGGTCCTTCAACCAGGGAAGGAACGCATCCAGCCGCTTGTAGCCGAGGCCGCTCGCCGTCTGTAAGGTCTCGAGCCGCTGGCGCTGCGCGGTCTCCCGCTCGCGCCGCAGGGCGTCGACCCGCTCCTGGTACAGCCGGCTGCTCTTCAGGAGGTACCGAAGATCGCTGCGCGCGGAGTCCGGAAGGCTATCGTGCCGCTCCATACCAGCGATCCAGTCCTGTGCCTCGGTCCGGCTGATGCGCCAGCGCCCTGGCGGCGGGGCTTGATGGAGGAAGCTCCGCCATTCTGCCGTCGTGGAGAAGTCCCGATCGAGCAGCAGCCGGAGGCGCTCTCGGGCGCGGCGTGCTCGCTCGCCCGTTAGCACGTCGACCTCGTCAGCGGCCCGCAGCATCAGTCCCCGCACGCGGGCTGCGCGATCGAACAGCTCGGAGCCATGGGCTCTGGGATCGTCGCTCGCCAGGGATGGATCAGCTCGAATCTCCTCGACAGCGCTCGGGGGTCCACCATGCCACCACCACACACGCTCGCGTGGGCTGGGATCGCGCACTTCCAGCACTGGCCGCTCGGCGGACCAGACCAGATTCTCATAGTTCCGCTCCCACCACGTCTCGAGTTCGGCGTACGTCGCAAAGTCACGGCCCAAGAGGGCGGCCAACGCCACGCGGATCTGCTTCGTGCGGGCGTCATCCCACCGGTCGGGATCGATCAGCCAGAACCACGAGCGCGCGGCGGTGACGTACCCGCCCGCAATCTCCCGGCGATCGCGCAGCGAATCGCCTTGTGCCGCAACGGTGATGCAGACGCTCCGGTCCACGGCCGGACGAAACACCATGCGCGTTCCGGAGGTCGCTTCGGACGCCACGCCCTTGTAGGCTTTCCAAAACCAGTACTCATGAGCCGCGTCGCGATACGTGACCAAACAACCGACGCCGTGCAGGCCCATCGAATTCGGTATGGTCGCGAGCAACCCGGCGGCGAGCGCCACGACCTGCCCGGCAGTGCCACCCGCCACGAGCAGGGAGTTGCGTGGCACTCGAGTGGTGACCGCTCCGGTGGATGGTCGCTCACACCATGCCAGGAGCACCGCCCACGCCAAGCCCGGCACCCAGACGGCGACCCAGTAGAGCAGGAGGATCCACGGGGAGAAGACGAGCACAATGAGGTAGTAGCCGAGCTGCTGGAACAAACAGCACTAACGTGATGATGAGGGTGCCCGGAAGGGATGCCTTCGCGTACTTGAGGATCAAGGTGTCACGGGTGGCGTCTGCGCTCGGCGGCGCAACGCCTGCCGCTCCGGCCACCAGGAGCAGTCCGGCCACGGCGACTTCCATGCCGAACACGAGCTCGTTCCCGTGGGACGCACCCCTCGCCCATCGCCACGCCTCGATCAACCACAGGTAGGACGCGATGCTCGCCATCCACAGGACGACCGAGAGTCGATAACGCCCCCACCGGCCCTCGGGCGGTTGTTGGGAGACATCCGTCGTTTGCCCCGCTTGCTGGCGCCAGCGCAGGATCCCGAGGGTGGTTCCTCCGGCGAGGCCCCCCAGTACCAGGAAGGTCGCCACGAACCCGAGTTGGAGCCGATCGGCATCCCAGCTCGACTCAAACCGACCGAACAGCGCCGGTATCAGCGCAAGGAAGGGGAGCCATCCGATGGCGACGGCGGTTGCCACGCTCCGAATCGCCGCTTCGGCGCGGCTCATGAACCGCTGCCGCGCTACCCAGAGTGAAATGCCTATGGGCTGGATGAGGAGCGACGAGGCCAGGAGTGCACCTTGGGCCTGCCGGCCGCCCAGCACCGCGAGGCGTGTATAGGCACTCACGGCAATGAGACCCATCGCCGTCCACAGCCCCGCGGCGACACGAAAGGTGCGGTCGGAATCACGCATTGAGAAATGCTCGCGCGATGTGAATCGTCGCGCAGGCCATCTTCCCCGTTCAGCGGCTCCCGTAATCGGTGAAGACGTAGTCTCTCGTCTTCACGATCGTGTGGCACGCGAATCCACACTTTGCGTCGTTCCCCTGCGGCGGCACGTCGGCTGAGGTGCCGGGCGAGAAGGTACGGGACGCCGCGTCATAGTCGAACGCGGCCCATCCCCACCCGCCGCCATCACCGGATTAGCGAGGATCACAGCCATCAGGGGTCCGTCCTGACTGACGGAGACAACCTGCCAGGCCTCGTATCCCCTGAACTCGGAGAACGCGAGCCCACCCGGCACCTTCAAGGTGTACTTGTCCTGGGCGGCCTGGGCGGACATGGCGGTGCCGCCCAAGGCACTGACGAGTGCCGTCACGATAGCAATCGTCCGCATGCGTTTGCTCTTCATCACCAGTTCCTCCTTGTCAAGGAATCGGACGCGACAGGACGATACACATACCGGAGCATTATGCCAGCGGTGATGAGCCGAGTCCATTACACGATGGCGTCGGGCAGTATTAAGTAGCGCGACTTGTTTCGGTTCGAGGAAGTCTCGTTTCGAGAAGACGGCAGGTCACCACACCGTCGACACCCACGCACCACGCCCGCTCCCCCTACCAGCTCCCCCTTTCCCCCAGCGTGAGTATCACCCGGCTCAACCGCCCCGCCGCGTTCCGCCAGTTGCGCTGCACCGCCCGCCACGCCCCTTCCGCGCTCCCTGCCTCGATCTGTTCTACGATCTTCTCGTGCTCCTCGACCGACCGCGCGATCTCGTCCACCAGCGCGCTCGTGTACAGCCGCACGTACCGCTCCGCCTGTGGCTTGATCGCGTCGTGCACCGCGAGCAGCCGCAACCCGGCGCCCGCCTCCACATAGGTCCGATGAAAGCTCGTGTCCAGATCGAAAATGCGCAGCGGATCGGGCCGCGACGCGTCGGCCGCCTGCTCGAGCGCCCCGTTCAGCTGCCGCAGCTTGGCCACGAGCTCCGAGCGCGACGGCCGCTCGAGCCCCGCCGCGTGCTGCGCCGCCAGCGCCTCGATCGCCCCGATGATCGAAAACAGGTCGCGCGCATCGTCCTGGGTGAGCGGCGCCACCGTCAGCCGCTGCTCGCTCCCCCGCCCCACCCCCACGATGTACCCCTCCTGCTGCAGCCGGTGCAGCGCGCTCCGCACCGGCGTCCGGCTCACCCCCAACCGCTCCGCAATATCGCTCTCGATCACCCGCGACCCGGGCGCCAATCGCCCCCACACGATCAGCTCCCGCAGCTGCTGGTAAGCGCGCGCAATCCGGTCTCCCCGCGCGCTACGGGCTGCCGGGACCGCCTGGGCCGCCGCACGCGGCCGGATCTTCGCCTTCGTCGCCTTGGGATTACCCACTCGGCAGGCAAACTACAAACGGACTTCCGCGCCCCGCAACATTCATTCGGGTAGGCTAGCGCCCGAGCCCCTAGCCCCCGGCCCCACCACCTTCATCCCCGGCTTCGCGCCCGTGTGCACCCCCTCCCGCACCACCTCCACCCCGTTCACGAACAGCTCGCGCACCCCGACCGACAGCTGATTCGGCTGCTCGTATGTCGCGCGGTCGATGATCGTCGCCGGGTCGAATATAAGGACGTCTGCGTACATCCTCTCGTGCAGCATCCCCCGGTCCCGGATCGACAGCCGCTCGGCGACCGCCCACGTCATCTTGCGGATCGCGTCCTCGAGCGTCAGGAGGTGCTGCTCGCGCACGAAGCGGCCGAGGATGCGGGGATAGTTGCCGTAGGCGCGGGGATGGGTCATCCGACCCTTCATGCTGTCGGGATCGAGGCCGGGAGCGTCCGTGCCGAACTTCATCCACGGCTGACGGACCTGCATCGCCACGTTCGAGTCTGACGCGATGAACAGGAGCTGCCCCAGCCGGTCCTTCTCCGCGAGCGTCAGGTCCATGATCACGTCCGGCCAGGGCTTCCCCATCGCCTGCGCGATCTGGCCCAGCCGCTCGCCTTCGTACCGCTTGAGCGAGTCGACCTTGAACCCCACCACCTCCACGCCCGCGGGCGTGGCGGAGAGGCACAGGTTCTCCCACGCCGCGTCGGGGCGCAGCATGTCCGCGCTGATCGCGGCGCGCGTGGGCGCGTCCCCCAGGCGCTCGAGCAGCTTGCCGTCGGCGTGCGCATCGGGGGGAATGCACGACGACAGGCCGTTCGCCCCCGCCGTGTAGGCGTACTGATCGGCCGCCACGTCCTGCCCCGCCGCCCGCGCCGAGTCGATCTTCGCGACCACCAGCCGCGCCTTGGGCCAGTTCTTCACGCCCGCGGCCTTGAGATGATAGATCTCGACGGGCACCCCGCCCTCGCGCCCGATGGTGAGCGCCTCGTCCACCGCCTCGAGCAGCCGGTCGCCCTCGGAGCGCATATGGGTGATATAGACGCCGCCGTACGGCGCCATCGCTTTGGCTTCCTCCACCAGCTCGGACGTCGACGCGTAGCTCCCCGGCGGATAAATCAGCGCGCTCCCCACGCCGAACGCGCCGTCCTCCATCGCCCGGCGCACCACGGCCCGCATCGTGTCGAGCTCGGCCGGCGTCGCCGGCCCCTCCGCCTGCCCCTTTGCATACGCGCGCACCGTGGCCGCGCCCAAGAACGAGCCGAAGTTCACCGACGGGCCGCGCCGCGCCATCGCGTCGAGCCAGCTCGCGAACCCGTGCGGCGCTACGAACGTGCGGAACAGCCGCTCCTCGGCACTGTCCACGCGGTACATCGCCATCACTTGGGCGTTGGCGGGCGCGGGCGTCTCCCCCTCGCCCATGATCATGGTCGTCACGCCTTGTGTGACCATGCTGATCACCCGGCTGTCACCGCGGAGCAGTTCCGATCCCGACTGCGCCTGGATGTCGATGATCCCGGGCGCCACGACCAGCCCGTGAGCGTCGATGCGACGCCGGGCGCTCGCCTGCCGGAGCAGCCCGGGCGGCGTGATGCGCGCGATGCGGTCGCCCGTGATCGCCACGTCGCCGTAGAACCAGGGGTTGCCCGTCCCATCCACCACGCGGCCGCCCTCGATCACCACGTCGTATGGGCCGGCAGCGGGTGTGGGCGTGCCTGACCCGGTCGGATGGGCACAGGCTAACGCGGATAGGAGGACGATGGGGAGGCTCCGCACCCAATGAGCGCGAGTGAACTCGCGGCTCGGCACCTGCCTATCCTCACCCCCTGACCCCCTCTCCGTTCCGGAGAGGGGGCACGGCAGATAGTTCCCCCTCTCCCGAAGGGAGAGGGGGACAGGGGGTGAGGACTCGCGGCAGAGGCCGAGCCGCGGCTTCAGCCGCGAATCACGCGCGTGCGAGAACCTCAACAACGTCCTCATCATCGACATCTACCGCGTCGCCTGGCGCGCGGGCGGCGGCGCGGACCGTTTGAACTCGCCCAAGTCTCGCACTTCGAGCGAGCTCACCTTGCCTTCCGCATCCATGTTGAACGTGAGGTACGACGTGCCGAGCCACCGGTCGTGCCAGGTCACCTTAAAGGTGTCGAAATGCCAGTGCGTCAGGTCGCCGACGAAGGCGGGGCCCTTCCGGGCCACGAGCTTGCCGCCCTGCTCGGCGATCTCGAGTCGGCCGTACAGGCTGTCCTCGTAGCTGCCCGCGTACTTCTCGAGCGGCAGGGAGGGACGCGTGTCCGGCACGCGGGCCGCCTCGAACGCCTTGCGGGTACTGTCGCCACGCGCCTCGGCTTTGCGCTCCGCGGCGAGCAGCACCCCGCTCCAGTCGCGCGCCGGCGCGCCTAGGTACGCGTCGAGCGCGCGATACATGATCGCCGCCGGGAAGCCGGTGCCCCCCAGGTTGGCGAGCACCACGACGCCCAGCCGCGCCTCCGGGATGAGCCCGATCTCGGCCCGCATCCCGTCGATGGCGCCGCCGTGACCCACGAACTTCTTGCCGTGATAGTCCTGCAGGAACCACCCGAGCCCGTACGCCATGAAATGCGTGTCGGGGAAGTTCTCGCGCGCCTCCTTGCTCATTCGGACCACCATCTGCGGCGAGTGCATCTCTTCGACCGCCGAGTCGCTGATCAGCCGCCGGCCGCCATAGCTGCCGTGTCCGAGCTGCAGCCGGACCCACTGCGCCAGGTCCGTCACATTCGAGTTGATCGCGCCCGCGGGAGCGATGTTGTCGATGTTGCGCCACGGGATCGCGCGCACCGTGTCGTCGATCTTGTCGTGCGGCGTCGCCACGTCGCCGCCGCCCAGCGCGGTCACGCTCGTGTTGGTGGCCGTCATGCCGAGCGGCGTGAAGATGCGCGCCTTGAGGAAGTCGCTCCACGAGACCCCACTCGCCGCCTCGACCACCTGGCCCGCCGCGAGGAACATGATGTTCTGGTAGCCGTAGGTCGAGCGGAAGCTCCAGCGCGGCTTCAGGTACCGCACGCGGTGCAGCACCTCCGACCGGTCGAACCCCGAGCCATACCACACCAGATCGCCGCGCGGCAGGCCGCTGCGATGCGTGACGATATCGCGCACCGTCAGCTCCCGCGTGACGTAGGCGTCCGCCAGCTCGAACCATGGAAGGTGCTTGGTGACGGGATCGTCCCAGGCGACCTTGCCGGAATCGACGAGCATCGCGAGTGCGGCTACCGTGAACGCTTTCGTGGTCGAGCCGATCGCGAACAGCGTCCGCGCGTCCACCGGCGCGGGCTTGCCGAGCTCGCGGACGCCGTAGCCCTTGATGAACACCACGGAGTCGTTCCGGACGATGGCGATCGCCATCCCGGGAACGCGCCAATCGCGCAGCGCCTGCTCGACGTACGCGTCGAACCCCTTCGTGGGGATGGGCGCGGCTTGCGCCCCGGCGTTGCGAACGGGCCAAGCCGCGCCCACGACTCCCAGCAGGATCAGCCATAGCCTCGTGCGCGCATAGCTCACGGTCAGCACCCCGGGTTCACGGTCGAAGGAATGTTCGGGTTGTTGAAGCGCTCCTTGTCGGGGAGCGGGAACCGCCTGCCCACTCCGTAAAAGCCTCCCTTCGGGTTCGCGGCGTCCACGGGGTAGGGCGTGCCGGCTGCCGGGAACAGCGTGAGGTTGAACCGGTTCACATCGCCCAAGTGGTGCCCGTCCAGGAAGAACTCCGCCGCGCGTTCATAAATCACCTGCTGCCTGATGCTGTCGGGGTCCGTGGCATGGAACGCCGGCAGGCCGACTGCGGCGTGCAAGGCATTGATGATGTTCACCGCCGTCGGGCCTCCCTGGATCTCGGCGATGATCAGCTGGGCCTCGGTCGTGGTGGCCAGCGGGATAGGTGACGCGATCGTTGCGTACTTGAGCTGGACGTACTGCCCGTGGCGGTTATCGAACATCGTCGTTGCGGCGTTGAACTGGACCGCCACTCGCGGGTCGGGGACGCTGTCGACCTTGCCGGGCGTGACGGTGTCCGCGAACACGTACATGAACTTTCGGTACGGCACCGCGATCGTGTTGAACGGAAACTTGTTGAGCTGCTGAAAAATGAGGTTCTCGCGGCGCAAGTTGCTGGACGAGTAGGTGGCATCGTACTCGAAGCCCGCGGGCACGAGCTGCGCATCGGCCAGCGCGCCGGTCGAGTTCGCCAGGTCCAAGCGGGTGCGGGCGCGTCCCACCAGCGCGAGATTGAGGAGGTCCGTGGCGTTGGCCGTAGTGGCCTCGGTCACCGCGGTCGAGAACCGGGCCTCGGCCGAATCGAGGAGCTGGTTTGGCATGAGCTGGGGCCCGACGTCGATGGCCGCCGAGCAGAAACCCTCCCCCAGGAGGACCAGGCTGTAGCCGGCGTACGCGCTGGCCTTTGCAATGAGCATGTGGCGGTCGGTCACCTGCGCGTCTGTCCAGCCCTGCAGGTGGCTCGCCGCGTTGTCCGCCTGGAAGCGCGCGACCGAGAGGGGCGTGTACAGGCCGAGGAAGCTCCCGTCGTTGCACTGATTGGGCCCGTACGCGTCGCCCGAAGTAACCGTGCGCCGGTCGTAGTCCCACCGGCCCGCCGAGAGGGTGGCGTCTTCCAGCTCGCCCGCCAACATGCCGCCCAGGGCGGCGTAGCTCGTGTATGCACACTCGAAGTCCGCCTGCGCGCCGTTCACGGCGAGCTCCGCGTTGGCCGGGTCATCCAGCACCGAGGCCGGCACCCGGCTCGGAGCCTGGACGTTCAAGAGCGAATCGCAAGCGAGCGCGGCCCCGGCGAGCAGGGTGACCGCGAGCGTCAGTCGAAATCGCCGCAAGGAAGACCGTGTCATGCTGGTATCCCGCGTTGTCGGTTCGGGGGTTGGGTGGACGGCCATCAGAAGCTCACGTTGACCGTGGCGACGAACTGTGTGAGCTGGGGCAGCTGATCCTGCTCGAACACCGTGTGTTGCCCGAACCCGACCCCGAGGAACAGCGCCTCCGGGTCGAGCCCCGTCCAGCTCGTCCAGGTGTGGAGGTTTCTTCCCGCGATGGAAACGGACGCGCGTCGCGCGCCGAAGCGGGCGGCCCATTCTTCGGGCAGTTCGTAACTAAGCGATACCTCGCGCAGCTTGGCGTAGCTCGCGTCGTTGAAGACCCAATCGACCAGCACATCGGGCGACTGGATGCCGGCGATGTACGCCGGGTTGTAGTTTTGCGGGTTGATGTTCTCGAGGCACGTCTCGAACACCTGGCAGCGGGCCCGCAGGTTGTTGTCGGTCTTCCGGAAGCCGAGCTTGTAGTCGACCAGGGCATAGAGTCGCAGGCGGCCGCGGTACGTGAGTGTGGTGCTTACGCCGCCCTCGGTCTTGGGCGTCGACTGGCCGAGGAACACCCGCGGGGCGATCACGTTGCCGTTCACATCGTAGCAGGGCACGGGTTGATTGTGGAACGCCGGACCGCCGTCGCACATCACGGTCGACAGGATGGCGTTGCCGTTCGCGTCGAGCCGGGCGCTCACCACCTTCTCGCGGAAGAACGAGCCGGCGGGATACCCGACGCGGTGCTGCTGGCTCCCGAGCACGATGCTGCAGTCCTTGTTGACCTGTGCCAGACTGTCGGTCGAGCAGTCGCCCGCCGGCTGTCCGAGGCTGAGCACTTTGTTCGCGTTGGTGGCGATGTTCCAGTTCAGGTCCCAGGTGAAGTCGCCTTTCCGGACCGGCTGGGCGCGGACGTGCAGCTCGATACCCCGGTTCCTGACGGTGCCGGCGTTGACGAACTCGAAGTTCGGGAAGCCGCTGGACGGCGGCACGTCGCGCGCCAGGATCGCGTCGTGCGTCGTCTGGTTGTAGAAGGTGAAGTCGACGCCGACGCGATCGTTCAGGGCGCTCGCCTCGAAGCCGAGCTCGGTGCCGCGGCTCACCTCGGGGCCGAGGTTGGGGTTGCCGACGAACTGCGGCGTCAGGACCCCGAGGTCGTTGGGGCCGGTCGCCGCCCTGTAGGTCTGCAACGCGGCAAAGTTGTCGGGCTGCTTCCCCGATTCGCCGAACGCCCCGCGGATCCGCACCTGGTCGAGCCC
>QHUC01000210.1 GCA_003221045.1 Gemmatimonadota bacterium | reverse complement strand
GCGCGGCGGTCCTTACGGGCCGGCCGTTCGCGGGGGCGGACGTCGTCATCGTGGGCGACACGCCGGACGACGTCGCCTGCGGTCGGTCGATCGGCGCCTGCAGCGTGGCGGTGGCCACCGGCTTCTACGACGCCGCCGCGCTCCGTGCGAGCGGCGCGACGTACGTGTTCGAGACGTTGGCCGATACCACAGCCGTCCTCGAGGCAATTTTCGCGTGAGCGCGACCGCGGCGTCGACCACGGACGAGCTCGAGGTCAA
This sequence comes from Gemmatimonadota bacterium, assembly GCA_003221045.1. Classification (GTDB taxonomy): domain Bacteria; phylum Gemmatimonadota; class Gemmatimonadetes; order Gemmatimonadales; family GWC2-71-9; genus AG41. The sequence continues at coordinate 9,299 of QHUC01000210.1, read as the reverse complement.
GGCGCGGGTGGACGACCCCGACCCGCTCCGGGCCGCGCTGATCGCGGCGGGAGCCAAGCTCGAATTCCGGGGCGAGATGAGCGACCGGCGCTTCGATCGGAAGGGATCGCTGGCGCGACGCGACGAGGTGTTGCGCCTGCGGATGTTCCGACCGGCGGAAGGCACCCCCGCGTACGGCGTACTGGCCTGGAAGGGGAAGCACTCCCGGCGAGGGGAGTATCGCCATCGCGCTGAGGTGGAGGCGCGCGTCGTAGACGCCGATGGGGTGGTGACGATCCTCGAGCACCTAGGGTTCTCGGTTTCGCTGCGCATCGACCGTCGCGTGGAGGTGTATCGGCTTGGCGGGGCGGTACTCCGGCTCGAATGGTATCCCGCCATGGACGTGCTGCTCGAGGTCGAGGGGGAGCCGGACGCCATCGAGCGGGCCATTGCGGCGACGGGCCTCGCCCGCGAGGCATTTCTTCCCGAGTCGTTGCCGTACTTCGTCGCCCGCTACGAGGCCCGCACCGGCCGCGCCGCCCTCCTCGCCCGATGAGCGCTCAGGTCAAGATCCCCATGCCCCTGCGGGTGCCAGAGCTTGCCCCGTCGCTCGGCCGCGTCCTCGTCCCCCGTCGACTAACGGAGCCGTGGGTGCCCCTCGACGAGATCCGCGAAGAGCTCGCCACCCGCGTGATGGAGCTCGGCGGTGAGGCGCGGGCGGCCGCGGTGCGCGAGGAGCGCGACCGCGTGCTCGAGGCGGTCAGCCGGCGCGCGTGGCTCGCGGTGTGGGAAGCGGCGGCGCGCCGCGTGGGGGACCGCGTGACCGCGGCGATCGACCTGGAGATCAGGCGGGCGGCCGATCGGGTACGGATGCCCCGGCGGGTGCGGCGCCGCTACTTGCTCGCGGGGTCGGAGAAGCGAGCGATCGGTGCCCGGCTCGCCGCCGGTGGGGAAACGCTCGTGGCCGCCCTGGACGCGCTCGATGCCGCGGCCGCTCGCGTGCAGCAGGCCACGGTACTCGACAAGGGCGCGCACGCGGAGTGGCAGGAGGCGTTGCGCACCGCCGCGCGCCGACTGGAGGTCGCGTGGCTCGCGTTGGAGGCGGAAGTGGCAGAGGAAGGGCGTCGCTGGGCCGGCGAGATCGATGCGATCGGTCGCTGGCGGCCGCCCCTCTGGCCGCTTGTCGCCGTGTGGACACCCCTCGCCGCCATCCTTCTTTGGCTCGGCCTGGTGCTCGGCGGGTACGTTCCCGCGCCGGCGTGGCTCGCGGCGCGGCTCGGGTTCTGACGGGCGTGACCGCGATCGGCGTCGGCATCGATCTGGTCGAAGTAGCCCGCGTCGCGTCGATCATCTCCGACAAGGGATCCCGCGTCTTCGCGCGTCTCCTGACCCCGGCGGAGCGGTCCTACTGCGAGAGCCGACCCGATCCGGCGACTCACGTGGCCGTGCGGCTCGCCGCCAAGGAGGCGGTCTACAAGGCGCTCCAGGGAAGCGACGCCGCGCGAGGGATCGGGTGGCGCGAGATCGAAGTCACGCGCGCGTCGGATGGGCGTCCCGATGTGGAGCTCAGTGGGTCCGCTGCCGCCCGGGCGCGCGAGCTCGGAGTAAAACGCGTGCTGCTCTCGCTCTCGCACACGCACCAGGCGGCGGTAGCGATGGTCGTCCTGCAGCGGGACTGACGGCCGCTGCTTGAATTCCCGACTGAATTACTCTAGTATTTGAGACCTCGAGCTTTGAGAATCGTTCTCATCTACCGTAAGCTCCTCCTCAGCTTGTTGTTGAGTACATGCCTGGCTGCTCACGCAGCCGGGCAGGCCATGGATTCACTTTCGGTGGCGAGGCGAACGGTGGCCGCTGCGTCGCTCGCCGCGAAGGAATACGCTTCCGGTGTCGCGCCGGGCGGCGGCACGGTAACGGCCCCCGAGGAGGTGTCGGAGGCCAAGCAATTCCTCGAGCATGCCCGCCTCGATGTAGGCGCTTTGCCCGCCGGCACTCGATCCGTTTCCCGGCCAGCCGCCGTCCCTCGCCCGTGGTGCCGCCGTCTTCAAGGAGCAATGCATCCAATGTCATGGCGCCACCGGTCGGGGCGACGGGCCCAAAGCGCGGCACCTCGAAGGACCACCGCCCGCCGATCTCGCGGATGGCACGGCGATGGCCGATGTGTCCGCCGTCGACGCCTATCGAAAGGTGACGATCGGTGTCGCGGGGACGGCGATGCCCGAGTTCGAGGAGTCGCTTTCCTCCGAAGACCGCTGGGCCGTCGCCATGTACATCGCCACGCTCCGGACCGATCCCGGCATGGTGCGGGCCGGGGCGACCCTGTACGCGGCCAAGTGCTCGACCTGTCACGGGGCGACCGGAGGGGGGGACGGCCCGTTCGCGGCCAGCATCTCGGTGCACCTCCCGGCGCTCCGCGATCTCGCCGTCCAGGGCCCGCTCACCGACCGCGACCTGGAGCAGCTCGTGCTCCACCGCCGGCCCGGAGTGCCGATGCCGGGCGTCGTCCGCGCCCTCAATCCGCGGCAGGTGTCGAGCCTGGTGGCGTTCCTGCGGGTCCTGCCGGCCGCCGAGCGCCAGCAAGCACTGGGGTCGCCCGAGGCCGCAACCTTCGCGGCCGTGCGGCGAGAGATCGATTCCGCCGTGGCGCTCGGCTCCGATAAGATCGCCTTCGATGCCTACCTGACCTTCGAGCAGGTCGAGACGGCCGTGCGGGCCCGGAACCCGGGGCTCGCGACGGAGCTCGAAGGGGCATTTGTCGATCTGCGGACGCGCACCACTCGGGGAGCGGCCGACGCCGACCTCGAGGCGATTCGGGGCCGGTTGCTCGGCGACTTAGAGCGCGCCGAGCGACTCGTGGCCGACCGGGGCTCGACGCCGACGCTCTTCATGCAGTCGTTCGTGCTGCTCCTGCGCGAAGGCTTCGAGGCGATTCTGATCGTCGCCGCTTTGATGGCCTTCCTGGCGAAGGCCGGCGCGACGCACAAGCGCCGCCACGTCGCGGAAGGCGCGTGGGCCGCGGTGGGCGCGAGCATCGTGACCGCGGTCCTGCTCGAGCTACTGTTCGAGATCACACCAGGGCAGCGCGAGGCGCTCGAGGGCATCACCATGCTGCTCGCGACCGCCGTGCTGTTCTACGTGAGCTACTGGCTGCTCTCGAAGATCGAGGTGGCCAAATGGAATGCGTTCGTGAAGGGCCGCATGGAGGACGCCTTGTCGAGCGGCTCGGGATACGCGCTCGCCTCGGTCGCGTTCCTCGCCGTGTATCGTGAGGGCTTCGAGACGATCCTGTTCTACAAGGCGCTGATCACATCGGCCGGCCCGACCAGCGGTGGGGCTGGCGTCCCCGCGGTGGCCGCGGGCATCGTGGCCGGTGTGGTGGCTCTCGTGATCGTGTACATCGCGATCGACCGGTTCGGCATGCGCGTGCCCCTCAAGCCGTTCTTCGCGGTGACGAGCGCGATCCTCTACTACATGGCGTTCGTGTTTGCGGGGAAGGGGATCGCGGACTTGCAGGAATCAGGGCTCATACATACCACGGTGGTCGAGTGGGCGCCCCGCGTCCCGATCCTCGGCATCTATCCCACCGTGCAGTCGTTGTCCGTGCAACTCCTGCTGATCGTGCTGCTGCTGATCGCGGTCGTGTGGCTCCAGCGGGATCGTTTCAGCCGGACCGGGCAGGATCGACGGCCGTCGTTCCCCTGAGGACGGCGGGGGCGGTCGCCGGCGCCGGCTCGGGGTCACGCAGGCGTTGCATGACGATCACCCCGGCGACGATCAATAGAATGCTGGTGAGCTGCGCGAGCGTAAACGATCCGAGCAGCCGGTCGTCCTTGGCGCGAACCATTTCGATGAGAAACCGCTCCGTTCCCGCGAGCACGAGGTAGACACCGAAGCGCCAGCCCACGGCGTGCCGGTGATCGCGCAACCGCCACAGCCACGCGAACGCGAGGAGCATCAGCGTGGTCTCGTAGATCTGGGTGGGGTGGACGCCGACGAGGTCCCCGGGGTTCGCGCCGGGCGGGAATGCGACGTGCATTTGTCGCAGGTTCTCGACCGTGGTGGGTGGAAGGCCCTCGGGGAACTTCATCGCCCACGGCAGGCTGGAGGGAATGCCGTAATCGTCGTTCACGAGGAAGCAGCCCACGCGCCCGAGCGCGTACCCGAGCGCCAGCGGTGCGGCCGTCAGCTCCATGGTCCAGCGCGCCGGTACGCGCTTCCACCAGCCCATCGCGAGCACCCCGGCCACGCCACCGAGAAATCCGCCGTACCAGACGAAGCCGCCGCGTCGGAATAGCGCATCCCATTCCCCGGTGAGCAGCACGTACCAGATCTTGGCGCCGATGATGCCGCCGACGACGGCGGCGAAGATGATATCGGCCGCGTAGTCCTGATTCATGCCGCGACGCTCGAGATCGACCTGAATGGCCCACGCGGCCATGAGAAAGGCGACCATCATCATGATGCCGTAGCCGGTGATGGTGATCGGCCCGAGGTGAAATGAGAGAGGATAGATCGTCATGAGCGGGCAGCGCCGTGGGTGAGGGGTACGGGTTCCAGGCCTGGCAGGGGCAGATCGGCCTTCGCATCGAGTGTCCAGTCACTCGTCTCCCCGACGTTCAGGCGATGCCATCCGGCCCGTGCGATCATCGCGGCGTTGTCGGTGTTGAGGCGCGGGCTCGCCACCGCCACGCGCGCGAGCCCCGCCAACCGTCGAGCGGCAAGCTCAACGAGCGCCCGACTGCACGCGACGCCGCCGCCCAGCACGGCGGTGCGATAGTCGGTGGCTCGAATCGCGCGCTCGAGTTTCGTCACGAGCACGTCCAGGACCGCGTCCTGAAAGGCGCGCGCCAGATGCGGCCGGTCTCGCTCGAGGTCGGTGCTCCCGCGGGCGGCGTAGAGGACCGCCGTCTTGAGGCCGGAGAACGAAAACTCGTACCCTTCCTCCCTCATCGGACGGGGGAACGTAAACCGCCCGGGATCCCCCTCCGCCGCCAAACGCTCGATGGCGGGACCTCCGGGATAGCCGAGACCGAGGAGCGTCGCGACCTTGTCGAACGCTTCGCCGGCCGCGTCGTCGCGCGTCGCCCCGAGTAAGCGGTAGCGGCCCCACGCCGGCACGTCGAGGAGCATCGTGTGCCCGCCCGAGACGAGCAGCGCGACAAACGGCGGGGCGAGATCGGGATCCTCGATCGTGGGTGCAAACAGATGTCCCTCCATGTGGTGGACACCGATCAACTGGCGCCCGCCAGCGTAGGCCAGCGCCTTGGCATACACCACGCCCACGAGCAGGGCGCCCACAAGGCCCGGCCCCTGTGTCACCGCGACCGCGTCCACCGCGCTCCAGGCGAGGCCGGCCTCGGCGAGGGCGCGATCCACCACCGCCGGCAGCGCGGCCAGATGCGCCCGGCTGGCGAGCTCGGGTACGACGCCGCCGAACACGCGATGGACGTCCTGGGACAGGATGACTAACCCGGCGAGCTCCGGCCGGCGCCGGCCGCCGACCAACACCGCCGCCGACGTTTCGTCGCACGAAGTCTCGATGCCGAGAACGACGTCAGCCACGGCCGCCCCTGCGCTTCAACGACACGGAATCCGGCACCGCATGCGCGAGGATTCCCGGCGGCGCGCTCACGGTGAGTCGGGCGTAGCCGCCGGGGCCCGCCTTGCCGACGAGATGCGCGACGACGCGCACGCTATCGCGCGTGAGGGTGTTCACCCGCGATTCGGGGCCGCGCACCGTGACCGCCACGCGCTCCGGCGACAGCAGGAAGCCCGTGAACCCGGACGCCGCCGTCGTGATCGGAACGGCGCCGATCGACCGCTCGATGATGGCGCTCACCTCACCCGCCATGCGTACCGCCTTCGGCATAATGCGGATGACGCCGAGCGGCGCAGTGTCGATCGGCACGGTCTGGAAGAACGGACCGTTGACGCTCGAGATCACCGTCGGCAAGGTGGTCACCGAGTCGATCCCGGCGAGGCTCTTCTCGGGTCCGATCAGTCGCGCCAGGCTCGGCGTGATCGAGAGCCCGCGCACCACGTACCCCGACTCGGCTTCGACCTTGACCCGGGGGACGATGCGCACGTCCCGGTGAATCACCGAGTCCAACACGACTTCGATGTCGCGCGGACGAATGTCCGCGACCTGGACGTCGATGCCCTTGGGAAGCTCGACGTCGGCCGGCCCGAGCTGCACGCGCCACACCGATGAGGAGAACGTGTCCGGTATGACTTTGCGGATCGCCCGGGGGAACGACCGCAGCTTGAGGATCTCGCTGCCCTTCCCGGAGAGCACGACCGTCACGCCGGCGGGCTGCTGCCGCACGGTCCGACCGGGGGGCACGCCGACCGAAAGCCGCATGGCGAAGCTCTGCGACAGCGGCTGTTCGGCCGCCACCGCGACGTACAGCATCACCGCGAAGAATCCGGCCGCCAGCTTGATCGGCCAGTTGCGCACGAGGAGCTGCACGAGGCTAGCGCGCTTGCTCATCGAGCAGCCGCCGGATGAGGGTTTCGTTCACCGGGCCATCCCATTCCGATGCACCGATCACCTTCTTGATGATCACGCCGTCGCGGTTGATCACCCAGCTCTCGGGCACCCCTGTGGCCTGGTACGCCCGCTTGATGGCTCCGCTCTGGTCGTGCAGGATATCGAAGGTGAGCCCGAGCTGACGCGCGAACGCCGCCACCACCGAGTCGCCGTCCTCGTCGATGCTCACGGACACCACGCGGAAGTCGGTCCCGGCCAGACGGCGGTGCAGGCGCTCGAGCGAAGGCATTTCGACCCGGCAGGGCTCGCACCAGGTCGCCCAGACGTTCAGCAGCACGACCTTCCCGCGATAGTCCGCGAGCGTCATGGCCCGGCCAGTCCCCAGGTCCTTGGCGCGGAATTGCGGGGCGGTGGAGCCGACGCCCACGAGATCGATCTGAGGGCGGATCTGGATGACGAGCGCCGTCCCGAAGACGAGCGCCATCGCCACGCCGATCCCGATTGTCCACCGCCGAGGTGAGCTCATACCGTCACCAGGCAGCGCCGGCGCAACGCCTGGACCTCGCTTGCCGGATCGCTGCTCGTGAAGATCGAATTGCCCGCCACGAACGTATCTGCCCCCGCCGCATGCGCGGCCGCGATCGTGTGACCCGTGATTCCGCCGTCCACCTCGAGAAACGCCCGCGAGCCGTGTTCGGCGAGGAGCTCACGGGCGCGCCGGATCTTCTCGTTCGCCGCCGGAAGGTACGTCTGTCCCCCGAAACCCGGATTCACGCTCATCACCAGCAGCAGATCGAGATCGGCCACTACCTCCTCGGCGAGCGCCAGCGGCGAGCCGGGGTTGAGGGCCAGGCCCGCGAGCATGCCGTGCGAGCGAACTGCGGCGAGCTGACGTTGCACGTGGACCGTCGCCTCCGGGTGAAACGTGAAGACCGACGCGCCCGCCTCGGCGAACGGCTCGATGTAGCGCTCCGGCTCCTCCACCATCAAGTGGACGTCCAACGGCTTGTCGGTGAGCCGGCGCAGCGCCTCGATCATGCTCGCCCCGAACGTCAGGTTCGGGACGAAGCGGCCGTCCATGACGTCGACGTGGAGCCAGTCGGCTCCCCCGGCGATGACCTGCTTGACCTGGTCGGCTAGCCGGGTCAAGTCGGCCGACAGGATGCTTGGGGCGATGCGGATCCCGTTGGTCATTAGGGGCTCCGAGCAACTACGATGTCGATGACCGTCCCCGGGGCCGCGAGCGTACCCGCCGCCGGCTTCTGCGCCACTACTGTGCCCGGATTCGCGTCGCGGGTCCGTCGGCGTGTCACCGTGCCCAGCGCAAGCCCGTCCAGCTCAAGCCGCGTGCGGGCGTCCGCCCCCGACAGGCCGAGGAGGTCGGGCACCGCGATCGTCGGAGCCCCGCGGCTCACGACGACGGTGACCGGCGCCCCCGGGCTCAGCACCGCCGTGGCGGTCGGACGCGTCAACATCACCACGCCAGGCGGTGCGGCGGCCTGCACCGACTCAACGGCTGCCACGGAGAGCCCCGCCGCCGCGATCAAGCGCTGCGCGAGCGGGCCGTCCAACCCGGCCACGTCCGGCACCGCAATCTTGGGGGGACCTTCGCTCGCCACCAGAGTCACCCGCAGCCCCGCCGGAGCGGTCACGCCGGGCGGTGGATCCTGCCAGATGATGACTCCCTGGGGTGCCGTGGGGTGTGGCTCCGTTCCTCCGTCCTGCACCTGCAAGCCGACATTCCGGAGCTGCTCCGACGCTTCCTGCAAGGAGAGGCCCAGCACGCGAGGCACGACGCCGTGACGCGTCAAGAGGGGGGCGGGGAACAGGAAAAGGTACGCCGTCAGGTACCCGCCGAGCATCGCCCCGACGAGGGCGAGGGCCCAACGTCGCGCGCCCAAGGCGGAGAACTCCGGCAACCTCCACGGAAGGTTCCATTCGTGCACCGGTGGGATATGGCGACGGAAGCGCATCAGTTCGCTCGCACGAGCCGCGCGGCGTACGCGCCGTCGGTGCCGTGACGCTGAGGCAGCGTCTGGAAGTCCCCGTCGGGCGTGAGTACGTCGGCGGGGACCGCCCGGCTCGCGGGTGCGCGGGCGAATTGGGCATGGCGAGCCAGAAAATCGCTCACGATGTCGCCATTCTCATCCGGTTCGAGCGAGCAGGTCGCATACACCAGCAATCCTCCCGGCCGCACCAGCAGGGCGGCCGCCGCGAGTAACGCCCGCTGGCGAGCGGCCGCCCGCACGATGGTGCGGGGCGTCAGGCGCCAGCGGGCATCCGGGTGCCGCGCCATCGTGCCCGTGGCGGAGCACGGAGCATCCACGAACACCGCCCCAAAGGTCGCGGGCCGGAACGGAGCCGACAGAAGATCGGCGACGGCCACCCGAATCGCCACTCCCGCACGCCGTGCCGTCGCGATCAGGGCGCCGAGCCGTTCGCGACGCACCTCGCCCGCGACAACCCGCGCACCACCCCATTCCAGCATCGCCGCCTTGCCGCCCGGTGCCGCGCAGGCGTCGTACACGACGGTGCCGCTCGGGATCGCGGCGTATCGGCAGAGGAGGGCATGAGCCGCGTCTTGGACGATGAATGCACCTTCCTCGAAGCCTGGTAGCCGCGCCGGGAGCGGGGAGCGGGGAGCGGTACCCCCCGCTGTTATCTGGAGACCGGCTCGCATGGGCGCTTCTCGTACCCCGAAACCCGCTGCCGTGAGCCGGGCGCGCAGGACGTCGCCGGTCCAGCGCACGGGCTGGAGCGTGAGCGCCGGCCTGGCGTCGTTCCAGGCGACGAGCCGTGCGGTCTCGTCGATACCGAAATAGTGGCGCCA
>QHUC01000159.1:10271-14697 GCA_003221045.1 Gemmatimonadota bacterium | reverse complement strand
CCTCCCCCGGGGCGCATCTCCACGTAGTCCACGGGCACCACACCCGAGACGATCGTCTGCTCGATCTCACCCGAGAGCAGAGACAGGGCGCTCTGCACCACCGCCCGCTGGTCGGCGATCCCGCCCTGGTCGCCACCCAGGTCGACCGTGCTCTTGCCGAACAACAGGTAGGAAATGATCTCCGTCTGCGAGAGGTCACGTTTCTCCGCCTCGAGTGTGACCTTGGGCACGAGAAGGGTGCCGGTGATGTGCGCGACGACCGTGATGTCTTCGGGGTTGCGCTGGTTGGGCGTCGGCACGGGATGCACCACGTGCTTGGCCACGATGTCGAGCGCCGCGTCCTGGTCGGGAGTGCCGAAGTACTTAACGGTCCCCTCCGTGACGACGAAGTCGCGGGACAGCACCCCCACCTTGAGCCGGTACGTTCCGCGGACCGCCTGCAGCGAGCCGCTCACGAGATAGAAATTGCGCCGCTTGGTGAGTCGCACGGAGCCGGTGAGCTGGATGTTCGCCTCGTTGGAACGCAGCCAGACGTCGTTCCCCATCTCGAGGCCCAGGTCGTCGATCCGCAGGCTGTCGAGGAACACGTTCTTGAACTCGGGGCCGAGGCGTTGCTGCTCGATCATGGACGCGAGCAGGGTATCCGCCAGCTCGTCGAGATTGATGATCCGCTTCTGCACGAGATCCGCGAAATACAGGGCGCCCGACGTGACCTTGGCCTGGCCGGTGAGGGAGGCGCCGAACACGGGTCCCCGCAGCGAGAGCCGCCCGCTGGCGGTGATCGCCACGTTGTTCCGGAGATCGAGCGCCTTGAACTGGTCCGCGGCGATGCGCAGGTCGAGCACCGGGCGGGTCAGCCGCTCCAGTCGGACGACGCCCGTGACGTCCGCTCGACCGCGGTCGCTCCGGACCGACAGCGGTTGTACGGCGATGCTGTCGCCCGAAAAGGTGAACCGCCCGTTCACGTCCTCGTAGCGGACGCTCAGCGCCGGCACCGTCGCCGTCGCGCCGCTGATTTGCAGCCCGCCCCGCAGGCGCGGCGCCTCCCACGTGCCGGCGATACCGAGGTCGGTCGAGAACACACCCGTCACTTGCTGCACGGCCGGCGTCAGGGCCTCGAGCACCGACAGGTCCACGCTGTCAGCGGTGGCCTGGACGGAGAGCGTGTCCGGAAGCTGGCGGCGGGGCACGGGCTGCAGGGCCAGGTCGAGCGGCAGGTAGGCCCGCACGTCCAGGATCTGTTGGCCCGAGCGCCACAGGTGCAGGGCCGAGTTCAGCCGCCGGTCGTGATAGTCGAACGAGCCATCCACGAACGGCATCCGGAACTCGCCGATCGACCCGTTGGTAAGCGAAAACGAGCCGCTCGCCACGGGACTGGCGCGGGTACCCGTGAGTCCGGCGGTGAGCGTGACGGCCCCGCCGACACCCGTGGTATCCTGTTCGAGGAGGGCGTACAGACCGACGAGCGGGAACGCCTCGAGCTGGAGGTGGGCGTTGGCGCGGCCCCGCGTGGGCAGGTCTCCCTCCAGCGAGAGCTTGCCGGACCCGTAGACGCTCTCGAGCTTCAGCCGGCTCACCGTCGCGGCGGAGTCGGTCACGGTCAGCTCGGCCGGCTGCTGCAGCACCCAGACGTCCCCCGGGAGCTGGACCGCGAGGGAATCGATGGCCACGAGGCGCACGGCCGTGCTCTCCGGCGTCGCTCCCTCCCGCTTGGCAAACCGTCCACCCGCGAGAACCGCGGCACCGCCGCCCACGCGCGAGCGCACAAACCAGGTGAGCGAGTCCAGGGTTCCGTGCGCCGCAGCCGCGGCGCCCGAGAATCCGAGCGCGCCGTGGGCGAGCGAATCCGCGGTCGCGTCCAACGTCAACATCGGTCGCGGCCCGGGACGGAAAGCGAGCCTTGCCCGGCCCGCGGGGACCCGCCAGTTCCGCCACGCGAGCCGGTCGACGCTCGCACGCGCATCCAGTCCCAGGGAGTCGAGTGAGCCCTCGAGCGTGAGGAGGACGCGGGCGGAGCCGGCCAGCCCCCAGTCCTCGTCGGCAGGCGGGGGGGGGGCGGGGAGGTCGGGGGGGGCGGGGGGGTCGGCGGTCGCGGGTGAAGCGGTCCCACTCGCGATCCAGCTCACCAGCGAATCGATGGCGTTGAGGCTATCGGCGTCGAGATCGAGCGCGAGCTGCCCCTGCACGTCCCGCGTCCATCCCAGGGAGCCGGAACCCGTGGTGATCAGCCCCGGCTGCGCCAGGCGCAGCGAATCCACGTACACGCGCCGGTCCGCGAACCGGACGCGCGCCGCCCCGGAGTCCACATCGGAGCCCGCCACCTCGGACTGCCCCACCACCATGCTGACGGTGCCGGCGGGCGGAACAGCGCTGTCGCCTTCTACGGTCCCAGCCAGCGTCACGTTCAGCCGGGATATAGGCGCCGCGTCGATCCAGCGTTTCAGATTCACGTCGCGGACCAGAACCTTCAGGTCCCGCGCGCCGTAATGCGGCAGGTCGAGCATCAACAGCCCATCCCCGTGCACCGCGCCGCCCGGGCCGTGGAGCTCAGCGTGCGTCTCGAGCGAGTCGAGCGGACCCGCCAACCGCACGGGCCCGGCTACGGCACCCCGCAACGGCAGGGACGGGAAACTCCCCTTCAACCCGTCGAACGAGAGGGAGTCCGCGACCACGTCGGCGCGGACGGCCAGCACTTGGCCGCGCGTGTCGAGATGGACTGTTCCCTTCACCGTGCTCACGGGCAGCGCGCCGTCCCGCTGGGCGAGCGTGCCGGCGAAGTGGACGTCACGGAGCGGCCCGTTGAGCGTCCCCGCGGCATACAGGGTTCCGTTCAGCCGCACCGCCGGTACCAGGCGAGCCACGGTTCGCAGGTCCAGGCTCGCCGCTTCGACGGCGAAGGCGCGAAACCGCAACCCGCCGGCGGCCGCGAGGTTCACCTCTCCTTTGCCGCGCACTCGGCTTTCGGGCCAACCCGGAACCAGCGAATCGCGGAAAGACCAGTCGGTTTCGAGGGCGAGGTCGCCGCGCGGCCCGGTCGCCACAGTATGCCCCGAGAGACGTCCGGCGAACGGCAGGGTGTCGAGGAACGGCCGGGCGAACTCGAGGTCGAAGTCCTGCGCGTTCAGGTCGGCGTCGCGCAGGGCGACGAGACCCGAGTCCGCGGCGCTGAACGCGGTGAGGCGACCGGTGACCGTGCCGCCGTCGTACGTGAGGCGGAGCGGGTCGAGCCCCACCTCCAGCACGCGTGCGCCATGCGAGCGCAGGCGGACCTCACCCGAGACCACTCCGGATCCCGGGCCGCCGCCGAAGCGCCGATCGATGAAGCGAACGTCCTTGAGCGACGCGGAATCCGCGCGCATCCGGAGATCGAACAGCAGCGTGTTGTGCGGCCAGCTCACCAACCCGCGCGCGTCGCGCAGCGCGGTGGCCGGGAGCCGTACCCGCGCCAGCTGAACATCCAGGGAGTCGCCGCGCACGCGCAGCCGGCCCGACACATCCACCAGTCGGACGGGGGGGTCGTCGCTTTCCACTCCGAGCCGGGTCACGTCGATGCGGATGCCGCGCTCGCGCGGCGAGGACACCTGCAGGGCGCCGAGCTGGGCGTCGAGGTGCTCGAAGCGGCGGATCCGCAGCCGCCCGTTCGGACCTCCGCTCGCGATCTCGAGGCTCGAATCCCCCGGCGCCGGGTGCGCCGCCTGGAGACGCAGGATCACCGTGCCGTCGGTGATCCGCACGTTGCGGAACAGAATGAGCGTCGCCGGCCCGTGCGGTCCGGTGTCCGGCTTCCCCGCCGCGCCAATCCGCAGCAGCTCTTCCACGTTCAGCCGCCCGCTGGGGTGTTGCACGATGTTGATCACGGGGTGCTTCGGGTCAAGCTCGAACAGCACCACGCGGCCCGCCGCGAAGTCGAACGGGTTGTAGTTCACCTCCACTCGGGGCAGCCAGGCCACGAGCGTCGTGTCGGCGTCGAACAACCGCACGTCACCGAGGGACAGACCGGTGAAGAGGGATCCGCGCGCCGCCCCGATCTCGACCGTTCCCGTGAACACCTGCCGCAGTCCCCTTTCGGTCACTCGGGCGAGCAGCTGCCGTCCGGCCTCCGTGCCCACGAGCGACGACAGCGCTCCCAGGAACACCGCGAGCAGCCCCACCAGCGTCCACAGCGCGGCTCCCAGCGATCGGCGCACCATCAGAACGCTTGCCCCACGGCGAACTGGACCACCACTCGCCGCCAGAATCCCCCCGGGAGCCCGGGACGGACTTCGTGGCCGGTGAACGTGAGGCTCTTGTTGGCCGTGTTCAGGAAGTACAGCTTGCCGGGCTCCTGCGGGTAGCCGTCGTAGGCTGCGTCGAGTCGAACGGGACCGAGCGGGGTGACGAACCGGAGCCCCACGCCCGGGGTAACGCGCAGGCCGCTTACCGTCGT
>QHUC01000159.1:0-10186 GCA_003221045.1 Gemmatimonadota bacterium | reverse complement strand
GCGCGCGTAGCCACGCACGGAATTGGGGCCTCCGGCATAAAAGCGCTGGTCCGGCGGGACGAACTGCACGTTCTGCCCCAGCAGGCTGAGGCGCTGCGGCAGAATGACCCCCCCACGCATCCGCCACGCGAGCACACTGCGACGCGATAGCGGATAGTACTTGGAGAACTCCAGCTCGCCGCGGTTGAACTCGTACAACGTGTCCGACAGCACGTAGCGCGACGCGTGCGCCAAGGTCAAACGGAACAGGCTCCCCGCCGAGGGATCGAGGATCGAGTTCACCCGGCCGCGAACACCCGAGATCGTCACCGCGCCGAATGCCCGCGTGTTCGTGAAGAATGCCTGGTCCGACGCATTGCACAACGTGAGGAACAGACAGAACGTCGCGGGGTCGGCGGTCGTGCGTCCGACGGAATAGCTGTATCCGACGGTCACCGGAACGTCGCGCCGGGCGTTGAAGGTCACCCCGACATTGGCCCCGATGGCCTGCCGTGTATAGGCGTTGAACTCGGAGCGCCGCTCGGCGAACACACTGAAGTTTGCGGTGTGCCGCGGCGAGAAGAACGCGGGCTGGCGCAACGTGATCGCGACGTTGTAGTTGGCGGTGTCCGATGTGGGGTCGTCAAGCAGTGTCCGGCATACGTTCCGGCGGAACCCCCAGTCGGTGGGGACACCGATGCCGATCTTGGATAGTTGTGCCGTGATGTCGAGAGCCCGGGCGCCGCCGAGAAAGTCGTACGCGGTCCAGCCGGTCTGCACCCGGAAGCAATCGAGTGACCCGTATCCGGCGCCGAGCAGGACACGATGCAGCGGCGCTTCGCTGAGCCGCACCAGCACGGCCACGGTCGAGTCGCTTGCGGCCCTGGGAGCCGTGTCCGCGAGCACGACACTGACGGAACGGAACATCCCGAGGCCGTAGAGATCCCGTTGCGTCTGATACAACTGGTCCTGACGAAACCAGTCGTGGGGGTTGACGGACAGCATGCGCCGCACCGTCGCCGTGTCGACCCGCTCGGCCCCCGTGATGATCACCTCGCCGATTCGCAGTCGGGGCCCCGGGACTCCCTCGAGCGTCACCCGGGCGGCCAGCGCCGCCACGTCGACGTCGAAGCTCTTGAGGACGTCGGCATAGGGGTAGCCGCGGTTCCTGAGCCACGAGACCACCGTGTCCGCGGACGCCTGAAACAGAAAACGGTTGAAGGGATCCCCGACCTGGAGGGGGAGTGCACGCTTCAAGGCCCGCACATCGAGGATCGAATCCAGACCGCGGATATCGAGACTGTTCAGCCGCACGGGCTCACCCTCGTAGATCCGGAACGTGACGTAGACGTCGCGGTCCTCGCGGCGCACCAGGGTATCCACCACAGCATTCATATACCCGCTCTGGCGATACAGCAGGAGAAGCCGCACCACGTCGCGTCGGAACTCGAGCTCGTCGAAGTACCGCTTTGCGCCGAGGCCGATCCAACGGAGGAAGGGGCTGGTCGCGAACGCACTCGAGGTGGTGGTCGCGATCGCGGCGGTGAGCGTGTAGTCATCGAGCGCATGATTACCCTCAAAGGAAAGCCCGCGGACCACCCGCGGCGACTCCTGCTGCGCGGCAAGTGGGGCCAGGGGGGCCAGGGGGGCCAGCGTGGCTGCCGCCAACGCGGCGACGAGCGGGAGCGACGAGAGCGCGCGCAATTGACGCGGTTGGCCTGCCTCCGTATGTTGGCTACCCCCCTCCGCACTGTCAACCTTTTCGACACCTGACCTCATGCCAGCGCTCCCCCGGTCGAGCCACCTCCTCGTCACCGTCACCGCGGTTGCGACCCTCGTCGCGTGCCGCGGCGACCGTGAGAGCTCCGGGCGCGCTACGCTATCGTACTACGAATCCTACGACCCCCGCTCGCTCGACCCCGCCCTCTCGACCGACGTGCCGACGGGCGAGATGGTCACGCTCACCTACGACGGACTCACCCAATTCGACGCGGACGGCCACCTGCTGCCGGCGCTCGCCGATCGCTGGACGGCCGGAGGGGAGGGAGGCCGACGGTACGTCTTTCACCTGCGAGCGGGCGTCAAGTTCCACGATGGCACTCCCCTCACGGCGGCCGCCGTGCGCGCGAGCTTCCTGCACGTGCTCGACCCCACCACCAAGGGGGGTCGCCCCTGGCCACTCTACCCGATAGCGGGAGCCGAAGCCTATGCCGCCGGTCACAGTCGCGACGTGCAGGGGATCGAGGTATTGGGGGACACGGCCCTGGTGTTCACGCTCGCCGAGCCGCTTGCGATCTTCCCCAAGTTCCTCGCGATGCCGGTTGCGAGCGTGGTGCCCACGCCACTCCCCGGCAGCTTGAGAGAGCGTCCCGTCGGGACCGGGCCGTGGCGGCTGGTGACATGGCAGCACGACGATTACCTCCGGTTCGTTCGCAATCCAGGCTACTGGGGTGGCGCCCCGGCGGCCGAGACCCTGACGGTGCGGATCGTTCCCGAGCCCCTCACCCGGGCCGCCGAGTTCGAGGCGGGCCGGCTCAGTGTGCTCGAGGTGCCGTTCGGAGAGACGGCGCGTTGGCGCCGGGAGCGGCCCGGTGATCTGGTGGAGAAGCCGGCGCTGCGCGTGGTGTACGTGGCGTTGAACAACCGGCGCGGCCCGCTGCGCGACGTCCGCGTCCGTCAGGCGATCAACCGCGCGGTGAACGTGCCGGAAATCCTCGCGACCGTGTACGGGAGACGCGGGATCCCCTCCCGCGGCGCGATCCCGCCGGCGCTGGCGGGGAGCGACACCACGCGCCCGCGGTACGACTACGACCCCGGAGCAGCACGAGCGCTCCTCGCGGAGGCCGGCTACCGGCGGGGCAGGGAGGCGGCGCGCAAGGGTGAGACGGACATGGTGATCCTCGACTGGTGGGCCGACTATCCGGACGCCGACAATTTCCTTTATCCCCTGTTCTATTCGGGGAGCTTCGGCCCCGGAGGCAATTACGCGTTCTATTCGGACCCAGTGACGGACACCATGCTCCTCCGCGCCCGCCGCACGACGGACGACGCAGCGCGCACCGACGTCTACCGCCGCATCGACGAGCGGGTGTATCGGGCCGCCCCTTGGCTGTACCTGTGGTTTCCCACGGACCTGTGGGCCCGGCGCCCGGAGCTCGCCGGGTGGGATGTCCCGGTGATCTTCAATGGGCAACGCTGGACTCGAGCGCGGGTCGCGCCACGGTGATCCGCCTCGTGGGGCGCCGGCTCGTCGCGACCGTGCCGACCCTGTTCGGAGTGCTCGTGGTCGCGTTTCTCCTCCTGAACGTCGCACCGGGGGACCCGGTCGCGGCGATGGTGGGCGAGCGCGCTGATGCCGCCACCATCGCCCGGCTTCGGGCCGAGCTGCACCTGGACGACCCGCTCCCCGTGCAGTTCGGGCATTACGTCTGGGGGGCGGTGCGGGGCGACTTCGGCCGTTCCTACATCACGCAGCGTCCGATCGCCCGGGATCTCGAGGAGCGGTTCCCCAAGACCGTCCAGCTCGCGCTCGCCGCCATGGCGTTCGCGGCGCTCGCCGGCATCACCCTCGGCGTGCTCTCGGCGATCCGGCCGGGCGGGGCCATGGACCGCGTGGCCATGCTCCTTTCTTATGTCGGGGTGTCGTTCCCGGTGTACTGGGTGGGGCTGCTCCTGATTCTCCTGTTTGCGGTGATGTTGCGGTGGCTGCCCCCATCCGGCTCGGGCGGGCTCGCGTACCTCCTGCTCCCGGCCCTCACGCTCGGCATGCGCTCGGTGGCGTTCCTCGCGCGGATGACGCGCGCCGCCATGCTCGAAGTGCTCTCCAGCGATTTCATCCGGACCGCGAGGGCAAAAGGCCTGAGCGAAGCAGCGGTGATCATGCGACACGGGTTCCGCAACGCGCTCATCCCGGTGATCACCGTACTCGGACTCGATACGGGGAGCTACCTCACCGGCAGCATCCTCACGGAAACGATCTTCGGTTGGCCGGGCCTGGGGCGCTACGTGCTCAGCGCGATCGAAAAGCGCGACCTTCCGGCCATCCAGGGGAGCATACTGTTCATGTCCCTGGTCTTCGTCCTCGTGAACCTCGTCACGGATCTCGTCTATGCGAATGCTGATCCTCGCATCGCTTACGATTAGCTCCGCGCTGGCCGCCCAGACGCCCGCCACCAAGCGGCCGCGCACGGGGCCCCTGCGGGGATCGCTCGAGCAGCGCCTGGCTCAGCTGGTGGATGCCCCGCCGTTCGACCGCGCGACATGGGGGATCTACGTCGTGGACGACCGGGGGCGAGTGCTGTACCAGCGGAACGCGGACCGGTTCTCGGTGCCCGCCAGCAATACCAAGCTGGTCGTGACGGCGGCCGCCGCGGTGCTCTTGCCGCCCGACTACCGCGTCAAGACGAGCCTGTACGTGAACGGACGCGTGGAGGACGGCGTCCTGGACGGGGACCTGATCATCTATGGACGCGGCGACCCGACGTGGTCGGCCCGATGCTACAGCGTGGACACGCTCGCGCCGGGCGCGTGCGACTCGACGTTCACCGCGATCGACGCGATGGCGGATTCCGTCCGGGCGCACGGCATCCGCCGCATCACCGGCAAGCTCATCGGCGACGGCTCCTACTTCGAGCCGACCCTCATCCACTACGGATGGAACGCCTGGGATCTGACCTGGTGGTACGCCGCGCCCGTGTCGGGTCTGGGCTTCCACGACAACAGCGTCGATTTCCAGATCGCACCAGGTCCCGCAGTCGACGCGCCCCCTGCGATCAGTTGGGTGCCCGACCTCGGTCTCATCACCTTCGAGAACCGGGCGCGCACCGTGCCTGCCGAGTCGACCTCCACCATCGGCGACAACTTCTTCCGCAGCGGCGGCGGGTGGAGTATTCGCGCGGAGGGAACCGTGCCGCTGGGGAAAAAGCCCTGGACGGAGAACGTGGCACTCCCGGATCCCAACGCGTATGCCGCCCGTGCCCTCGCGGCATCGCTCGCGCGGCGGGGGGTGGCGGTGGAGGGGGGCGCGGCGAGCACCACGGATTCCCTGGCCTACCGCACCGTTCGCTGTTGCGGCCCCGCGCTCCTCGAATACTCCGGCCGGCCGCTTCCGGACATCATCTTTCCCATTCTCAACTCCAGCCAGAACTGGTTCGCCGAGATGCTGCTCAAGATCCTGGGACGGGAGCTCCGCGGCGAGGGGTCCTGGCGAGCCGGCCTCGACGTCGAGCGGCGTTTTCTCATCGACTCCGTGAAGATCGATTCGACCGCGTTCGCGCTCGAGGACGGCTCGGGCCTCGCTGCGGGCAACCTCGTGACGCCCCACGCATTCGCACAGCTCCTCCACTACATGCACGGGCATCCGAAGGGCGGGCCGTTCGTCGCGGGGCTACCGCACGCCGGCGAGCCCGGGTCACTGCTTCGCCGCTTCGGCGGGACGCCGCTCGAGGGGCGAAACGGACGGACCATCACGTTCAGCGTGCAGGCGAACGGACACGCGGTGCAGTATCAGCAGATGCTCAACCAGATCGATTCGGTCGTAGTACAAATCGGGCGGCAATAGGCGTCAGTCTTCCGTCTGCCCGAACAGCGCCATGTTCGAGCTGTGTCCCGGCTCGATCTTGGCCCCGGGATTGATGAAGTGGACGGCGTGGTTCACCGCGATTGCGGCTTCGGCCGCTCCCGTCGCGATGAGCTTGAGCTTCCCCGGGTAGGTCGTGATATCTCCCGCGGCGAACACGCCAGGGATGTTCGTCGCCATCGTCTGTGACACCTTGATCTCGCCCTTCTCGATGTCGAGCCCCCATTGGGCGATGGCGCCGAGCGACGAGATGAACCCCAGCTGTGGGATGATGCTGTCAATCCCGACGCGCTCCTCTTCCTTGGTCTTGTTGTTGACGATCGTCACCCCGTCGATCGTGTCGCCCCCATGAATCGTCTTGAGCTCCCAAAAGACGCGGAGCTCCATCTTCCCGGCGGCGCTGAGCTCGCGTACCTGACGCACGGTGGCGGCGTGAGCGCGAAAACCGTCGCGCCGATGGATCATCAGGACCGACCGGGCGATCCCCTGTAGGTTCACCGCCCAGTCGAACGCGGAATCCCCGCCCCCGACGAGCAGCACGCGCTTGCCGGCAAACACCTTGGGATCGAGGATCCGGTCATGGAGTCCCTTACCGTACCAGCGATCCACGTCCTTGAGGGGGAGTTTGCGGGGCGTGAAGGCGCCGATCCCTCCCGCGATCAACACGGTGCGCGAGGGGTAGGCGTCCCGCTCCGTGACGATGGTGAAAAACGGGTGGCCGTTCTCGGACGAGCGCTCGAGACCCGTCACCTGCTCGCCGAGGTGCACCGGCGCGTGAAACTGCAGGGCCTGCTCGGCCATGCCCCGCACCAGATCTTTCGCGAGGACCTTCGGAAATCCGGCGACGTCGAAGATGTACTTCTCCGGGTAGAGCGCCGTGAGCTGCCCGCCCACCTGATCGAGGTTGTCGATCAGGCAGCAGGACGCCCCGCGCATGCCCGCGTAAAACGCGCCGAACAGCCCCGTGGGGCCGGCGCCGACAATGGTGATATCTTTGACGTCCTGCATGGGCTTCTATCGTAACGGAAGCCCTTGACAGAAGGGAGAGGGGAGTGGGGAGCGGTTGAGGATCTATACCAAGACGGGTGACGAGGGGGAAACGGGCCTGTTTGGGGGCGGGCGCGTGCCCAAGGATGACCGCCGGGTGGCGGCCTACGGCTCCGTGGACGAACTGAACGCCGCCATCGGCTTGGCGCGCGCGCTCGAGCCCGTGGCGTTCGGGGATACACTGCTCCAGGACATCCAGCGCGACCTCTTCGCCATCGGGGGCCAGCTCGCGAGTCCCGAGCCCGCAAAAGTGGCCAAAGCGCTCGCCAAGGCGACGCTGGACGACGATCGCGTCGCGGCGCTCGAGGCCGCCATCGATTCGGCCGAGGCCACGCTCACCCCGCTCACAGGGTTCATTTTGCCGGGGGGCACCCCCAAGGCCGCCGCGTTGCACTTCGCGCGCACCGTGTGCCGCCGGGCAGAGCGCAACGTGGTTACGCTCTCGCGCGAGGCTTCCCTCGCCCCGGTAATCCTCCCGTACTTGAACCGCCTCTCCGATTTGCTCTTCGTGCTGGCCCGTCGCGCCAACGCGGCCGCCGGCCGAGCCGACGTCGCGTGGTAACGGTTCGGGTCTCGGTCACCGAGCAGCGCAACGCGTCGTACGACCTCGTCATCGGGCGCGGCGTCCTGGCTGAGCTGCCTGCCCGGGTCGCGACGGCGTGCCCGGCCGACCGCTACGCCGTGATCACCGATTCGCACGTAGCCCCGCTATTCGGTGAACCGGTCGTGACGGGCCTCCGCAGCCAGGCATTGTACGCGGAGCTGTTCGAGTTCCCAGCGGGAGAATGGAACAAGACGCGCGAAACCTGGGCGGCACTGTCGGATCGCATGCTCGCCCGCCAGTTCGGACGCGACGCCGCCGTCATCGCCCTCGGCGGCGGTGTGGTGGGCGACGTGGCGGGCTTCGTGGCGGCGACCTACATGCGGGGCGTACCCTACGTCCAGGTCCCCACCACGCTCTTGGCCATGATCGACTCGTCGATCGGCGGCAAGACCGGGGTGGACGTGCCCGCGGGCAAGAACCTGCTCGGCGCCTTCCACCAACCGCGGCTCGTGCTCGCGGATCTCGAGGCGCTCGCCTCGCTCTCCGCACAGCAGCTGGCGGCGGGCATGGCCGAGGCCGTCAAGCATGGAGTGATCGCCGATGCCGCGTATTTCGCGACGCTCGAGCGGGACGCCGGCGCGATCACCGCACGGGACCCGGGCGCGCTCGAGCGCCTGGTAGCACGCTCGGTCGAGCTCAAGGCAGGGGTGGTGGCGGCGGACGAGCGGGAAGCCGGGTGCCGGGCGATTCTGAACTTCGGCCATACCGTCGGCCACGCGATCGAGGCGACCGCCAAGTTCGCGGCGCTACATGGCGAGGCGGTCGCGATCGGGATGGCCTTCGAGGGACGGCTCGCCGAGGACCTCGGCATCGCGGAGCGGGGCACGGCGGACCGGATCCGCCGAGTGCTCGAGCGCTACGGGTTGCCGCTCGAGCTGCCGGAGACGGCGACGACCGACGCGTTGATCGCCGCGATGCAGCTCGACAAGAAGAGTCGCGAGGGGACCGTGCGGTTCGCCTTGCCGCGGGCGATCGGCCGGATGTATGCGGACGGCCAGAGCTGGACGGTGGCCGCGCCGGAACAGGTCGTGCGAAAGGTCCTGGCCGGCGGCTAGCTCCTCCATCACTTCCTGACATAATCACATATCCGTCAACAACTTCCCACATGCGTGTGCACGTCTCCACATTCTTGTGGGAGGAGAATCAACGTCCGATCAACACGATTTTGTCCACAGCCGGTGTGGATAGTGGACAAATTGCGCAGTGATGGAGCGAGATCACAATTTGTGATGTGGAAAAACGCGTAGATTTGCACCATTGGCAGGCCATTCCTATATTGCCGCGGTCGCCACTTTCCCTTACAACGACTGTCGGTCGTCTACCGTCGGAGCCCACAGCTATGGCGCGGTCGAACGGAGGCAAGGCGAAGGCGTTTTTTCGAGCTAATCCTTCCGGTGCATTCGACCAGTACCTCCAGGACATTCAGAAGCTCCCTCTCATAAAGGATCCCGCGGAAGAGCGTCGGCTGGCGCGGCGCGTTCAGCGAGGTGATGAAAAGGCCGCCGAGCGGCTCGTGACCGCCAACCTCCGATTCGTCATTTCTTACGTCAAGAAGTACCAGGGCCACGGGCTCGATCTCTCCGAGCTCGTCGCGATCGGCAATGAAGGGCTCCTCAAGGCCGTGAAGAAGTTCGACCCGGACCAGGGCGTGAAGTTCATCTCCTATGCGGTGTGGTGGGTGCGTCAGGCAGTCCTCAAGGCGCTGGCCGAGCAGACCCGCAGCGTTCGCATCCCGCTGAATCAGAACTCCCAACTGATCCGGATGAGCCGCACGGAGACCTATCTCTCCCAGGAGCTGGGTCGCGAGCCCACGGACGACGAAATCGCGCTGGCGCTCCAGGACACCGTCGACAACGTGCGGACCGCGCGCCGCATGACCGCGGCGGAGCTGTCGCTCGATGCGCCGGTGGACCGGAGCGACAAGGACGCCGCGACGCTGGGTGAGCGCTTCGCCGGGCAAGAGGGCGGCGAGATCGAAGAGAAGACCGACGGCAAGCTGATGCGCGAGTTCATCGATCGCATCTTCCAGAAGTACCTGACCCCCCGCGAGCGCAAAATCCTCTATCTCTACTACGGTCTCGAAGAAGGCAGCGAAGCCATGACACTCGAGAAGATCGGGGCGCTCATGGGAGTCACGCGGGAGCGAATCAGGCAAATCAGAGAGCGGGCGTTCGAAAAGCTGAGAGAATCACCGGACGGCCGGGCACTGAAAGGCTTTTGGAGAGCGGCCTAAGAGCTAGACGCACAGACGCGTAGACGCACAGGAGTGAACAGTACGAGGGGCCGGGAAGGCATACCTGGCCCCTCTTTGCTGTTCTCCCCGGTGCGTCTGTGCGTCTGCGCGTCTAGTATATAGCATGCCCCGTGAGCTTCCCATTTTTCCGCTGCCGATTGTCCTCTTCCCCGGGGCTCCGCAGCCGCTGCACATCTTCGAGCCCCGCTACCGCCGGCTGCTCGCCGACTGTCTCGCCGCCGATCGGCGGTTCGGGGTCGCATACGTGACCCCGAACCGCGCGCCCGCCGCCGACCCCACGCCGGATCTTGGCGACGTGGGCTGTGTGGCGTTGATCCGCTCGAGCGAACCGCTCCCCGACGGGCGCGCCAACATCCTCGCGGTGGGCGAGCGCCGCTTCGTGCTGCGCCGCTGGGTGACGGGCCCACAGCCCTATCGCGTCGCCGAGGTCGAGGAATTCGACGATGAGCCGGTCGACGCCGCCGAGCTGGCGACGCTCGCCCAGGACGTCCGCGAGGGGTTCGCGCGCCTGGCGCGGGCGCTGGGCGTGCTCACCGAGCGCTCGGACGAGGAGATCGAGCTGCCGAGCGACGCGGCGCTTCTCTCGTTCCAAGTCGCGGCCGCGCTCGAGCTCGACCTCGACGCGAAGCGGGCATTGCAGGCGGGCCGGAACACGAGCGTCCGGCTGCGTCAGCTGGCCGCGGTGCTCGGGCCCCTGGCGACGGACGCGGAGCGCCGGGCCGCC
>QHUC01000158.1:10190-21022 GCA_003221045.1 Gemmatimonadota bacterium | reverse complement strand
GTGGAGGTTGGTGGAGGTTATCTCCGCGCCACGCTCACTCCCTCGAGCAGCACCGACGGCGCCCAGCGCGATCCGGCCCAGCGCGCATCGTTGCCGAAGCCGCCGACCCGCTTCCACAGCTCGTACGCGTTCCCCGCGACGGCCGCGTCTTTCACGCGACCGGTGATCTCGCCGCGCTCGATTCGATATGCCAACGCCACCGGATGGCTGAAGGCCCCGCCGATCACGTTTCCCTGCCCCACGCCGATCAGCTCATCGACCAGGAGGCCGTCGGTGATGGCGGCCAGCAACCCGCCGCCCAACGGTGGGGGCAAGGGATGCTTTGCCCCTACATCGCCCGCATCCCCCACGACGATGTTCGTGTACCCCGGCACCGGTTTCCCGAAAATTCCGCGCTCGCCGTGTCCGGTGCTCTGGGTCTTGGCCCGCGCGGCCGTCTCGAGGTCGTAAATGAACCGTCGCACCACCCCGTGCTCGACGAGCGGCGTGAGGCGCGAGGCGACGCACTCGTCGTCGATGGGGCGCGAGCTCGGTCGACCCGCGCGAAGCGGATCATCCGTCAGCGAGAAGCGGGCGTCGAAGACTTGTTCCCCGACCTTTGCGCCCAATGGGGAGATCCCCTGCAGCACGGCCTTGCCGGAGAGGGCCTGGGTGACGGGCAGCATCAGGGGCGAGAGGCCGGCCGGGGTGAAGACGACGGGAAGCGCGCCGTCGGGCGGCCCGACGATCCGGAGGGCGTGGTCGAGTCGGGTGTTGATCGTTGCGGCCAGCCTGGCCAGCACCTCGTCCCCGGGGAGATCCGCGCCCTCGGCGGCGTCGCCGACCGCCAACACGTCGTCGCCCGCGATGCGCCACACGTCCGCGCTGACGGCGACTCCGGTCGAACGGTAGTCGCCCGCGGCGCCCGCCGTATTCGCTACGCGCACATCGGCGGACTCACGCTCGATGGAGACGTTGACCTGGCAGCCCTCGCGCTCGAGTCGCCCGAGCAACGAGCGGCCCATGGCGATCAGGTCGTCCAAACGCGCATCGGCGGCGCGATCGAAGAACGTCGCGATCTTGGCGAGGGGACCTCTGGCGGGGAACGCGAGCTCGATCTCCTCGCCGAGCGCCGCGGACGCGAGCGCCCGACTCACGAGCTCGTCGGGGGCGACATCGGCGGTGGTACCCGCGATGCCGACGCGACCGCGGTGGCGAACGCGCAGGTTGGCGCCTGCTTCCTCGGCAACGCCGGCGGCCTTGAGCCGTCCCCACTCGAAGGCCACGGATGTGCGCTCCACCCGGCGCCACAGCGCGTCCGCGCCTCCATCCGCGCGGCGGCGGGCGACCTCGAGCAGCCGCTCGATCACCCTGGGACGTCGCCGCCGATCAGCGCCTCCTCAATCCGTACGTGCGGCGCGCCCTCGGTGACGGGCAGGGGCACCTGCCCCCATGGTCTGGCCGCCGAACGCACCGCACGCGTAGACGCCGAGCTGTATGTCCCGGATCAGGTCGTCGAACGTCCCGGTGCCGTTGGCGATGTATGTGTTGGTCATCCGCACGATCGGCGGGTGACGGAACGAGAGCGCGCGCGCGTTCCCGGTGGGGCGCTCGCCCATCGCGGCGGCGGTCTCGCGCGAGTGGAGCCGACCGACGAGGATGCCCTCGCGGATGAGCGCCGTGTCCTGCGTCGGCGTGCCCTCGTCGTCGAATGGCAACGTGCCCCTGAGGCCGGGCGCGGCACCGTTGTCCCCGACGTTCAGGACCGGCTTCCCGAAGCGGCGGCCGAGGGTCATCATCTCGCGCGCCTGCGGGTTCTCGTAGACGAAATCCGCCTCGGAGAGGTGCCCGAACGCTTCATGAATGAAGACGCCCGCGAGCTCCGGGTCCAGGATGACCGGGTACGTACCGCCGTGGACCATCGGCGCGTCGAGCAACGCCACGGCTCGCTCCGCCACCGCGCGGAAACCGGGCTCGCGGTTCTGCATCGACCTCCATCCGCGGCGCAGGCCGATCGACTCCACTCCCTTTTCGATGGTCCCGTCGCGGCGCGCCACCGCCGTTCCCGACAGCGTGACCTCGGGGCGGAGCTCGTGGAGTGCCGTCCCCTGGGAGTTCACGTACCAGTATTCGCTCACTTCGTCGCGATACGAGGCCAGGGTATCGACGATACGGTCGCTCACGGCGAGCATCACACCGTTGTACGCCTCGATCAGCCGCTTCTTGTCGGCCAGGGCGACGCCCCGCACGTCCCCGTCGAGATCGAGCTCGGCGTCGGCGCGCCGGGGAGGGATGTCGGCGAGACGGATCGGCGGGTCGACCGTCACCGCGCGCGACAGCTCTCCCGCGCGCGCGACCATCGTCTCGAGCCGATCCAGGGATGTGAACGACGCCACGCCCCAGCCGCCCCCGGCGTGCAGGGCACGGACGAAGCCGCCCTGGTCCTCACTGGCGGTCGCCGACTCGAGGCGCCGGCCGCGGAAGGTCACGGCTGTGCTCCAGGTACGTTCGACGCGGATTTCGGTGTAATCGGCGCGGGAGCGCTGCAGCGCCGTGGTCAGCCGATCGATCAACCCCCGAGTTCCTTGAGCTTCGCGGCGTAGTCCGGCCGCATCACGATCTCACCGTCGATGATGACCTCCCGGTCCCACGGGAGGATGATGAAGTTCTCCGTCTCGAGCGCCGCGAAGTCCGGCTGGAAGGGCCCGGTGCGAAACGAGACCGCCGTCTTTACGTCGGCGGGCTTGAGCTCGCGCACGGCGTTGAGGGCGAGCTTCATGGTGGCGCCGCTGTCGCACGTTTCGTCCACGATCAGCACCCGCCGCCCCGTGACGAGGCGGGGAGGAGCGGCGATCACGACCGGTCGCCCGCCCGCTTCGGTGCGGGTGATGGCCAGGGACGCGAAGTCGCGCTGCAGGATGCTCGCCACCACGGCGCCCGGGATCACCCCCGCCCGGGCGATGCCGATCACCACCTCGGGGTCGTACGCCCGAAAAATCCGGAGCGCCAGGGCGCGGCACATCTCACCAAAGAGCGGCCAGTCGACCTCGAGGACGCCGTGTGGCTTGCGGGTGGGTCGCGCATTACGGGGTGGTGGCGTGCGGGGCGCGGCGGGCATGGGGTGAGAAGCTACATTGCAAAGTCACGAGGCCGCAAGCTATTTTCGGCGCATGGGTTTCTGGCGCCGTCTGTTCGGCGGCTCGACTGCGGACGATCTCAACCCCCAGCGGCTCGACTACTTGAACGAGGCGCTCGCCCTCGAACGCCAGGGCGATTACGACTCGGCCCTCACCTCGTACCGCCTCGCGCTTCGCGACCATCCCAACGACGCGCGCATTCTCCAAAACATGGCCATCGCGCTCACCAAGACGCGGCGCGTCGACGAGGCCATCCGCCACTACCGCCGTGCCCTCGAGCTCGACCGCGAGCTGGCCGGCGCGCACTACGGTCTCGCCTTTCTGCTGCTGAAGCGTGGCGATCCGGACGGCGCCACGCAGCACCTGCGGGCCTTTCTCGCCCACCCGCCCAAGGGGCCGGACGCGCAAAAATGGATCGAGCATGCCACCCTGGCCCTTCGCGACCTCGGCGCCTCGGGGCCGGGGCCGACGCACGCCGCCGCGGCGGAGGCGCCCTGACCGGCTGGCCCCATGGGAGGGGCCGCGCCGGCGTCGTCGTCCTCGTGGTCGCGGCGGCTTTGGGCTGCAGCTTCTTCGGCCCGGGTGATTTCAGCCGCGTGATCGCCATTGAGGTCTCCGCCCCCGACAGTCTGGAAGAGCTCGACACGCTCCACCCGCACGCGCAGGCGCTCGATGGCCACTTCGACTCGGTCCCCGGCACGACGTTCATCTGGTCCACACTCGATACGGCGATCCTCACCGTGCTGGACAGCACAACGGGGCGCACGGTCGTGAACCATCCGGGCAGCACGCCTGGTAGCCTTTTGGCACGCGCGGGGCAGACCTTCAGCAATCCGGTCGTGATCCGGGCCCTCGCCGCGGCGGACACCGTCTACGCGACTCCGCGCACGGCCGACACCGTCCACCTGTCGGTCGACTCACTCTCCGACTCGCTTGCCGTTTTGGTGGCTGACACCATCGAATCGGCCGGCGGCGGCGACTCGCTCACGGTTCCACTGGCGGGCCGTCCGGTCGCCTACGCGATCACGTATCCCGCGTCGCCCGGCCCGGTGACGCTCGTCACGAGCGACACGGCCCACGCGCTCGTCACCGCCGATACGGTGGCCAGCGGCACCGCGGGGATCGCGAGCGTCAAGCTGCGCCTGATTGCGGGGCCCACGCCCGACAGCGTGCTCGTGACGGCGAGCGCCCGCCGCGCGGTGGGAACGGCGGTGCCGGGGTCGCCCGTCACTTTCGTCGTGAGGTTCGAACCATGAGCGCCCGAACCCTGACCGAGCTGTTCTTCGACGCCGTGGAAAGGTACGCCAACCACCCGGCGGCCTTCCGATATAAGGCCGACGGTACGTGGCGATCGGTCACGCATCGCGCGGTCGCGGAGCGCGTCCAAGCGCTCGCCGTGGGGCTGCGCGAGCTGTCGCTCGGGGCGGGTGAGAAGGTCGCCATCCGGTGTTCGGCTCCACCGCCGCGCAGGTGGAGAAGATCCAGGCCGTGCGCGCCGGGTTACCGGCCCTGCGTCACATCATCGCGTTCGACCCGCAGGCCGGGAGCGGCGTGATTCCGTTAGCCGACGTCGAGCAGCGCGGCCGAGCGGGGGCGGCGACGTATCCCCGCTTCAAGGAGGACGCGCTGGCGGTGCGACCGGACGACCTCGCGACGCTGATCTACACGTCGGGCACCACCGGACAGCCCAAGGGCGTCATGCTCAGCCATGGTAACATCTGCTCCAACGTGAATGCGTGCGTGGAGGTGCTACGGGCGAGTGAAGATGACAGTTGTCTCGCGTGGCTGCCGCTGTCGCACATTCTCGAGCGCATGGTGGAATACTATTTCTTGGACGTCGGCGTCACGATCAACTTCGCCGAGTCGGTGGACACCGTCGCGCCGAATCTGGTCGAGGTGCATCCGACGATCGTGGCCGGGGTGCCCCGGCTGTACGAAAAGGTCTATGCCCGCGTCCTGGAGAGCGCCCTCAGCGGCAGCGCGCTCAAGCGGCGGATCTTCCTCTGGGCGAAGCGCATCGGGGAGGCATGGACGGCGCATCGCCTGGCGGGCATCCCGGTCCCGCTGACGCTGCGGCTGCGTCACGCGCTCGCCGACCGGCTGGTGTTCGCGAAGCTTCGCGCTCGGACGGGCGGCCGGATCAAGTTCTTCGTGTCGGGATCGGCGCCGCTGGCGCCCGAGGTCGCGCGGTTTTTCTACAGCGCCGGGTTACCGGTCATCGAGGGATACGGCCTGACGGAGACATCGCCCGTGCTGACCCTCAACCCGCTCCAGCGCCTCAAGCTCGGTGCCGTGGGCAAGCCGATCCCCGGGGTGCTGATCAAGATCGCGCCGGACGGCGAGATCCTCGCGAAGGGCCCCAACATCATGCGGGGCTATTACAATAAGCCGGACGAGACACGCGAGGCGATCGATGCAGACGGGTGGTTCCATACCGGGGACATCGGCGAGCTCGACGCCGATGGATACCTCAAGATCACCGACCGAAAGAAAGATCTCCTGAAGACGGCCGGTGGGAAGTACATCGCCCCGCAACCGATCGAGAACACGGTGCGCCTGAACAAGTTCGTCGCGAGCGCCGTGGTCCTCGGCGATCAGCGCAAGTTCCCGATCATTCTCATCGTGCCGAACTTCGAGAACCTGGAGCGCTGGGCCAAAGAACGCGGCCTGGCCTACGCCTCGCAGGCCGACCTGATCCGGCTGGCCGACGTCAAGGCCAAGATGGAACGCGAAGTGATGGGCGGCCTGCGCGATCTCGCCAAGTTCGAGATGCCGAAGAAAGTCGTGCTGCTCGAACGTGACTTCACAATCGAGTCGGGGGAGCTCACGCCCTCGCTCAAGGTCAAGCGGCGCCAGGTCGAAAAGAACTACAAGGATCTCATCGACCGCGTGTACGCCGAGGCCGATCCCACGGCTGCGGCGGTCGAGGGCTGATCAGCGCCGCTCGGCGACGAGCAGGCCTTGCCCCGACGCGACCTGCGTCAGCCCCGCTGGCGGCGTGACATCGTCGCGCTCGACCACCAGCCGCCGGCCCGGGAGCAGGATGCGTTGCGCCTCGGCGAGCCAGGCGGCCTCCGCGCGGTCCCGACCGACCACCACGGCGCGCGCCATCGCCCGACGCAGCGGGATCATCGTATCGCACGCGAGGAGGCTCAAGACGGACAGCTCTTCCACGTCCGGGGGCGCGTCGATGCCCACGTAGTGGATGCCGCCCATCAGCCCCGCGAGCCCCACCGCATGACGCGCAGCGGAGCCCACGAGCACGACGTAACCACCGGGACCACTCAGGTCCAGCAACGCCTGAAGAGTTTCGGCGTCGGGGAGCGGGGAGCGGGGAGCGGCACCGGACGGGGCGGCGGAGGGAGCCGCTCCCCGCTCCCCGCTTCCCGAGAACCGTGCGACGCCCTTCATGAGCGGATATTCCCGGCCGCACACCGGACACCCCAGCAAGCCCGACCGCACCATGCGGCCGCGCATTTCGCCCGTCGACATCACAAGGAATGCCTCGTCGTGAGGCTCCGGGCAGCGCAGCATCTCCGTCAGGTCAATGTGCACGGGAGCCGAACTCCACCCACATCACCCGGTCCGCTTCGACACGCACACGCCGCGTCATCTTTCGCCTATCGACCACGACGGCGAGCGTATAGTCGCCTGGCTCGACATCGGAGACCGCGAAGTGCTCCCCGTAATCCGGGTCCGGATGATTATGCTCGCCGTAGGTCTCGGCGTAGGAGTACGGCGTCTCCTGTGGCTCGGCCTTGACCAGCCCGTACACGCGCACTTGCGGCGCGGGCTGCCCCTGCGCGTTCCAGACTCGTCCGGCGACGATGCCCGTCCCGGGCAGGGGGCGGATCCAGAGCTCCGGATTCACGGTATAGCGGGGGAATCGCTCGTTCGGGTCGACGACGAGTGGCGTCGAGTCGACGGGCGTGACGTGAATCTCGAGGTGCAGGTGGTCATTGGTGGCGCGCCCGGTGTTGCCCACCAGCGCGATCACGTCACCCGCCTTCACCCGCTGCCCCTGGGACACGAGCAACTTGGAGTTGTGGTAGTAGGTCGAGTAGACGAATAGCCCCTTCAGCTTGCGGTCGTGGCGGATCGCCACGGTATTGGAGCCCCGCTCCGCCAGACCCGCGAACACCACTGTCCCGTCACCAATCGCGTGGACCGGTGTGCCGTCGGGATTGTTGAACTCGACGCCCTGGTGCTGCTGGAAGCTGCCGCCCATGGTCGACCCGTAGCGGTATGTCTGGTCGATGTAGGGTTGGTCGGTCAGGGCGATTGGTCGCTCGAACCACGTGTGCCGGGTGCCCTGGGTATCGGTGTCGGGCCATTCGCGGTACGTCACGCCGACCAGGCTCAACCCCTGGTTGATCCGGCAAGTCGAGATCCCGGTGGGACGGCCCGCGGCGTACGTGCCCGGCGCGAGAACCAGAAGCGCGGTGACGGCGGGCGTGACGTCGCACACACTCAACGCGTCGCCATCCTCCGCGTACGCCCCTTCGCGCGTGCCGGCGAATGCGCGCCCCGCTCCGGCGCCGGCGACAGCCTGCACCGCCGGCATGTCCGCCCGACACCCTGTCACCACGAGCGCAACCTCGCAGGCGGGATGTCCCTTCTTGTCGAGCCACATGCCCCCCCCTGCCCGCCCTCCCTGCCCGGCAGCGAGGCGGTACAGTCCGTGCTCGGTTCCGACCCAGACCACATTGCTCGTGTCCGGCGCCAACGCGCGCACGCGGTCCGCGCACTCCACACCGGGACAGCGCACCGGCGTCGGATACTCGGTCCAGGAGCGGCCCCCGTCCGTCGAGCGCGCCAGGCCGCGCAGGTGGCCCGCCCACAGACTGCCGTCCGCCCCGCGGGCGAGGGCGAGCACATACTGGCTGCGAATGCGGCCCCACACGTGCCCCGCGCTCGTCGTCCCGATCGAGTCGGTGATCTCGGCCCAGCTCGCGCCGCGATCCCAACTGAGCTTGATGCCGTCCGCCGTGGCGACGTACACCGTGTCACCGCGCGTGACGATGCCGTTCGGCGCGACGTATTGCCACTCGTGACCCAGCTGGTCGCCCGTCCAGTTGGTCCACGTCTTCCCACCATCCGTCGAAAGCCCCCAGCCGTTCCCCACGGTCCCGTACCAGACTTCACCCGCCGGACCGAACGCGACGGCGTTGACGAAGTCGAACGAGATGGAGCGGGCGGTGGTGTCGACCGAGTGGAGCAGATGCTCCCACGCGCCCGCGCCGGAGCGCAGCACAAAGACGCCCTGCCCGTATGTGCCCACCCAGACGGCGTTGTCGGGCGCGCGGGCGATTGCGAGCACGTGGACGCCGAAACCGGTCGTGTCGGGTAACGGCGGAAGGAGGGACTGAGCGACGGACGGCACGGGTGCCCAAAGGATGGTCAGGGTTGCAAGTAGTGCGGAGTGCGGAATGCGGAGTGCGGAATTGCCCGATAGGCGTCGATCCTGAGCGCGGGCCTCGAGCCCGGCAGTGCCACTCCGCACTCCCCACTCCGCATTCCGCACTTGCTCAGCTCCGCGCCGTGTATACCGTCGGCATCAATCGGACTTCCGTGACATCCACTCGCTGCGGCTGGGTGACCGCGTAGAGCGCCGCGGCCGCGACGTCTTCGGCGCACAACATGTCGCGACGCTTGGTGAAGCCGGGCTTCGAGTCGGGGTCGATCGCATCCCAGATGTCAGTGTTCACCGGGCCCGGCGACAGGAGGGTGGTGCGCACGCCGGTCCGGGATAGCTCGAGGCGGAGCACCTCGTGCAGGCCACGCAGGCCGTATTTGCTCGCGGCGTACGCGGCGGAGCCGGAGTACGCGACGTGATCGGAGACGGAGCCGATGGTGACGATGTGGCCGCTGCCCCGGCGGACCATATGCGGGATCAGGGCCCGCGCCAGTCCGGGTGACGGCTGCCGGGTCGGCGACATCGCAGCGCAGATCCGTACGCCGGTCGGCGGAGGCGTCGGCCAACGTGCGCGCGAGCCGCACGACGTGGGCGCCCGCGCCGTGCAGGGCCTCGGCCACGGCGAGGCCGATGCCCCGCGAGGCTCCACTGACGACGGCGATCTTCCCGGCAAGCGGGGCGTCGCTCACTCCGAGCCCCGACCGCTGTACACGAGGCGCAGGAACTCGTCGCGGGTCTTGGCGTCCTGGAGGAGGGCCCCGCGCAGCGCGCTCGTCACGGTCTTGGAGTTCTGCTTTTCCACGCCGCGCATCATCATGCAGAGGTGGTAGGCCTCGATGACCACACCCACCCCGCGCGGGTCCAGCACGTCCATGAGCGCGTCCGCGACCTGATCCGTCAACCGCTCCTGCACCTGTAGGCGCCGGGCGAAGACCTCGATCACCCGCGGGATCTTGGACAGGCCCACGAGCCTGCCGTTCGGCAGGTAGGCGACGTGCGCGCGGCCGAAGAAGGGGAGCATGTGGTGCTCGCACAGCGAGTAAATCTCGATGTCGCGGACGCACACGAGGTTCTCGTGCCGCTCGTGGTACAGCGCATCGCCGATCACGTCGGCCACCGACATCTGATAGCCGCGCGTGAGCCACCGGAGCGATGCCTCGACCCGGTCGGGGGTCTGCCGCAGCCCCTCGCGCGCGGGATCCTCGCCGAGCTGGACGAGCATCTCCCGAACCAGCGTCTCGAAGGGTGTGGGCCCGTCGAGCGCGCGAGCGGCGGCGGGGGCGGGGGCAGGGGCGGGGGCGGGAGCGGGAGCGGGTTTCACGGGTAGAGCGGGGGACACCGGCTCCGGGTGTCCTTCGTGAAAGCCGTGGCGGCTGGCGGACTTCATCTTGTCGCGTCCCATGATCGCTTGTTGGCCCTCCGGGGCAGGACTATCTTCGGCGCACGTGAAGCTAAAGGTACTCGCTTTTTTGTCCGGGGCGGGAGGCTCGGCCCTCGCGGCGCTGTGGACGTTCCCGAGCATGCTCGGGTCCGCGTTTCTCGTCACCTGGGGCGCGGAAGCCGCGCAGTTCCTCATCTCCCAAGGCCTCGCCCTCGCGATCCTCGCGTGGCTCCAGACACTCCCCGAGTTCGGCGTCGAGGCCGTTATCGCGTGGGATGCCGGACGCGATCCACAGCGCGCGCACCTCGCGATCGCGAACCTCACCGGCGCCATCCGGCTGCTCCTCGGGCTCGGCTGGCCGATGATCTACTTCGTTTTTGCGACCGCGGGGCGCAAGTCCGCCACGCAGCGGCTGCCCGCGATCCGACTCGAGCGCGAGCACGCGGTGGAGATCATCGGGCTCGTCCCGCCACTCCTCTACTTCGGCGTCATCCTGATGAAGAGCAGCTTCACGTGGGTGGATGCGGTGGTGCTGCTCGTGCTCTACCTCGTGTACCTGTGGGTGCTGTTTCAGAATCCTCCTCACACGGTCGAGAACCTCGGCGATGCGCCGGCGGTGTCCCGCTGGGCCTACCGCCAGCCCGGCTGGCGGCGACCGCTCGCCATCGGCGCCCTGTTCGGAGCGGGCGGCCTGCTGCTCTTCGTCACGGCCCATCCGTTTCTCGAGTCGATGCTCGCCGTGGCGGGCGTGTTGGGCGTGAGTCAATTCGTCCTCGTGCAGTGGGTCGCGCCGTTCCTGTCCGAATTTCCGGAAAAGGTCTCGGCGTTCTACTGGGCGCGGCGCGTCACCCACGCGCCGCTGGCGCTCATGAACATGGTGTCGAGCAACATCAACCAGTGGACCGTGCTCGCCGCCATG
>QHUC01000158.1:0-10080 GCA_003221045.1 Gemmatimonadota bacterium | reverse complement strand
CGAGGTATTTTTGGGAAACCGTCAGAATGGCGCGAAAACGCGATCGGCCGGCACCGCCGTAACGCGGCCCGGCCGACCGATGCGACAGGAACGGAGAGGATTATTGAAGCCCGAAGGGAATGACTGGTCCCTCACCATGGCGTCTGCCTTCCCCACGCGGGGGCCTGACATCGGTCACAGTATCTGGGTCCACGATCGAGCCTGTTGGCTCAATAATTCTTCTCCCCGTCCCTGATAGTACAATACTGCGTGTACGGGAAACGTCAATCTCGAGGGAGAGACATGAATGTGACGCTCGTCGCAGCGGTCACACTGCTCGTGGTCTGGGGGGTGCTCGTATTCGCCTTGCACATCGGCAACGGTTCGGTGCACATCCTGTATGCGGCGGCTGCGATCCTGTTCGCGCGCCGGATCATCGCGGGCGCGCCCAAGTTCCTGTCGTGAACCAAAACAGCGGCCGCGCTCGGCTGCCGAGCACCGCCGCCGGCGACGAGCAGAACGCTGCTACGAGCCGAACGAGAGACCGGCCGTCAGGGGAACGAACTTGAGGTGCGTCGGGGTCAGCTGAACGCTGATGTAGCGGGCCTCCGCGAACGCGTGGATCGGACCCGCCCCGATCGACGCCCCCAACCCGGCCGCCCACGTGAACTTCGTCGTCGAACCACCGCCGGCGTTGTAGTTGAAGACCCCTCCCCCGCCGACGACATACGGCTTGAGGCCGGGGACGGTCGTCGGGATATGCCAGACTACGTCCACGGTTCCACCGGCCACCTTCGTGTTGCCCGTCGCCGGGGCCTTCTGGCTGGTCTGGCTGTAGATGGCGTCCACGCGGACGCCGACGGGAGACATCGGTATATGGATGTCCACCTTCCCGAGCACGTGCCATCCGGCGTTATCCGTGTCTTTGTAGTCGCTCAACGGCACCGTGACACCGCCCCCCAGGCCGAAGTACGCACTCTGAGCCGTCGCGCTGGACAGCGCAACGAACGTCGTGACCGCCAAGGCAGTCGCTAGCTGCCGAACCCGGTTCATCGAAGCGTCTCCTGCAAGAAATGTTCGGGTTTGGGGCGCGCTCCATGATTGGCGAATTGCCTCATGAAGCGCAAGCCGTCATCCCAGCGCCACGAGGACCGCGACTCCCCATACCAGTGTGAGC
The DNA here is from genome assembly GCA_003221045.1 of Gemmatimonadota bacterium. Classification (GTDB taxonomy): domain Bacteria; phylum Gemmatimonadota; class Gemmatimonadetes; order Gemmatimonadales; family GWC2-71-9; genus AG41. The sequence goes on along the minus strand of QHUC01000158.1, from coordinate 8,924 downwards.
AGCGTGACGGGAACGCCGACGCGAGCGTATTCCACAAACCCGATCCGGACCCCGCGAGTCTCCGCCCGCTCGGCGACGATGAGGTTCGCCATCGAGCCGATGAGAAGCAGATTGCCCGCGAACGTCGAGCTCATGGCGAGCACCCGCCACAGGCGGTCGGGATCGGGCAAGTTGGGGACCGCGTTGCGCCAGAGAATGACGGCGGGGACGTTAGAGATGAGGTTCGAAAGAACGGTCATCACGCCGGTGACCGTCGTGGCGGCACGCCAGGGTGACCCGTCCCGCACCAGGGCGAGCGCGTGCCCGTCGATCCAGGTGACGGCGCCGGTCTGCTCGAAGCCGCGCATCACCACGAACAAAGACGCGAAGAAGAGGAGCAGCGACCACTCGACCCGATCGATGGCGTAGGCGGGATCGCGCTGGGCGACCGCGACCATCGCCGCGCCGGCTGCGATGGCGACGAGCGGCAGCGACCCGCCCGCGAGCCAGGCAACGACGGCGACCACGAACAGCGCGAGCCCCTTCAGCACGAGGGGCCTGTCGAGGACCACGGGTACCGTCTCGAGCCGCTCGCGGAACGGCTCCCGTAGCTCGGCGCGGTAGGCCTAGCGCAGGTAGCCGTACGTGATGGCGAGCCCTCCCACCCCCACGGGCAGCATGTGCCCGAGGAACCCACCGAACGACGTGCCGCTCCAAATGCCCACCAGCATGTTCTGCGGATTGCCCGTGACCGACAGCACCGAGCCCACGTTTGCGCCCATGGCGAGGCCGATCAGGTAGGGGGTGGGCTTCACCCGCAGCGGTCCGAGCGCGGCCAGCAGCACGGGTGTCACGACGAGGCAGACGGTATCGTTCACGAACAATGCCGAAAGGAGACCGCCGCCGACCACAACTCCCAGCAACAGCCGCTCGGGCGTTCGGGCCCGTCGCAGAATCCACTCGGCCGCCCACTCGAAGAACTTGCCCACCTCGAGGTAGCCGACGATCAACATGAGGCCGAGGAGGAACACCAGCACGTCGAAATCGATCGCGGCATAGGCGTCCACCAGCGGCAGGACGCCGAACACCACCATCGCGACCGCGCCCAGGAGGCTGGCGGCGGGCCGGTTGAGGTGCACGAACGGCAGGCGCTGCACGGCGATGAGGAGATACGTCGCCGCGAAAATGACGAGGCCGGTGGTCATGCGAGTGCGGAATGTGGAGTGTGGAGTGCGGAGTACGCTAGATCAACTCCGCACTCCCCATTCCGCACTCCGCACTAGACTAGATCTCCCAATTCGAGAACAACACGCCGCGCGCCGGATGCGGCTCGGGGTAGCCCTCGTAGGTCATGCGCAGATCGGTCCAGCGGACCCGATAGCCTCGGGCCACGAGTCGACGGAACGCGTCGTCGAAGCGCGTCTGGCACCGGACGGCCACGCGGCGGATGCCGGCGCGCGCCGCAGCGGCTTCGGTGGCCGCGATCGCAGCGTCGAAGGCGCGTTCGTCGCGTGCCGCGAGCTTGAGCACCCGCAGCTCATCCCGGGGGCGGCCTTCGGCGAGCGGCGCGGCCGGCCTCGAGCGCCTCGCCGCCCGCCGTGCCCTTGCGCTGCGATAACAGCGCCGGCGGCTGGTGTCCTCGCGTCGGGATGTCGTTCGTAAGGGTCACCGTCAGATGGCCGGGCGAGAAGCCGAGGCGCGCGTAGAAGCCGATGTTCTCCACGGTCCGCGGCATGGTCTCGAGGCCCAGCGTGGTGAGGCCCTGGCCGAGCAGCCAGTCCACGGCCGTTTGCACGACGGCCTTGCCGACCCCCGCGCCCTGACGATCCGGCCGCACGGCCAGCGGGCCCATCCAGCCCTCGGCACCGGAGCGGTGCGCGATGTTGAAGGCCACCACCTGTCCCGCTTCGTCCCGCCACAGCATGGCGCCGGCACCCGCGTCGAGCAGCGCGTAGCGCCACACCTGGGGGTTCAGGTGCGGCACCCGGACCCCCACCAGACCGTCGCGGCGGTAGCGGTCGGTGAACGCGTCGGCGAAGACGCGGTTCAGGCCTTCGGTGTCGCGCTCGCCGGGGGGCTCCGGCCCGTAGACCTGACGCTCAGGCAGCCACGCCCGCATCGGCCGCTCCCAGGGTTGCGGTGTCGTCCCGCGCCACGCTCGTCCCGCGCGCGGGGTCGAAGTCCACGCGGATCACGCGGTCCAGGCCCTCGCGCACCTGCTCGATGTGCGTGATGAGGACGACCTGCGGAAACCGATCCGCCAGCCGTCGCAGCAGGGCCACCACGTGCTGACGCCGGCTTTCATCGAGCGATCCGAAGATCTCGTCCAGGACGAGCAGCGACAGGGGCTGCCCGGCCCGCTCGGCGATCATCTGAGAGATCGCGAGCCGGAGCACCAGGCTCGTGATGTCTTCCTCTCCACCCGAGATGACCGGCTTGGGCACGCCGCCTTCGAGCACGGCGACGGTATAGTCCTCGGTGAGCTCGAGCTCGTCGTAGCGGCCGTCGGTCAGGTCCGCGAGGAAGCCGGAGGCGAGCTCGGCGATCTCGGGACGCATGCGCCCGTTCAGCTCGCCGCGCAGATCCGAGAACGCCCGGTCGAGCTCGTTGTGAAGCCGCTGACGGGCCTTGAACGCGCCGATCTGCCGCTCCCGCTGCGCCCGCTCGGCTTCGCGTCGCTGGGCGTCCCGCACGTCGTCTTCGGCGCGGTTGAGCTCCCCCCGCGCCTCGACCACGGCGAGCTCCGCCTCGCGGAGCGCGCCCACTGCCCGATCGTAGCGGTCCTTGGCCTGGCCGTATTGCGCGTCCGAAAATCCTTCCGCCCGGACGGCGGCGGTCAGCTCCGCCACGCGGCGCTCGCCCACCGAGAGCTGGTGCTCCGCCTGTTCGGCATCCTTCACCAGGCTCCCCGCTCGGCGTGCGCGCTCCTCCAGCGCGGCGGCCTCGAGCGCGATCGGCTCGAGCTTGGCCAGCTCTCCGCGCACGGCGTCGTGGCGTGCCGGGTCATAGCCGACGGGCCGGGCGGTAAGCCGGCCCTCGACAGCCTTTGCCCGCCGGCGGGCCTCCGCGAGCTCCGCGCTCGCGCGCTCCCGCTCCTCCACCTGCGCCTGCAGCTCGCCCGCCCGTGCGCTCGCGCGGCGGCTCTCCTCGAGCACACGGTCCCGCCCGGCTTCGGCATCGAGCACCTTCGCCGGGGGTTGGGCGAGCTGCTCGAGGCGCTGGCGAAAGTACTTCCCGTCCCCGGTGATGACTTCGAGCTGGGAGTCGAGCAGCGCGAGCACCGCCGCGTACTCCGCTCCGAGCGGCCGCTTGCAGGTGGGACACGTGCCCTCGGGACCGAGCTTGACGATCTGATCCCGCTGCTCTTTCACCTCTTCGTACAGCTTGAGGAGCTCAGTGCGCTTCGTCTCCGCGTACTGGCGATCACGAACCCATGCGGTCCGCTCCTCCTCCACCGCGCGCTCCACCGCTTCCAGCCGCTCGTGCAGCTCCCGCGCGGCCACCGTCGCCCGTGCCAGGACCTCGGCCACGTCCCCGAGCTCGGTTACACGGCGCTCCAATACGCCGGCCGCGCGTTGCAGCTCGGCCAGCTGCGCCTCGTCGGCCCGGCGTGCCGCGGCCTCTCGCTGCAGGCGCTCGAGCTCGGCAATCTCCCGCTTGAGGCGGGTCACCGGGGCGAGCTCGGCCTCGAGCCGTCGCAGGTGCTCCCGGGCGGCGAGGGCATCCGCGAGCTCCTTATCGAGGCGCTGAAATTCCTGGCGCGACGACACCACCGTCTGCTCCGCCATGCGCCGCTCCCCGTCGAGCGACAGGGTGCGCTCGCGCCGCGCCACCCATTCGTTCCACCGCGGCTCCTCGCGCTTGAGCCCCTCCTCCGCGGCCTTGCGGGCTGCGTCGGCCCCCTGAGCCGCTGCGCGCGTCGCGGCGAGCCGCTGCTCGGCGGCACGCCGCTCGGCCACGAGCGCGGCGTCGTCCGGCAACCCCGCTTCGAGGCCACGCACCTCCGCCGCGACCGCATTGCGCACTTCGCGCACCCGCTCCTGCGCCTCCCGCAGCCGCTCGTACCCCAGCACGCGCGACAGGAACGCCGCTCGCTCCGTCTTGCCGAGCGCGGACATGACGGCGAGCTCCTTCTGGCCGGTGAAGTACGTGTTGAAGAACTCGTCGTGCGTCATGCCGATCGTACGCTCGAGCTTGTCGGTCACCGCCTTCAGCGAGTTCGCGACGAGCTGGCCGTCCTGATGCAGCGTGGCGGTCGTCAGGCTGCGCGTCACGCGGTACTCGTGCGCGCCGAGTCGGAATTCGAGCTCGACCTCGACGCCGGCGCGGCCGGTGGCACCGAGCCGGCGGATCGAGTCCTTGTCGCCTCGCACCGCCTGCGTGCCGTACATCGCCCACGCGATCCCCTCGAGAATGGTGGTCTTGCCGGAGCCGTTCGGGCCGACAATGCCCGTGATTCCGGGGCCGAACTCGAGCTCCGTATCGGCGTGCTGGCGGAAGTTCACGAGGCGAAGGCGCAGGAGCTGCATCAGCCGCCTTCCTCTTCGCTGGCGTGCCCCACGTACTCGACGCCGAGCCGCACGAATTCGGCGCGGTCGAGATCGGCGTCGAGTGGCCGGTGCTCCAGAAAGTCCCGCACGGTCTCGGGGAGCGTCTGCCGGCGGCCGCTCGCGGAAGGACCCGCGCCTTCCACCCGCTGCGTCTCCGGACGACGCAGGTCGAGCTGGAAGTGCAGCGCGCGGGCTTTGAACGCCCGCACCGCCGCGTGGTCCAGGTCACGCGCGGTGGCACGCGACACGTCGAATACCAGCTGGCGCACGATCTGGTCGTCGATCGACGGTTTCGCCTTCGCCACGGCATCCTTGATGCGCTCGTCCAGCTCCTGCGGCGTGAGACCCTTGCCCTCGATCGGCGCGAGGTCGATGTGCCGGCGGGCGGGCGCGATAGGGCGCGGAACGACGCGAGCGGCGGGCAGGTCGACCAGCAGGTAGCATTTGCCCACCCGACTCCGATCGGCTTCATCCTGTAGCTGGCCCCAGGGGTTGGGGCTCACGTACTCGAGACTCCCCGCGTACCACGCGTTGTCCGCCACCTGCTGCGCCACATGGTAGTGGCCAAGGGCCACATAATCCCATTGAGCCGGAGCGAGGTCGTGGTGGTCGAGCAGGGCCCCGCCGTACTCGGCGGTGCCCCGCTCCTCCCCGACGCCGGGAAGGTGGCCGTGGATGAGCAGGATGTTGAAGGTCGTCCCCCGCTGCGGGCGGAGCGCTGGGCGGTCGGGCTGCATGACCGCCTGGTGCGGAACGGCCAGCACGGAGCAGTCGAGCTTGGAAAAGGTCAGGTGCCTGGCTTGATCCACGACGACGTCCACCCCGAGCGCCTCGTACAATCGCAGGATGGTCCCGGTCTCGACGGAGCGGGGCGTGTCGTGCTCGCCCGCGATCATCACCACGGGTGATTCGGGGAGGCCGGTCCGCAGCCGGTGCAGCTGCTGGAACAGGAAGAGGATCGCGGGGTTGGTCGGCCGGACGGAGTGAAAGATGTCGCCCGCCAGGACGATCAAGTCCGGACGCTGGACCAGGAGGTCGTCCACCGCCCGCCGGAAGGCGTCCGCCACGTCCGCCTCGCGCTGGTTCCCGCCTCGGGGCGTCTGCCGGTCGTACTGGCGGAAGCCCAGGTGGAGGTCGGCGAGATGCGCGAGCTTCACCTCCGTCACTTCCCTCCCGTGAGCTGGAGCGAAAACTGTCGCGACAGGGTGGTCACCTGCGGCTCGCCGGCAACGCCGCGATCCTCGACGCGCATGCTGCCTCCCATGGTCGAGCGAAGCGGGATGCCTCGGGAGAGAGAGTACACGCGCTCCCCGGTCAACGCCCCGGTTACCCGAACGGTGTGGTTCTCGGCGACACCGCGGCTGGTCTCTTTGACGGAGACGGGATCGCCGGGAAACGTGCTCTCGACACCGACGACCACGGTCGTATCGGGTCCCGTCGCCTGAATCTCCTTGACCGTGAATCGCGTCCGCATCGGTATCGCCGCGCCAACCCCCGCGGCCGGCGTGGTCTCCGGGTCGGCGGTCCATGAGTCGCCCCCACCCACAGGCGCGTCGGGCAGCGGAAGCGCGGTCCCCTTCATGCTCCGTTCCAGCTGATCGGCGAGCGGGGACGGCTCGCCATCGACGCCCGCGAGGGCCGCGCTGACGACGCGTCCCCGTTCGTCGAATACGACACGGCTCTTGAGCCCCCGCATTCGGTCGAGCGCCGGCGCGTAGCCGCCGGGAAGCATCGTCACCGAATCGTACGATACCGTGACCGCCGTACCCCCCGCCGTGGGCCCGCCGACGGTCTGGGTATAGTGGATCCGCAGTGTGATGTCCTGCCCGGGCACCGGTCCCGCGGCACCCTCCATGGTCCACGAGGTGCGTTGCTCGAGCGCGTAGTGGTACTCGGCACCCGCCGGCGGACGATATCGCAACGTCACTTTCGCTCCGGTCCCGCGCCGGCAGCCGGTCGCGACGACGACGGCGGTCGCGGCGAGAATGAGAGTGCGGCAACCGGTCATCAGGGTCTCCCTGGTCAGTATGGCTCGTCAGAGATCGGATTGAGCGGCGGCACGCTCTCACGCACCGGGAGCGGAGCGGCGGCGACCCGGCCTCCGAGCAGCTTCTTGAAGTGCGCGAAGGCGTCCTGCGGCCGGCTCTGCCGGGTGAGGGCCAGAGCGCGGCGCACGTCCTCCTCCCGCCGATCGGCGATCAGGTCCTTCACCGGGTTCGGCCGCACCCGGGCGTCGAGCTTCACGAGCTGGCGAACGACCGCGTCCTCGAACGGCAAGTCCGTCGCGGGCGGGAATCGCTCCACTCCGTCCCGCCCTCGGAGCACGACGGGGCGTGGGAACCGGACGAAGATCGGCTGCGTGAAGTGCGGATGGCGCACCATCAGCTCGCCGATCGGGAGCGTGGCGAGCTTGATCTTGGTGGCGGGTGACAGCACCTGGTAGCCGGGTGTCGCAAGCTCGTCCGAGTCCATGCGACCGAAGACCAACGTCCCCGCGTTTCCCACCACGCGCCGGTGCACCTGTGAGCGGAACTGTTCGGCACCGAACAGCACGAGGCCAAGGTAACGCCCCCGCTCCGAGATATCGAGCAGCATTTTCTTGACGTACGTCTCCGGCCCGTCGGCCGGCGCGTACTTGTTCAACTCGTCGACGAATACGACCACGGCGTCGACCCCCAGATCCCGGCGCTCGAGATGCTCGCGCAGCTTGGACACGATGCGGGCGAACACAAGGTCCTGGCCGAGCGGATCGACGTTGGCGACGTCGACGACGTACACCGTGCGATCCTCGAACCGGCCCCAGGGCAGGTCGCTCGAGGGCCCGTCATCGGTGACCAGGCCCTTGGCCCGCGTCGAGATGTTCGACAGACGGTTGCGCACCTTGCGGATGGTGGCGATGTGATGCGTGCGCCAGGTGTCGCTCCGCCCCGTTCCGCCGGCGAGCTCGAGGCCGTCGAAGATGGCCCGAAACAACCGCTCCAAATCGGCGAACATCACCACCCGATGCGTTCCGCCGAAGCCGTCGTCGAACTCCCTGTCCACCACGCGGTCGGACAGAAAATCGATGAACGCGTCGGCCTTGGCGTCGATATCATCGCGATTGAGCAGGACTTCCGCGTAATCGAGCACCTCGCCCAGACCCCACACGAGCGGCTCCACGGCACCCACGAGCGCGGCGTGCGTGCGCAGCGTATTCAGATTCACGCCGTCGGACTTGAACGGCGCGTAATAGCGCACCCGCTCGAACGGCGTCGCCGGCACGCCCAGCCGGCCATAGCGACGCCGGTCCTCCTCCTCGAGCGCGCCGGCCTGATCGAGGAAGCACAGGTCGGGGCCCTTCACGTTGAAGCACACCGCGGCGACGCGACCTTTTTGCCGCGGGAAATGCTCGAAGATGGAGCCGAGGAGGAACTCCACCGCGCTCGTCTTGGTGGCGAGTCCCGACACGCCCGAGATGTTCAGGTGAGCGGCCTCGGGGCCGAGGAGGAAGTCGGCGTCCAGATAGACCGGGGCCTCGAGGCCACCCGATGTATACAGCCCGACGGGGATCCCCCGCGGCTCCGCACCGCCCAGATACGCGTCCATGCGGAGCGCCTGCGCGACGTCGGCGTCCGTGGCCAGATGCACGCCGCCGAGCGGCACCGGCTGCAGCGGCTCCTCCGGCGTCTGACGCAGCACCGCCGCGGTCCAGAGGCGGATCTCCTGGCGGGCCGTGGGGCTTGCGGCGGCGCGCGCCGGATCTCCCTCCGCCCCCACCACGTCGTGCAGCGGCGTCGCGAGGTCGGAGTAGGCGCACGCATCGGTCACGACTCCCCAGACCACCCTTCCCCCTTCTCCCTTCCCCGGCGCTTCCCCGGCCGCTTCGACCCGCACAATCGCCCCGATCCCGATCGTCGTCTCGTTCGCTGTCCAGAAATGGAATTGGTGCGGCGTCGCGGGCTTCTGCTCGGTGGCGACCACGCGGCCGACGGGCTGAAGGGGGGGGTCGCGGCGGTCGATCACGAGGCGATCCTCGAGACCGGGAGGCGAGAGGTGGACGAGGGGGGCGGGACGAGGTCGCGCGGAGCGCGCGTTCTCAGATAGGTCTCCACGTCATGGATGGCGTAAAGTAACCGATCCCATCGCCGGTCGGGGGTCGCGAGCGGCGCTCGCTCGCGCAGCAGCCAGGCCGATACGGCCGGCGCCAGCGCGACGGTGTCGGGGTGCGCGCGCGCCTCCAGTCGCACGAGCCCGTACAGCAGATCGTTCCCCTCCCAGGGCCAGAGCCGAAGATACCACGAGTGGATTTCCCGACGCGCGCCGCGGCTCTTTGGGCAAAACACGCCGGTGCGATGATCCGCCGGCAACGTGAGCGCCCGCTCGAGCTCCGCACCCTCGAAGTACTGTGCCCCATGG
>QHUC01000157.1 GCA_003221045.1 Gemmatimonadota bacterium | reverse complement strand
ACCGGCTGGCTGTCGGCGTACTTCGGGCGACGGCGCTACTTCGCGGGATCGATCGCGATCTTTGTCATCTCATCCTTCTTCTGCGGTAACGCGCACTCCCTCATCGCCCTGGTGTTCTGGCGGATCATCCAGGGGTTGGGGGGCGGCGCGCTGCTCTCCACCTCGCAGGCGATCCTGTACGAAGTGTTTCCGCGCGAGGAGTTCGGCACCGCGATGGCGATCTTCGGCGTCGGGGTGATGGTGGGGCCGACCCTGGGTCCGACGCTCGGCGGCTACATCACGGACGCGTTCGGCTGGCCGTGGATCTTCTACATCAACATTCCGATCGGCATGCTGGCGCTGGCGCTGTCGCTCAGCTTCATCCAGAACTCGCGGTTCCAGGAGAAGGCGGAGCGCGTCGACTACGTCGGCCTGCTCTTGCTCGCAGCCGGCATCGGCACGCTCCAGGTCATGCTCGAGCGCGGCGAGCGGCTCGACTGGTTCGACTCGCGCGAGGTCACCACGTACGCCGTGATCAGCGCGCTGTCGCTCATCACCTTCGTGTGGCACGAGCTCACGACGGATCATCCCGTCGTGGACCTGCGGATCCTGAAGAGCCGCCAGCTGGCCGTGGGCGTCGTGTTCGGTGGTGTGCTCGGGGTCTGTCTCTACGCCACGGTCTTCGTGCTGCCCGTCTACCTGCAGAACCTCCAGAACTTCACGGCGGAGCAGACCGGTTTCGTGATTCTTCCCGGGGCGCTCGCGAGCGCGTTCACGATGGCCACGATGGGCCGCACCACGGGCAAGTTCGACGGGCGGCTTTCGATCCTTGCCGGGGTGGCGATCTTCGCGCTGTCCATGTGGAAGCATGCCCACTTCACGACCGACAGCGGCATGTCGGACTTCTTCTGGCCGCTGATTTTCCGGGGCGTGGGCCTGGGGCTGATCTTCGTCCCGCTCACGAACCTGGCGCTCGCGGACCTGCCGATGAGCAAGATCCCGAACGGCACCGGGCTCTTCAATCTGATGCGCCAGCTGGGCGGCAGCGTGGGGATCGCCATCTCGGCCACCCTGGTGCAGCGGTTCACGGCGATCCACCGCGGGGACCTGATCGCCAACGTGACCCAGTACAGCGAGGTGGCACGCGAGCGGCTGGGCGCCATCGTGGCGCGGCTCATCGCGACGGGCACACCGGCGCCGCTCGCCAATGCCAAGGCGCTGGCGATCGTGGACGGCCAGGTCACGCGACAGGCCCTGATGCTCTCGTTCGAGCAGCTGTTCCTGCTGTTCGGCGCCTGCTTCGTGCTGTCCCTACCGCTACTCTTGCTCATGCACAAGAGCAAGGGGATGCCGGGCGGGGCGGGGGCGGGCGCGGCGCACTGAACTGACGGTTCCACGACGCTACGACGCTACGTTGTAAGAGAGCGAAAGGGGAGCGAGCGTGAGCAAGGCAACAAAGGTGAGCGTTGGAGATGTTGCGCCGGATTTCACGCTGCCGGATCAGTCGGGCGTGCCGGTGCGGCTGGGCGATCTCGTGGGCCGGAAGACCGTCGTGCTCTACTTCTATCCGAAGGACGAGACGCCGGGTTGTACGATCGAGGCGCGCGCGTTCCGGGACAGCTACGAGCAGTTCAGCGCCAAAGACGCTGAGGTGGTCGGCGTGAGCTCCGATTCCGTGCGGTCACACCGCAGCTTCGCCCGGCGCTACAATTTGCCGTTCCTGCTGCTCTCGGATCGTGACGGAGCGGTGCGCCGGCTGTACGGCGTGGAGAAGACGCTCGGACTATTGCCGGGTCGGGTCACCTATGTGATCGACCAGACCGGGGTGGTGCGGCACGTGTACTCGTCCCAGCTGCGCGTCACGCGCCACCCGCGGGAAGCCTTGATGATGCTCTCGGCGCTGGGAGGCGACGGAGCCTAGACCACCTCCGCCATCGCCGCCGTCACGAGGAGCGCCCGGACGATTCCGAGCGCTCCTTCGACGTTTTCAAACCATTCCGTTGCGAGATGCGCGTCGCCCGCCTTGCCGCCTGCGCCGAGGGCGATGGCAGGGATGCCGAGGGCGATCGGCACGTTCGCGTCGGTCGACGCGCTCGCCAGCTCGGCGTCGCGCCCCAGGGCGCGGTTGGCGGCCACCGCGGCCTGGACCAGCGGATGGGCGCGCGGGGTCATGCCGGACGGCCGGTCCCCCAGCAGCTGGATGTCCACGCGCAGCGTCGGCGAGCCGGCGGTGCGGCGGCGGTTCTCGTCGTCGGCGGCGCGCTCGAGCGCCGCGCGCACCGTGACATCGAGCTGCGCCAGGGCGCGGGGATCCTCGCTCCTCAAGTCCAAGTCGAGCCAGGCCTCCTGCGGGATCGAGTTGAGTCCCGTGCCGCCCCCGAGCCGCACGACGGCGCACGTCGTCCGCGGCGCCTGTTGCGGGGCGAGGTCGGCGAGCAGCGCGGTGGCGCGCCCCACGGCATTCGCCGGGTTGGCGACGCCGAACGCTGCCCATGAATGGCCCCCGGGGCCGCGGAACGTGATGTGATAGCGCTTAGAGCCGAGGGCGCGATGGATCACGCGATCGAGCCCGGCGCCGTCCAGGGCGATGAAGGCGGCGGGTTTCCCGTTTCCCGTTTCCCGATTCCCGTTCAACAAGTATTTCACCCCCCGCAAGTCCCCCGATCCTTCTTCTCCGACCGTCGCCGCGAACAGAATGGGCCGCGCCGTCGGGACGCGCGCCGCGACCATCGCCTCGGCCACCGCGACGAGCGCCGCGAGCCCGCGCGCATTGTCCGAGATGCCCGGGCCCTCGAGCCGGTGACCCCGGCGCTCGACCGCCACGTTCACGTCGGGCCCGAACACGGTGTCGAGATGCGCGGCCAACACGACCGGCGCGGTCACTTCTCCGTTTTTCCCGAACCAGCCGTGGACGTTCCCCGCGTAGTCGACCGTGACATCCGAAAGCCCGATTTCGCGGAACAGCTCCGCGACGCGTGTCGCGCGCCGGCCTTCGGCGCCGGTCGGGGCGGGAATGGCGGAGAGCGCCGTTTGGCGGGCGAGCGTCACCTCGTCCGTGCGCTCGATATGATGGCGCGCCGCACGGATGCGCTCGTGTGCGAGCAGGCGAGAGACCGCGTGATCCATTGGCCTTCACACTAACCCGCTTGACGCTGGGGGGCGAGAGGGTGAACCTACCCGCATGGACGAGCGCGAGCTGATCTACGACTGGAATCGGGCCGGCGGGGAGGCGGTCTTCGACTGGTCGCGCGCCCGTGTGGACTTGAACGACGAGACGCTGCGCGACGGCCTGCAGTCTCCCTCGGTGCGCGACCCCTCGATCGACGTCAAGAAGCAGTTGCTGCATCTCATGGCCGACCTGGGCATCGTGGCGGCGGATATCGGACTGCCGGGGGCGGGCCCGCGCGTGGTGGAGCAGGTCCGGGCGCTCGCCACGGAGATCCGCGACGCCAAGCTGCCGATCGCCCCCAACTGCGCGGCGCGGACCGTGATCGCGGACGTCGAACCGATCGTGCGCGTCTCCCAGGAGGTGGGGATCCGGATCGAGGCGGCGACCTTCATCGGCTCGTCACCCATCCGGCAATATGCCGAAGACTGGACGCTCGATCAGATCCTCAAGTCCACGGAGGAGGCGGTCACCTACGCCGTCAAGCACGGCCTGCCGGTCATGTATGTCACCGAAGACACCACGCGGGCCAAGCCTGAGGCGCTCAAGGCGTTGTATGGTGCCGCGATCGCCTGCGGGGCGACGCGCATCTGCCTCGCGGACACGGTCGGCCATGCGACGCCGGACGGCGTAAAGACGTTGCTGAACTTCGTGAAGCGGGAAATCGTCAAAGAACACCGTGTCGCGGTCGACTGGCACGGCCATCGGGATCGCGGCATGGGGTTGATCAACTGCCTCGCCGCGATCGAGGCGGGCGCCGACCGTGTGCACGCCACCGCGCTCGGCGTCGGGGAGCGGGTGGGGAACGCCGAGATGGATCTCCTGATCGTCAACCTGAAGCTGCTCGGCGCGCATCGCCACGACATCAGGCGCCTGCCCGAGTATTGCCGGCTCGTCGCGGACGCGGTGGGCGTGCCGATCCCGGTCAATTATCCGGTGATGGGGGAGGACGCCTTCCGGACGGGCACAGGAGTCCACGCGGCGGCGATCATCAAGGCGAAGCGCAAGGGCCACGCGTGGCTCGCCGATCGCGTCTACAGCTCGGTGCCGGCCGAGGAATTCGGGCTCGAGCAGAAGATCGAGATCTCGCCCGTGTCGGGTCTCTCGAACGTGAAGTACTGGCTCGAGACCCACGGCTACGACGCCGAAGACGAGGTCGCGTGCCGGGCCTTGTTCGAGGCCGCGAAGCGCACCGATCGCGTGTTGACGGACGAGGAGTGCCACCGGCTGCTCAAGCAGGCGGCATGGCGGTAGGGACGCTCCGAGAAATTGAGCGCGCGTTCCTCGACCTGCGGTGGCACCTCGATCCGGTGGCCGCGACGCAGGCGGGGGTGAAGCGATACGACCACCGGTACGGGCGGTACGGACCGACCGCGCTCACACCGCATCTGGCGGCGCTCAAGTCCCTCGCCGCCGCCCTCGAAGAGACGACCGCCGATCAGCTCGACGACGAGATCGACCGCACCGCCCTGCTGAACGAGCTGCGCGTGACGGTGCGGCGCTTCGAGCGCGAGCGGCCCCAGGCCAAGAATCCGGGATTCTGGCTGTCGCACTTGCTGGGCGGCCTCCACTTCCTGCTGGGCCGACGGGACCGGACGCCCGAGGAGAAGGCTGTGGCGCTCGCGGGCCGGCTCGACGACGTGGTCGGGCTCCTCGACGACGCGCGCGCGACACTCACGGACCCGGTGCGCGTGTTCGTGGAAACGGCGCTGCAGATCAACGAAGGTGGGCTGGCGTTGGTCCGCGAGGTGAAGGCCGGGTTCGACGATCGGGTCGCGAAGGCTGCGGACGGGGCCGCGGAGGCGATGACGGCGTTCTCGCGTGATCTCGAGCGCCGGCTCGACGGCGCCTCCGATCAGTTCGCGCTGGGCGAGGAGGACTTCAACTTCCATCTGCACTACGAACACGTGCTACGCGACACGGCGCCCGAGCTGTGGCGGTATGGGCTGCACCTCAAAGAAGAGGTCGAAGCGGACCTGGCCAACCGGGCGGCGCGGTTGAACGAGGGCAAAGAATGGAAGGAGGTGGCGGACCGGCTGCGCGCCGATCATCCCCCGGCGGCGGGACTGGTGGAAGCGTACGCGCGCGAGATGGCGCGGGCGCGCGAGTTCGTGGACGCCCACGGCCTGGCGCCGATCCCCGAGGCGCCGCTCGACGTCGTGCCGACGCCGGCGTTCATGCGTCCGGTCATTCCGTTCGCGGCCTACGACAGTCCCGGCGCGTACTCGAAGGACCGTACCGGCTGGTTCTATGTCACTCTCCCCGATCCCTCGCTGCCCGCCGGCGCGCAGGAGCGCATCCTGCGTGATCACTGCCGCTATGAGCTCGCCGCGACCGCGCTCCACGAGGGCTATCCCGGCCATCACCTGCACCTGGTGCACGCGCAACAGCAGCCCTCGGACACGCGCAAGAACGTGTGGACGCCGCTCACGGTCGAGGGGTGGGCTCTCTATTGCGAGGACATGATGGGCGAGGAGGGCTTCTACCGCTCCGAGGAAGAGCAATTCTTCCAGCGGATCCATCTGCTGTGGCGCGCCGTACGCGTGCTGCTCGATGTGGGGTTACACACGCGCGGCATGACGTTCGCGCAGGCGGTGGACTATCTCGTCACGCATCTGGGTGTGGACCGGGCGAACGCCGAGGCGGAGGTGCGCCGCTATTGCGCCGAGCCGGCGCAGCCGTTGTGTTACGCCGTCGGGCGGCGAGATATCCTCGCGCTGCGCTCCGACTTCCGCGCCGCGCGCGGCGGCTCGTTCACGCTGCGCGGCTTCCACGACGCGATCCTGCGGTACGGGGGCCTGCCGGTCACGTTGATGCGTTGGGGACTGGGCCTCGCGTGACCGCCCGCCTGCCGCGCCAGGTGAAGCTCTTCGGCGCGGTCTCGTTGCTCAACGATTTCGCGAGCGAGATGATCTACCCGCTCCTCCCCGCGTTCATGACCGGGGTGCTGGGGGCGGGGCCGCAGGCGCTCGGGGCGCTCGACGGAGCGGCGGAGTTCGCTGCGGCGTTCGTGAAACTCGGCGCGGGGCGCCTGGCGGATCGGGTGCCGCGGCGTGGACCGTTGATCGTGATCGGGTACTTCATCGCGGTCGTCGTGCGGCCCGTCATCGCGGTCACGGGGGCGGCGTGGCAGGTGATCGGCCTGCGCGTGGTGGACCGGCTTGGGAAAGGGCTGCGGACGCCGCCGCGCGACGCGCTGATCGCCGACATCACGCCCGTGGGCCTCTCCGGGCGCGCCTTCGGGCTGCAACGGGGGATGGATCATGCCGGAGCGGTGCTGGGACCGATCCTCGCGTGGTGGCTCCTGGCGTCGGGGGCGGCGGGGCTGCGGGCGGTCATCGGGGCGAGCATTGCGCCTGGGGTGCTCGTGCTGGTGCTCGCGATGTGGGCAGTAAAGGATGGTGGAGGACGGTGGAGGATGGTGGAGGAGCGTGGAGGTAACCTTCACCAACCTCCACCAACCTCCACCAACCTCCACCAACCCGCACGTGTCTCTCCGCTCCTCGCGATCTCGTTTTTCTATCTCCTCCGCATGCCCGACACGCTGATCATCCTGCGCTCGCAGCAGCTCGGCGTGCCGGTGGCGGTGGTGCCGCTGTTGTGGGCGGCAGTGCATGTGGTGCGCTCGTCGTCGAGCTTCCTGGGCGGCTCTGCGACCGACCGGCTGGGACCGACGCGGACGATGTGGGCCGGCTGGCTCGTGTACGCGGCACTGGCGGCGGGCATGGCGCGGGCGGGCACGGCGGCGGCGGCGTGGGGCTTGTTTCTCGGGATGGGGCTCGTCGCGGGACTCACCGAGAGCCCGGAACGCGCGCTCGTAGCGCGACTCGCGGGCCCGCGGCAGGGGAGCGGGTTCGGGATGTACCATGGGGTCACCGGGTTCGCCGCGTTGGTCGGGGGCCTGGCGCTCGGGGCGGTATTCCAGGCGTACGGCGCTGGCCCGGCGTTTCTCGCGAGCGCGGTCGGGGGGATCGCGCTCGTGGTCGTGTGGCCGCTCGTGCAGCGCCGAGTCGCGGCTTGAGCCGCGGCCCCGAACCACAGGAGTGCTCATGAAAACGGCTCTGATATCATTCGCGTCCCTACTCGTTTTCTCGTCGCTCGGGCCAGATCGGGAACAAACCTGGTACCCGAGAGCTCGCGGATACCGGCATCGCGGGCCAAACGCGCCAGGCGCTCGAAAACATGAAGACGGTGCTGGCCTCGGCCGGGAGCTCGTTGGACCGCGCGGTGAAGTGCACCGTGTTTCTCGCGGACATCAGGGATTACGCAGCGATGAACGCGGTGTATGCGACGTTCTTTCCGAAGGATCCCCCCGCGCGCTCGACGGTGGCCGGGAGCGGCCTCGCGTTGGGCGCGCGGGTGGAGATCGAGTGCATGGCGGTGGTGGCGTAGATCCGCCAGGCTAATTGCCGCTCGGGGTCCGGGTGGACATCCAGAGGTCGGTGCCCCCGCTCCCACCGGTCCGGCTCGATGTAAAGATCAGGGTCTGGCCATCGCGTGACAGACTCGGCTGCGAGTCGATGTCGGGCGTGTTCATTGGCGCGTCCAGGTGCACGGGGGTCGACCACAGGTCCTGGGGTGTCTGGCGGGTGGACACCCAGAGATCGAAGGCGCCGAAGGACCCCGGCCGGGTCGAGGCCAACAGCAACTCCAGGCCATCGGTGCGCACCGCCACTTTTTGATCGAAACCGATCGGGTCGCTAAGCTCGGGGACGAGAACGGCGGGGGCTAGGGGCGTGCCCTCGTTCGTCACGGCGACCCGATAAATGTCTGCCGCTCTGTTGAAATACAAGACAGCCGTCGGGCCCTCGCCTTCCCGCACGTAATACGACCCTTGCTCGGCGTCCGCCGTGTTCACATCAGGGCCGAGGTTTTCCGGTGGGCCCCATTCATCACCGTCCACGTTTGTGCTGGTCCGATGCGACACGTATATGTCGAGATTGCCACCCTGCCGGCCGCTGAAGAAGAAGAGCAGCCGGCCGTCCGCCGACAGGGTCGGCGCCCCTTCGGCCGCGTCGGTGTTGACGGGCGCGCCGAGATTGACGGGTGTCTCCCAGGGGCAGCGCAGGCATTGGCGTCGGGAGACCCAGATGTCCGTGCCGCCCAGGCCGCCCGTTCGATTCGAGACGAAGTACAGGGCGTGCTCGTCGGGGGAGAGCGCGGCGTTCGCGTCGTTAGCGCTCGAGTTGACGATAGGGCCCAGGTTCACCGGCTCGGACCACTCGGAGGTGGCGAAGCGGTTGGCCTGGATGCCGAGCATGTGCGGCTCGGAGTCTGTCGTGCAGGCGACGAACAACGCGCTGGTCGCTAGCGCAGCAAGCCCGGCAGGGTATCTGGTTGTCATGGAACCTCCTCGCTAATGGCCGCTCGGCGTGCGGGTCGCCATCCAGACGTCCGTACCGCCAAACCCACCCGACCGACTCGAGGCGAAGAGCAGTGTCCGGCCGTCACCCGACAGATTGGGTTGCTGGTCGGATGCCGCCGAGTTTAGCGGGCTTCCGAGGTTCACCGGCGTGGACCAGGGATCGTGAATGCTGGGGCGAGTGGAGGTCCACAGATCGGCCCCGCCCACGCCACCTGAGCGGGTGGAAAAGAAGAAGATCTCTCTCCCGTCGGTGCGCAGCGTCGGGCCCTGGTCGGTAGCAACGGGATCACTGAGTTCGGCAATCAGCACGGCGGGTCCACGAGTCTCGCCGTCTCGCGTGATCGCCGCGTAGTAGAGATCTGCGGTCCCGCCCGGGGGTGCCCTATTGAAGTAGAGGTTCGGGCTTCCATCTTCCGCGCTCTGCAAGTACTCCGCGCCCGCCTCTGCCGCCGCGGTGTTCACGTCTGGACCGAGGGCGACGGGAGCGTTCCAGCCAACGTCATCCTTCGGATCGGCTCGGTTCGACAGGTAGATGTCCCCGAGGCCCTGCCCCCCCGGCCGAGTGCTTCTGAAGAAGAGCAGATGCCCGTCGATGGAGAGCCCCGGTCCGGTCTCGTCGAAGGCTGAATTGACGACCGGGCCCAGGTTCGTCGGCGCTTCCCACGGGCAGCCCGTGCAAGCGCGCTTCGCGACCCAAATGTCGAATCCCCCGATCCCACCTGATCGGTCGGAGCCGAAATAGAGGCTCAGCTCGTCGTTCGAGACCGTCGGGCCCTGCTCGTTGAACTCTGTGTTGATCGTCGGCCCGAGGTTCACTGGAGCAGACCACTCGGAGTTGGCGAAGGACATCGCCTGGAGCTTCGGAGCGGTTGGATTGGGTTCCGATCGACACGCGACCGAGAGAGTGAGGACGACAGGCCCCAGCAGGCCTGCCATCGCTGCAGTCCTCATAGAGCCTCGCTTTCATTTGTCTCCGCACGCCTTGTTAGACGGACTGCGACGAGAGAGTTGCTACAGGTCGCCTAGCGCGATCCCGGATTGCTCGAAGCCATGTCGGAGCCGGGCGAGCGCCCGGTAGACGAGATTGTAGGTGGCCTTGGGGCCCGGCAGACCGAGGAGGCTCGCCACCTCGGCCGCGGGACGGCCATCCATCACGTAGAGTTGCACCGCCCGCTGTTCCAGGTCGCTGAGCGAGTGAAGCGCGTGTTGCAGCCGCTCGCTGCGCTCGGCGGTCACGCCGGTAGTCGCGCCAACAGGTTCGGGCCCGGGAGGCGGGCCCAGCTCGCGCATGACGTGGCCGCGCCGGCCCGCAGTCGCGGCCTTGTAGGTCTCGCGCAGCTCGCTCAGGAACGTGCGGAAGGGAAGCCCGGGCGTCTCGCGAGCGCGGATTAGTTCATAGGCCTCGACGCCGCTCCGCCGCTCGAAGAAGACGAGCTCGAAAATGCGACGCCGGAGGGGCGGCAGCCCGTCGGCGATGGCGGAGAGGCGGTGGCGGCCGTCGCGGTGACGAAACCAGTCGATCGTCAGGTGGCGGACGACGGTGACCAACCAGGTGGAGAAGCGTGCCCCACGCGCCGGCTGCTGGGCGTAACAGCGCAGGCGCGCGAGGTCGTCTTCGCGCAGGACCTCACACACCCG
Organism: Gemmatimonadota bacterium; assembly: GCA_003221045.1. GTDB lineage: Bacteria > Gemmatimonadota > Gemmatimonadetes > Gemmatimonadales > GWC2-71-9 > AG41. Next base: position 175 of record QHUC01000157.1, on the reverse strand, counting down.
CGCGAACACGTCCATCACGTCGTCATAGTCTTGGGCGTAGTGGCGGATGGCCGCGAAGATGAGGCGCCGATAGCGGTTGAGAAACACGTCCCACGCCGCTTCGTGTCGGCCCAGGTCGAGCTCGGCCACCCAGCTTTCCATACCGCACGGCTTTCAGAGAGATCGACGCGGATAT
>QHUC01000156.1:6719-24883 GCA_003221045.1 Gemmatimonadota bacterium | reverse complement strand
CCGATCGCGCTGCCGAAGGTCGCTCGGAGGGCCTCGACGGACGGATTCACGCCGAGCGGAACTGATGGACGGAGTTGCCGAACGGCTCCGAGATCTCGTCGATCGTCTCGGGCGGGAGTCGCAACCCCCGCTCGTCGAGCGGTTGTTCTTCCCGCCGCGGGACGCCATCGAACAACGACTCGCCCTTGATCTTCTTGTGCAGGAGGAGCACCCCGTACAACAGCCCTTCGGGGCGTGGCGGGCACCCGGGGACGTACACGTCCACCGGGACGATCGTGTCGATTCCCTGCACCATCGCGTAGTTGTCGAAGATCCCGCCGGTCGAGGCGCACGCCCCCATGGAGATGACCCACTTCGGCTGTGGCATCTGATCGTAGATCCGGCGGATCACCGGGGCGAGCTTGAACGGGAGGCGGCCGGCGCAGATGAGCACGTCGGCCTGCCGGGGCGAGAACGCCTGGCGCTCCATCCCGAAGCGCGCGAAGTCGTAACGGCTGGCGGCGGTCGCCATGAATTCGATGGCGCAGCACGCGGTGCCGAACGGCATCGGCCACAGCGAGTTGGCGCGGGACGCATTCACCGCCCAGTCGACCAGGTCCTGGACCTTGGCCAACAGGTAGTTGGGACTCTGACCCGCGACTTCTTTCGCCTCGATCACCCGCTTCATGGATTCAGTCCCATTCCAGGGCTCCGCGCTTCCACACGTAGACGTATCCGACCGCGAGAATCAGGATGAAGACCAGCATCTCGACCAGCAGGAAGCCGGTGCTCGGTCCCTGCGGGCTGCCCAAAAAGATCGTGCCCCAGGGAATCAAGAACACCGTCTCGATGTCGAACACGATGAACAGCATCGCCACGAGGTAGAACTTGACCGAGAAACGCTCGTGCGCGTTCCCGAGGGGTGGCATGCCGCTCTCGTATGGCGTGTCCTTGAGCACCGTGGGCTGGCGCGGTGCGAGCAGGTGGGACAGGCCGATCAACAGGACGGCGTTGAACGCGACGAAGCCGAGGAGGAGGAGAAAGGAGAGATAGGGCTGGTTCATGAGTTCGTGAAAAAATTCACTTGCCTCGCCGAAACGTATTCGCGGATGCGAGGGTTGTCAACCGAATCGAGTAGCGTAAGTGTAGACGCTGCCGATATATTGGCGCCCCATGTCCATCAAATCCGACCGCTGGATTCGGCGCATGGCCACCGAGCACGCGATGATCGAGCCGTTCGCCGAGAACCAGGTTCGCTCCGGCGTCATCTCGTACGGCCTCTCCTCCTATGGCTACGACATGCGCGTCGCGCCGGAGTTCAGGATCTTCACGAACGCCCTGTCGGCCATCGTGGATCCGAAGCGGTTCGACCCCAAATCGTTCGTCGAGTTCACGGGCGACGTCTGCATCGTGCCACCGAATTCGTTCGCCCTCGCGCGCTCCGTCGAGTACTTCCGTATCCCCCGCAACGTCCTGACGCTGTGCGTCGGCAAGAGCACCTACGCGCGTTGCGGCATCATCACCAACGTGACGCCGTTCGAGCCCGAATGGGAGGGCTTCGTCACGCTCGAGATCTCCAACACCACTCCCCTGCCCGCCCGCATCTATGCCAACGAAGGAATCGCGCAGGTCCTCTTCTTCACGGCGGACGAGGGCGATGAGTGTGAGGTCAGCTATAAAGACAAGAAAGGCAAATACCAGGCTCAACAGGGAATAACGCTTCCTAAACTGTGAAACGTTGCTTCACGTCGTTGCTTTTTTATTATAGACGTACGCCACACCCAGCGCGATGAGCGCGAGGGCGAAAAACGACGCGATCCGGTACAGGGCCTGGAGGTTGGAGAAATCGTAGAGGACGATCTTGAGCCCCGCTCCAGCCGCCACCACGAGCCCCGCCGAGCGCACGTCCTTGCGCTGGCGCGAGAACCCGAGCTGCACCAACGCGCCCGCATACACGAGCCAGAACACGCTCAGCGCCAGGTCGGCCGCGAGCGGTGACCGTGGCGCGAAGTAGCGCTGGAGCTCGATCGAACCGCCCGCGAACACCGCTGCTCCGCACAAGATCCAAAGCAGCTCGCCGCCTCGGCCGGCTTTCCCCCACCCTCGGGCGGCGAGCGCCAGGCCGGCGACGTAGACGTAGAGCGCGACTGCCCAGCCGTCCGTGAACGCCGCCGTCCCGGGCCCGCGGGCCCAGAGCGCCACGCCGAAGAGCCACGGAAACGTCACGACCGCGAGCGCCAGCGCTGCGATACGACCGCCTGGCCGTCCGCCCCGTTGCTCCACGGCGAGTGCCGCGAGCACGAGCACGGTCCACCCGGCGGCGACCGCCGAGGCATCCGCCTGCACGGCGAGCGCGAAGGCCGCGAGGGCGAATCCCATCACGACGTGGGGCGCCGTAGGGCGGACCCACCCCAGGCCCAGATAGAAGACGGCGAGTAATGCAGGCAGCAGGGCCGGCGTCTGAATGAACACACGCGGACCAGCGAGCGCCGCGAGCGCGATCAGCACGAACGGATTGAGGACGAACAGCACGGCTTCCTCGCCGGCCCGCAGCGGCTGCTCGAGCTGCTGCCACCAGAGGAGACCGGTGACCGCGCCGGCAGACGCTAGCGCGAGCCAGACGCGGGGCTCCTGGCCGTGCAAGTCGGCGAGCGCCACACCCAGCAGGATCCAGGCGAGCGCAACCATGGCGACGCGTGCCTCGGGCCAGGCGTGCCGCCGGGTCACGTGCAACGTCAGCAGCGCCCCGGCAGCAAGGAACCAGCAACCGAGCGGACTGGCCAGCGCCCGGCCCGCGCCGGCAGCGGCCAAGAGAAAGTACCCGGCCAGCGCGAGGTCGAACGTGCGGCGCCACTTCATGGTGTAGGCCAGCAGGCCCGCCCCCAGACCGATGACCTCGAGGTAGCCGAGGAACGCCTCGGGGTTCGGCGTGGGGGGTGCCAGCAGAATCGGGGCGAGATAAGCGCCCGCCAACGCCCAGATGGCGAGCCCTTCCACCTCATGCCGCAGCGCCAGCAGGATGACCACCACGGTACATGCCGCCAGCAGTAAGACGCCCAGGCGCCGCTCGATCAGCCCGTATGGCCCGGCGGCCGCCCACAGGCCGAGGTACGCGAGCCCGCCGCCCGCACCGATCATGGCGGCGCCGTACCGGCGCAGGCCGCCGCGGATCCGGGCCTCGCCCCACACGCCCACGGCCACGCCCGCTCCGATCGCGAGGAGCGACCGTACGATCGGTGCGATCCACCCGCGATCGATCGCGTACTTGAGGAAGAATCCGATCGCGGCGAGCAGAGCGAGCACGCCCACCACGAGGAGACCGCGTTGACCGAACCACTGCTCGAGATCGGGCGCTTCCCCCGCAGAGCGCGAAACGATTGGTGGACCGGCCACCGCAGAAGACGTGACCGGCGTGATGCGTGGAGGAGGCGGTGGCGTCGCCGGGCGCGGCTCCGGAAGGGTTGCGATGGGCTCTGGCGCGGCGCCAGGTGCGAGCAGGCGCCGCATCATCTGCTCCAGGACCTCGACCCGCCGTTCGAGGCGGTGCAGCGCCTCGCGCTGCTCGTCGCTCACGAGGGTCGGGCGGGGGGCACCGCAGCTGGCCGGCGCGAGCCGAAGACGGTGATCGCGAGCGTGGCCACCGCAAGGATGACGAGATCGGGCACCCAGCCGAGCTCCGTGCGGGGCACGGCCATCTGCAGGAAGTTCATCACGAAGTCGAACAGGCCGACCAGCAACCCCAGCAGGACCGTGGCCCGCAACGAGCGGCCCAGCTGCGCTAGAATGCTGCCGCTGAGGAGAGCTACCGCCCCCTGCCCGGCCGCGATGCCGAGCGTCGCGACCACGTCGTCGAACAGGACCCGCCAGAACTCGTGCCGGCCGGCGTGGTAGCTGAAGAATGCCGTGTGAATGAAAGACACGGCGATCCCGGCCGCCGCGGCGCACAAGGTGGCCCATATGGCGTACCCGATGACGATCTTGATTCTCTCACCCGTATCGCCAGCCATGCGGACCCTTTCGCCGTCGGGGGGGGCGCGACCAAATGTGGCCGGTCGGGCGCGCCCTCGCCAGTCAGCGCCGCGGCCGCGGCCTGGTCGAGCGCGCCCCGGGCGTCGTCCACGCGGCCGACGAGATCGGCGAGCTCCCGTTCGGCTGTCGCCGCGTCCGCGTGGCGGATCGCCTCGTTCACAGAGGGGAACGCCATCGTCGCGTATCCGTTGTCGACATCCGAAGCGAATTGGAGGCTCGTGTACCAGGGCCGGCTCACGAGGCCCTGCCGGCGGGTAAGGCGGCGCTCCACTCGCATGAGCGCCGCGTTCACGGCGCGGAGGCGTGACGCGTCGGGCGCGCGCGCGCTGTCACGCGCCGCGGCGAACACTCGGGCGGAGGCGGTAAACCGTGCCAGCGCGTCCCGTAGCCCGGTGGTGGGCATGTTCCAACCCCGCTTGGCGATTCCCGAGTCGAGCTGTGCCACGAGCCTCGTCAGCTCCGTGCCGAACGCTTCATAGTCGAGAGGCAACACATCGGCGTTCGCCAGCCGCGCCGCGATGAGGGCGACGAGGCGCCCCGTGGCCTGGTGCGACCGGTAGCCGGGATCGCCGAACGTCGTCATCCAGTGGTAGGAATCGTACATGGAGTGATACACGCCGCCCGGACCCTCGAACCCGACGTCGGCGGCGGGGGCAGGATCACCCAGGCGGCGATGCTGTCGGGGTGCGGGATATAAACCGTATACTCCTTGGTCCAGGCCTCCAGGCCTCCAGGCCCCAGGCCCGGACCTTGTCGATCACATAGTCGCGCGTTGCCGCTTGCGCCGGTGTGCCGGCGACGTGTGGCACGCGCGTCAAATCGTAGGTCATGAGGCGCGCACTCGCCGTGTCGGGGACCGCGAGGAGGCGCTGCTCGAAGCTGTCCTGCGCTGCCGCGGGAAGGGCGCGGGCGCAGACCAGCACCGCGAGTACGATGAAGGTTTGCACGAGGGCCGATCCGGGCGAGTGTGAAGATCGAGGGAGCGTTATGTTAGCGGATACGTTATCGCTACGCTTGCGAGCGCGCTCGCGTTGAAGATCATGGCGCCTCTATCTGCCGGGCGCGCACTCAGCTTGCGCGCTACGCTGCTCGCCGTCGCACTCGCGGCGGGCGTATATGCCGCGGCACTTCCCCTGTACCTGTACTTTCGCGTCAGCCGGCCCGCCCTCGCGCTGGGCGCCGCCACCGAAACGATCACCATGGCGGGTGAGAACCTGGCCCGGCGCGACAGTGCGCTCGATCAGGTCCTCGATATCGTCCGGGTCCTCGGGCGCCGCGCATCTCGACCGGCCGATTCCCTCGCGCTCGTCCGTCGGTTACTGACCATCGGGCAGACCCCGATGGAGCTGGCGGCAAACGCGCCCATCCCGGAAGCCTTGCGCGCCCAGCTCGTGCGCGTGGACGGCGCGATGGGCAGGACCGGGAGCGCGCTGGCGGACTTCGTGAGCGGGATCGAGCGGGGGCGCCGGGCGGACGCCACTGCGCGGCTCCGGACCGTCGAAGATCTCGCCAAGGCGGTGGACGATCGCATGGCCGATGCCGGAAGAGTCGCGCGCGCCTACCTGCTGGAACGCCAGCGCGTCTTGCAGGCGGCGGCGAGCGAAGTGCGCCGTGACACGGTGCTGTGGGTCGTGGTGGGCGTTCTCTGGATCCCCCTCCTGGTGCTCGTCCTGCGGCGCCGCCTGTCGCAGCCGCTGCACGCACTCGAAACCGGCCTGGCGCGCGTCGCCGACGGAGACTTGACGGTTGCCGTCCCGACCCTTGGCGCGGACGAAATCGGCCGGCTGGCCGAGCATTTCAACATGATGACTCGGGTGTTGCGGGACCGAGCCGAGGAGCAAGGGCGCTTTGCGGCCGCCGGCGAGCTGCTCGCCGGGGTCGGGCACGAGGTGAATAACCCACTCATGGCGATCGCGGCGCACGCGGAAAACCGTCTTGCCGACGCGGGTCTTCAGGGTGAGCAGCGGAGCGAAATGGCCCAGATCCTGAGGCAGGCACGGCGTGCCACCAAGCTCTTGCGAGGGCTGCTGCGGTTCGTACGGGCGACGGAGCGCGAAGTCACCCGGGTCAATCTGAACGACGTCGTCCGCGGCGCGCTCGACCTCGTGTCCTTCCGTTTCGGTGTCGACGAGATCGTGGCGGGCGGTCGGCTCGACCCAAACCTGCCCGCGGTGGAGGGCGACGCCATCAAGCTCGAGCAAGTGGTGGTCAATCTGCTCTTCAACGCGATCGACGCGCTGCGGGCCGTGAAGCCGCCGCGGCAGCTCACCGTGGACACGTGGGTGGCGGACCGGCGGGTGTCGGTGGCGGTCGCCGACAACGGGAAGGGCGTGGCCCCCGAAATCGCGACGCGATTGTTCCGGCCATTCGCCACCACCAAGGGCCGCCGTGGCACCGGCCTCGGCCTCTACATCTCGCGCCAGATCGCTCGCGAGGCGGGCGGCGAGCTCGCCCTTGTTCCTTCGTCCGGAACGGGCGCTCGATTCGTGCTCTCCCTGCCGGTCGCCGAGGCGGCGGTCGCGGCCCCCGCGGCCCCCGCGGCCCCCGCGGCCCCCGCGGCCCCCGCGGCCCCCCCCCCGAGCCCACGGGCCACGGCGGCCGAGGCGCGGCCAGGCGGCGCGCCCCGGGCGGTGCCGTCGCTCAGGGGCGTGCGCGTGCTCATCGTCGACGACGAGGAGCCCGTACGCCGGCCGATGATGCGGTACCTCACGCGCAAGGGCGCCCAAGTCGACATGGCGAGTGACGGCATGGAGGCCCTCACCGTGCTGCGCGAGCGGTCCGCGGACGTCATTCTCGCCGACCTGCGGATGCCTCGCATGGGGGGCATCGAGCTTTTTGCGCAGCTGGAGGAGGAGCGGCCGGAGCTCGCGGCACGCGTGCTGTTCCTGTCCGGCGACATCTCCCAGCTCGCGGAGCCGGGGAATACGCCCGTGCCCCGGGAGCGCGTGCTCGTCAAGCCCGTGGAGCTCGCCGAGCTGGAGCGAAGGATCCTTGAGTTCGTGAGTGCGGCGGGAGGTGGACGGGGAGGGTGATGCTGGCCCAGCGGATGGCCGGGCGGTATCATGAAGTATGCTGGTCGTGGTAGTCCTGCTCGTCACGGTGGCGATGCGGGTCGCGATCGTCGCCGCGGTCACCTACCTGCTGTTGCCGCGGGGTCCGGTGTGCCCGCACTGCGGCATCGAGATGGCGGCGCTCGAGAACCGGTTCTTCGATCATTGGCTACCCGCGTTGCAACGACGCTGGTGCCTAGAAGAAGTAATCCCACGCCCAGTTCAACAGCACGAACAGCTTGTTCCGGAACCCGATGAGCTGGATGATGTGGACCACCAACCACACCACCCATGCGGGGAACCCGGTGAACCCGATCCCCCGGATGTAGGCGACGGCGGCATTCCGGCCGATCGTCGCGAGCGACCCCGGATCGCGGTAACGGAACGGGCTGGGCGTCTCGCCGGCGAGGCGACGACGGATGTTCTGCGCCGCGGTCTCCGCCATCTGGATGGCCACCGGCGCCATCATCGGCAACGGCTCACCGCCCGCCTCGAGATAGGCGGCGTCGCCGATGACGTAGACGCCGTCGTGCCCCGAGACTTCGAGCGTCTCACTCACGGGGATCCGACCCTGACGGGCGGTCGGTAAACCGAGCCGCGATGTGAGGCGGACGGCCTGGACGCCCGCCGCCCAGATGAGCGTGCCCGCCGGTATGATCTCCCCGCTCTTCAACACCACGCGACTGCCATCATAATCCGCGACCGTCGCGCCGAAGCGGACGTCCACGTGCTTGCGCCAGAGGGTCTCTGCCGCCGCATCACGCAACCTCGCGGGCATCGGGCCGAGCAGGCGATCGGTCGCCTCGACGAGCAGCACGCGGACGTCCTTGATGTTGAGCCGCGGATAGTCCTTCACCAAGACGAGCCGGATGAGCTCGGAGAGGGCGCCGGCCATTTCGACCCCGGTCGGGCCTCCGCCCACGACCACAAACGTGAGCTCGGCCCGACGACGCTCGGGGTCGGGCTCGAGCGTCGCGCGCTCGAACGCCCGCAGCACGTGGTTCCGGATGCGGATGGCCTCGGGAATGTCCTTCAGGCCGAAGCCATGCTCCGGCACACCCGCAAGGCCGAAGTAGTTCGTCTCTCCACCCACAGCGAGGATCAGAAAGTCGTACTCGATCGGGCCGTCTGTGGTGATCAACCGCTTGGCAGCACGAGCACGACGTCCACCGGTGCTTTGCGCAGCGCGCGCGCCGCGCGCAGTCCACCGAACCCCGCACCGACGATGACGACCTTCGGACGCGCGGCGGGCGCGCGCGCCGCCACACGGACGTCCTCGCGGGGGTCGGTCTCAGGCCGGGTGGCCGTGCGGACGTCCGTCACGGCACTTGCCTCCGGGGCTAGTCGAGCACGACGGCGGTGCCATAACAAAGCACCTCCGTGGCCGAGGCCTTGCTCGCGACTTCCGACGCGTCGAACGCGACGCCGAGCACGGCGTTCGCCCCGACCTGTCTGGCGTGCTCGATCATCAAGTTGTAGGCCGTGGTCCGCGCTTGCTCGCACATCTCTGTGTACGCGCCGATCTGACCTCCGATGATGCTCTTCAGGCCGCCGAGAATGCCCTGCGAGATCGTGGGTGCGCGGACAGTGATTCCGCGAACGACCCCCTTGTATTCGCGCACGCGGCGGCCCTCAACGTCGAAGGTCGTGGACACGATCAAGGACGATTGTATGGCCATTGGCGTAGACCCCCTTCGGTTAGGTGAGCCGGAGAGCACACTCGGTAAAGATAGCGTCGCCAGCGCCTCCGCTTGCCTCAGCCGCCGGGGAGTACGTATCATCCGACCGTTCCATGACCCCCCCCACCCCTCCCACTGCCCCCACCTCGCCCACCGTCGCGACCCCCACCCGCTCGGGCTTCGTTCGCTCGCTCGTCGGGAAGAAGGTGATCATGGCCGTCACCGGCGTGATCCTCTTCCTGTTTGTCGTGGGGCACCTCGCCGGCAATCTCAAGGTGTTCGAGGGCCCCGCGGACTTCAACGCGTACGCCGAAGGCCTGCGCACGGTGGGGGCGCCCTTCCTGGCTCGGGGCCAGCTGCTCTGGGCTGTCCGTGCCGTCCTGCTTGTCTCGGTGCTCCTGCATATCTGGGCAGCGATCGCCGTGACCCGGGCGAGCTGGGCGGCTCGGCCGATCGGCTACCACGCACTCACGCGGACGGAGACGACCTACGCGGCCCGCACCATGCGCTGGGGTGGCGTCATCATCTTTCTCTACGTCATCTATCACTTGCTCGATCTCACGTTCGGTGCCGTAAACCCGAGCTTCGTTCCGGGGGACGTCTATCACAACCTGGTCGCGAGCTTCGAGCGTTGGCCGGTGTCGGCCGTGTACATCGCCGCCGTGATCGTCGTCGGCCTCCACATCGACCACGGTCTGTGGAGCGCGTTCCAGACTCTGGGGCTCAACCGGCCTCCGACGTTTCGGTGGCGCCGCGGCATCGCGGCCGCAATCGCCGTGCTCATCACCGCAGGATATGTCGCGATCCCGGTCGCGGTCCTCACCGGCACGGTGCGCTGATGGAGCTGCGTTCGAAGGCTCCGGCCGGCCCGCTCGCCGACAAGTGGGAGCGTTACCGTTCCGACATCCGGCTCGTGAGCCCGACGAACAAGCTCAAGCATCATATCATCGTCGTGGGCTCGGGGCTCGCCGGCGCGTCGGCCGCGGCCTCGCTCGCCGAGCTCGGGTACACGGTCTCGTGCTTCTGCTTCCAGGACTCGCCGCGCCGGGCGCACTCGATCGCCGCCCAGGGCGGGATCAACGCAGCCAAGAACTACCAAAACGACGGCGACTCGGTGTTCCGCCTGTTTTACGACACGATCAAGGGCGGTGACTTCCGGTCCCGCGAGGTCAACGTGTATCGCCTGGCGGAGACGAGCCTGCGAATCATCGATCAGTGCACCGCGCAGGGCGTGCCGTTCGCCCGCGAGTACGGCGGCCTGCTCGCGAATCGCTCCTTCGGCGGTGTCCAGGTCGCACGCACGTTTTACGCGCGCGGCCAGACAGGGCAACAGCTGTTGCTCGGCGCCTACCAGGCGCTCGAGCGGCAGGTCGGGGCGGGCAAGGTCAGGATGTACCCGCGCACCGAGATGTTGGACCTCGTCGTGGTGGATGGCCGGGCCCGGGGGATCGTGGTGCGCGACCTGGTGAGCGGCGCTGTGGGATCGAGCGCGGGGGATGCGGTGGTGCTCGCGACCGGCGGGTACTCGAACGTGTACTACCTGTCCACCAACGCGAAGGGTTGCAACGTCACGGCCATCTGGCGCGCACACCGCCGGGGCGCGGCGTTCGCGAATCCGTGCTTTACGCAGATCCACCCCACCTGCATCCCTCAGACCGGCCACCACCAGTCGAAGCTGACGTTGATGAGCGAGTCGCTCCGCAACGACGGCCGCATCTGGGTTCCGAAACGGAAGGGCGACGCGCGCCCACCGCGCGAGATCCAGGAGAGCGAGCGTGACTATTTCCTGGAGCGGCTATATCCGAGCTACGGGAATCTCGTGCCGCGCGACGTTGCGTCTCGCCGCGTCAAGGAGGTGTGCGACGAGGGGCGCGGCGTCGGTCCGGGCGGCTACGGGGTGTACCTGGACTTCGCGGACGCCATCGCCCGCCTGGGCCGCCACGTCATCGCCGAGCGCTACGGGAATCTCTTCGAGATGTACGAGCGCATCACGGCGGAGAACCCCTTCGACGTGCCGATGCGGATCTACCCCGCGCCGCACTACACCATGGGCGGGTTGTGGGTGGACTACAACCTGATGACGACCATCGACGGGTTGTACGCGATCGGTGAAGCGAACTTTTCCGACCACGGCGCCAACCGGCTGGGGGCGAGCGCCCTCATGCAGGGCCTCGCCGACGGGTATTTCATCCTCCCGTACACCATCGGCGACTATCTGGCACAGGTCAAGCTCGGCCAGGTCGGGACCGACCACACGGCGTTCCGGCAGGTCGAGCGCGAGGTGAGCGAGCGGGTCGAGCGGCTCCTCGCCGCCCGGGGTCGGACCACCCCTGACGCCTTCCACCGCGAGCTGGGCCGGTTGATGTGGGACAAGTGCGGCATGTCTCGCAACGCTCAGGGCCTGAAGGAGACTCTCCAGAAAATCGCGGCGCTCGGGGAACGGTTTGCTCGTGACGTGTACGTCGGCGGCAAGGGGGAGGAGTTCAACCAGACGCTCGAGCACGCCGGCCGCGTGGCCGACTTCTTCGAGCTCGCCGAGCTGATGTGCCGCGACGCCCTGCACCGTGAGGAGTCGTGCGGTTCCCACTTCCGCGAGGAGTTCCAGACGCCCGAGGGCGAGGCGAAGCGCGACGACGCGCGGTTCGGCTACGTCGCGGCGTGGGAGTACGCCGGCGCGGGAAAGGCGCCCGTCCTGAACAAGGAGCCACTGGAGTTCGAGGTAGTCCACCCCGCCCAGCGGAGCTACGTCTGATGCGACTCACGCTTCATGTCTGGCGCCAATCGGGTCCCCGGGACGCCGGCCGGTTCGTGCGGTACGACGTGACCGACGTGAGCCCCGACATGTCGTTTCTCGAGATGCTCGACGTGCTGAACCAACAGCTCCTCGGGCGCCAAGAGGAGCCGATCGCGTTCGATCACGACTGTCGGGAAGGGATCTGCGGGGCCTGCGGGATGGTGATCAACGGCCGACCCCACGGGCCGCAGCACGCCACCACGACGTGCCAGCTGCATATGCGGACGTTCCCGGACGGCGCGGCGCTCTGGCTCGAGCCGTGGCGGGCCCGGGCCTTTCCCGTGGTGAAGGACCTCGTGGTGGATCGAAGCGCGTTCGACCGCGTGATCGCGGCGGGCGGGTTCATTACGGCGCGCACCGGCAGCGCCCCCGAAGCGAACTCGACGCTGGTGCCGAAGCGGGACGCCGATCTCGCGATGGACGCGGCGGCATGCATCGGATGCGGTGCCTGCGTGGCTGCCTGCCCCAACGCCTCGGCGATGCTGTTCGTCGCGGCTAAAGTGTCGCATCTCGGGCTTCTCCCCCAGGGCCAGCCGGAGCGCGCCACGCGGGTCGTGAGCATGGTCGCGCAGATGGACGCGGAAGGCTTTGGGGCGTGCACGAATCACGGCGAGTGCATGGCGGCGTGTCCGAAGGAAATCTCGATCGACTTTATCGCCCGATTGAACCGGGACTACTTGAAGGCAGTCGCAAGGCCCAAGCCGCAAGCCGTAAAGGCGAACGGGGGGGATGTGTAGCGGCTGTGGCTTGCGGCTTACGGCTTGAGACTGACGGCCGCCATCGTCTCCTGTACCGCCGCCGCCGATTTGTTGAGCGCCGCCTGCTCATCGCCCGACAGCTTTACTTCCAAAATCCGTTCCAGCCCACCCCGCCCCAGCTTGCACGGCACGCCGAGATACACACCTGAAATGCCGTACTCCCCCTGCACCCAAGCGGCGCACGGTAGGATGCGCTTTTTGTCGCGCACGATCGCTTCGGCCATCTCGGTGACGGCCGCGGACGGCGCGTAGTAGGCCGAGCCGGTCTTCAGGAAGGTCACGATTTCGGCGCCGCCGTTGCGCGTGCGCTCGACGATCTTGTCGAGGGCCGGCTTATCGAGCAGCTGGGTCACGGGAATTCCAGAAACGGTCGTGTACGAGATCAGCGGCACCATCGTGTCGCCGTGTCCTCCCAGGACCATCGCCTGAATGTCCTCGACCGACACGTCGAGCGCCTCCGCCAGGAACGCGCGATACCGCGCGGTGTCGAGCACCCCGGCCATCCCGATCACGCGCTCGCGGGGGAACCCGGTGACCTGTTTCGTCACCCAACACATCACGTCGAGCGGGTTCGAGACGACGAGGACGATGGCCTTGGGGCAATGCTGCTTGATCTGCTGCGAGACCTGCTTCACGATGTCCGCGTTCGTGCGGACCAGATCGTCGCGGCTCATGCCCGGCTTGCGCGCGATGCCCGCCGTCACCACGACGATCTCGCTGCCCGCGGCGGGGATGTAATCGTTCGCGCCGACGACGTGCGTGTCGAACCCTTCGATCGGTGCGGATTCCCATTGGTCGAGCGCCTTGCCCTGCGGCACGCCCTCGATGACGTCCACGAGCACGACCGTGCGCGCCAGCGCTTTTTCGGCAATGCGCTGCGCCGCGGTCGCGCCCACGTTGCCGGCGCCCACGACGGTGATTTTTTCGATCATGGCGGGCTAAAGGTACGTGGAGAGAGGGTCAGCGGGAGAGATCACCCTCCTCGGGTGTGCATCTCTCGATGGGGATCCGCCCGCAGAGACTCGAGGCGGTACAGCGCGCCCCGCTCCGCTACGCCCAGGCGGTCCTCCGCGCCACGGTCCCGTCGACCCTGCCACCCCTCCCGGAGAATGGCCGCCAGCTCGTCGTCGGTCGCTCCACGGCGTAGCGGGTCCCGCAGGTCCGTGCCCCGCTCGGCGTAGAGACAGAGCAGCCAGGTCCCGTCCGCCGTCACGCGGCTGCGGTCGCACGAGCGACAGAACGGAGCGGTGGTGGAGGCGATGATCCCAAAGGTGGTTCCATCGGGCAGCCGGAACCGCTCCGCGGGCGAATGGGAATCGTCGGACAACGGCTGAATCGCGCCATAGCGCCGCCCGAGAGTCTCGAGCATGTCGCGCTGCGACACGCCCTGATCCATGGACCAGCGGGTCGCGCCGCCGACGTCCATGTACTCGATGAAGCGGACTTCCGCGTCGTGCGCGCGCCCGAACTCGATCAGATCGACCAGCTCGTCGTCGTTGAACCCGCGGATCACCACCGAGTTGAGCTTGAGCCTTCCGAACCCGACCTGCCGCGCGGCGGCGATGCCCTCGAGCACGTCCGCGTGCCGCGGGCTCTTGGCGAACGCGAGCATCCGTTCGGGACGCAGCGTGTCGAGGCTCACCGTTACGCGGGAGAGCCCCGCGGCGCGCAAGGCGGTCGCTTGCTTGGCGAGCAGGAGGCCGTTCGTGGTCATCGCGAGGTCGGTGATGCGCGCGTCGCGCGCGATCATCGCGACCAGGGTCGGCAAGTCGTGCCGCAAGAGCGGCTCGCCCCCCGTCAGCCGCACTTTGTGCACGCCCACCCCGGCGAACACACCGACCAGCCGTGCGATCTCCTCGAACGCGAGGATCGACGCCCGCGGGAGCCACACGTACTCGTCCTCGGGCATGCAGTAGCGGCACCGCAGGTTGCAGCGATCGGTGACGGAGATGCGCAGGCTCTCGAGCGGGCGCCCGAGGGCGTCTCGGATCGGCTCAGACATGTGATGGCTTGCTCGTGGGGCGGCCGGACGGGTCGACCCAGACTTCGGTGCCATCCAGGCGCAGCTCCTTCTTCCACACGGGAATGCGGCGCTTCACTTCCTCGATTACGAAGCGACACGCGTCGAACGCCTCCGCCCGGTGCGGGGCCGCGGCCGCGATCCCGATGCTCGCCTCGCCGGTGGGAATGGTGCCCAGCCGGTGCCGGACGGCGATCCGCGCGTCGGGCCACCGCTCGGCGGCATGGGCCACGAGCTGGCCGAACTCGGCCTCGACCATCTCCTCGTACGCCGAGTATTCGATCGCTGTGACCCCGTCTTCCTCGGCGCCGTCGCGCACGGTGCCGAGGAAAACGCACGTGCCACCGCACGCCCGCGACGACACCTGGGCGAGGAGCTGGTCGATGGAGAGCGGATCGCGGGTGAGGTACGTCATCAGCCGCCGGCAATGGGGGGCAGAAACGCCACTTCGTCTCCGTCCTCGACGCGCGCGTCGAGCTTGCTCTGCTTCAGGTTGACCGCCGCCAGCGGTCGCTCGGGGATTGCCCCGGCGCCAGGGAGCTCCGTCCGCACGCGTCGCACGACGTCACTCACCGTCGCCGGGAGCTCGACCGAGACCTGGACCTCGGTGCGCCCAACCAGCTCCGCGTACCGCGCGAAGAAGCGCACCCGCACCGTGGCCGACATGGCTCCCATGATGACTCCAAATTAGCCGGCGTCAGCTTCCGGTGGTACCGCTCGCGAGCCCATGCCAGATCCTCGCCTGTTTCGCGCTCGGCGAAGCGGCCGGCGCGAGCGTAAACGACACCGCCGTGCGCTCCCGCACCTCCGTGTTGAGGGTCATCGGCTTGCCCTCCCGGGTGATGGCAATGGCGAGCGGCGCACCCGCCTTGCCGCGGTAGCGATCGCGGAACGGTCCCCCCCAATCCTGATCGGGACGCGTGTCGATGTCGCCCACCTTGAGCAGCACGTCCCCCGATTCGAGCCCCGCCGCCTCCGCCGCGCTCCCGGGCACCACGCCTTGCACCACGAGTTTGCCCCCGTCGCCCGGTTGCGCGTTCACGCCCAGGAACGGGTTGGACACGCCCTGGCGCGTCACGACGATACCCGCCTTCGCGAACACGGACTCGTACGGCAGCGGCTCACGTCCGTTGATGTAGCGCTGATAGAACCCCTCCACGTCCGGCATCCCGGCCTCACGCAAGAGGCTCAACAGGTCGGCGGTGGTGAAGCCCTTCTGCTTCTGATAGAAGCGGGTATACAACGCCCGCATCACGTCGTCCAGGCTCTTCTTGTTGTCGGTCGCATCGCGGATCGAGACGTCGAGCAGCATGCCGGTGAGCGCGCCCTTCGGGTAGTACAACTGGGAGCTGTTCACGAAGACTTCGTTGATCCACGTGGCAACGCTGCCGTCCTCTTCGCTCCAGGGCTCCGGGGCGGACTCGACCTGCTGCATGTCCTGTCCGGTGTTGGCGAGGAATTGCTCGGTGGTCCACAGGCCGGAGCGGATGTTCGTGAGGTCGGCGTAGTAGTCGGTCACGCCCTCCGACCACCAGAGGAGCGGCGTAAACTGTTCCGCGTGGTAGTTGTACGGCCACATCTCCGCGGGCCGGATCCGCTTCACGTTGAAGAGATGGAAGTACTCGTGGGACATGAGCGGAATCATGAAGTCGCCGAAGTTGCCGGCGGCGTCCGCGAAGGCGCCCTGCGGCATGATGTCGAACTGCGACGCGCTGTGCTCCAGCCCGCCGCCAAAGTTGATCGGCTCGCGGATCACATTGAAGAACACGGTATAGGCGTCGTACGGCGAGCCACCGAACAGCGCGTTCTCGGTCTTCGCGATCTTCTCGAGATCGGCGCGCATGTTGCGCTGGACGCCGGCGGTGTACGCGTCTGCGGGCCACACGGCGATCCGGAGCCACTTCCCGTCCACGGCCAACGAGTCGACCATGTACCGACCCAGGAACGTCTCCGCGTCGGCCAGCTCGTGATAGTTGGACGCGACGTACGGACCCGCCGCCGATGGCTTGAGCGCCGTCGTGACCTGCCACCCGGGCGGAAGTGCGAACAGAACTTCGGCCGGTCGATCGAGCTGGCCTTCCTCGTACAGAAACAAGTTGGTCCCGAGAAATTGCGCGAAGTCTCCCACGATCCGCGCCATGGAGAGATCGATCGTGTCCGCGAGATAGTCGAACTCGACGCTCACGCGGTCGCTCTTCCCGGTGGTGACGCGCCATGTGTCCTTGTCCGCGCGATCCCAGAAAAGCGGCTGCCCGCCCGTGGCTTTCGCCGCGAAGTGCCGTACGTATCGCGCGTAGTTCTGGATCTCGTAGTTGCCAGGACTCCAGGCCGGTAGCGACACGTACAACGTGTCCTTACCGCGCGTGGGAAATTCGGCGCGCACGTGAAACAACCGGGTCGCCGGTGCCGGCACGGAGACCTCATACTTGACCGGTGCGGTTTGGGCGGGAGCGGGAGCGGGAGCGGGGGCGGGGGCGGCGGCAGACAGCGGGACGGCGATGAGCAACATGAGCGCGTGACGCACGAGCGACTCCGGGATCGAAGTGGATGCTGTGACTACCCCGCGCAAAACGAAGCGGCCCAGACGGTTAGTCCGGGCCGCTCGAAACGGCAATGGCTTGGGCATTCGTTCAGGGCGTGACGCGCTCGCTCGCCTCGGCCACCATCGCCCGCAACTCCTTGCTGGGCTTGAAGACAGGCACCGGACGCGCCGCGACTTCGACTGGGTCGCCCGTGCGCGGATTGCGCGCCATCCGAGTCTTGCGCTGACGGATCTTGAACGTGCCAAATCCGCGAATTTCAATGTTATGCTGCTCTGCGAGTGCGGCCTTGACTGCGTCGAGAAATGAATCCACGACGCGGGCGCAGTCCTTTTTGGAAATCAGGGGACCGGCGGTGCGAGCGATTTGTGCGGTGACCTTTTCGACGAGGTCGGCCTTCGTCATCCGTCCCCCTTGAAGGGCCCAAGGGCTGTCAAGACGAGGGGCCAACATACGGGCTTACCTATTGTGTGTCAAGAGCTTGGAGAAATTGTTCGAAGTGGCCCTGAGCGTCGTGCGGTCCCGGCGAAGCCTCGGGATGGTATTGCACAGCGAAGATCGGGTATTCGCGATGCCTGACGCCTTCAACCGTGTGGTCGTTCAGGTTAAGGTGGGTGACCTCGAGCGCCGTGGCGCCCGGAACGCCACCCGTGTCCCCACGGACGGCGAAGCCATGGTTCTGTGACGTTATAAGTACTTGACCTGTCGCGAGATCCCGGACGGGGTGGTTCCCGCCCCGGTGGCCGTAGGGCAGCTTGACCGTGTCCCCCCCGAGCGCCAGGCCGAGCAGTTGGTGACCGAGGCAGATCCCGAAGATCGGGAGCGAGCCGTCGGCCAGCTCGCGCAGGGTCGCGATGGCGTATTCCACCGCGGCAGGATCCCCGGGACCGTTCGACAGGAAGAGTCCGTCCGGGGCGAGCTCACGGATCCGCGCGGCGGAGGTGGCGGCCGGCACCACGGTGACCCGACAACCGTTGCGGACGAACAGCCGAAGGATGTTTCGCTTCATGCCGTAGTCGTACGCGACGATGTGGCGGCGCGCGTCGGCGGGGCCCTCGACATACTCAGCGCCGATCGTCGCATCGGACGCGAGGTCGAGGCCGTCCATCGACGGGCTCGCGGCCAATGCCGCGCGCACCGCATCACTTGGCTCTTCGCCTGCGGCTACCGCGCCACGCATCGCCCCCTTCGAGCGGATGTGCCGCGTGAGCTGGCGTGTGTCGACATCGGCGACGATCGGCACGTGCGCCGCGCCCAGCCAGTCCGACAGAGTGCCGGTGGCCCGCCAGTTCGACGGCTTGCCCGAGAGCTCGCG
>QHUC01000156.1:0-6607 GCA_003221045.1 Gemmatimonadota bacterium | reverse complement strand
GGGTCGGCCGGCTCTGGTTGGAGGGTGGGGGGGGCGGCGTACTCGGCTGCACCGGGCTCGTCGGGAGCGGCAGCGGCGTCGGCTGCACCGGAGCCGGGGCCGGAACGCCGCCTTCGAGCACCGAGCGCGGTGAGGCGCTCCGGGACGACAGTACCGCGAGGATGAGCGAGATGAAGAGGAATACGCCGGCGCACCACCAGGTGATCTTCGTGAGCAGGGTGGTGGCCTGACGGCCTCCCATGAACTGCTCGGTGCCAGCACCTCCGCCCAGCGAGGCCAGGCCCCCGCCCTGGCCCGCCTGCAGCAGGACCGCGGCGATCAGGATGAGCGCGTCGAGAGCGAGGAGAAACAGCAGGGCGCTGTACATCGGCGGGGATAATACCTACGGGGCGGAGGTCTGCACAAGTTGCGCCCAGCCTTCGGGATCGAGCGACGCCCCGCCGACCAGCACGCCGTCGAGCTCCGGCTCGGCCAAGAGCTCGGCGCAGTTCTTCAGATTGACGCTCCCACCGTACAGGACGCGGGGCTGAGCGGCTCCTCCCCCTAGGCGCGAGGCGAGCCAGGCGCGGATCTCGCGATGCACGGCGCTGGCGTCTGCCGGCGTCGCGTTACGGCCCGTTCCGATCGCCCACACCGGCTCGTATGCGACCACCAGGCGCGACAACGGTGTGCCCTCCGTCCCGCCGATCGCGGCGGCGAGCTGGCGCATCACGACCGTGAGGGTGTGTCCCGCGTCCCGTTCGACGAGCGTTTCTCCCACGCACAAGATCGGCACCAGCCCGGCCGCCAGCGCCGCCGCGACCTTGCGTCGGGTGTCCGCGTCGGTCTCGCCAAACACGTGGCGACGCTCGGAATGCCCGATCAACGTGGCGCGGGCCCCGGCCTGGAGCGCGAGCGGCGCCGAGACCGCCCCGGTATACGCGCCCTTCGGCTCCCAATAGATGTCCTGCACGCCGACCTGGAGATCGGCGCGCTCGCGCGTGGCCTGGGCCGCGGCCTCGATCGAGACGGCCGGGGGAAAGAACCACACGTCCCGGTCCTCGCGGCGGTTGTAACGGGAGCGAAAGGCCTTGAGATAGGCCCGGGCCTCCTCCGGGCCGAGGTGCATTTTCCAGTTGGCCGCGAAGAGCAGCCGCCTCACGCATCCTCGAGGGCGGCGACCCCGGGGAGCGTCTTTCCTTCCAGGAGCTCGAGCGCGGCCCCGCCGCCGGTGGAGACGTGCGTGAGCTTGTCCTCGAGCCCGGCCACCGCCGCCGCCGAATCGCCGCCGCCGACGACCGTGGTCGCTCCGCGCTTCCCCGCCTCGATCATGGCCTCGGCGATCGCACGCGTACCCTCGTCGAACGGGGGAGTCTCGAACACACCCATTGGACCGTTCCAGAAGACTGTTTTCGCCTGCACGATGTGCGAGCGGAAATCGAGTCGCGTGGCGCGGTCGATGTCGAACGCGGCGCAGTCGGCGGGAATCTGATCGCTCGGCACTTCCCGGCGCTCGGCGCCGCGGGCCAGGCTCGGCGCCACCACCGCGCCGCGCGGGAGGACGAGCTTGGCGCCGGCTTGGGCGATGAGCTCCTTGGCGAGGTCTTCCTTGTCGCGCTCGACCAGGGAGCCGCCGACCTGGAATCCGAGCGCGAGGAAGAACGTGTTCGCCATGGCGCCGCCCACGAGGATCTCGTCGACCTTGGGGAGCAGGGCGTGGATCACGTCGATCTTGCCCGAGATCTTGGCGCCGCCGAGTACGGCGACGAACGGTCGCTTGGCGTGCTCGAGCGCGTCGCCGAGGTAGCGCAACTCCTTCTCCATGAGAAAGCCACTGACCGCCGGCCGGAGCAACCGGGCGACGGCTTCCGTGGAGGCGTGCGCCCGGTGCGCGGCGCCGAACGCGTCATCAATGTAGAAATCCCCCAGCGCGGCGAGCAGCTGCGCGAACGCGGGGTCGTTCGCTTCCTCGCCGGGCCAGAAGCGGGTGTTCTCGACGAGCGCCACGCCGCCCCGCGGCAGGCGGCGCGTGGCCGCGACGCCCGTGGCGGGGTCCGGAATGAATTCCACGGGCGTGCCGAGGATACGCTCGACGTCGCGCAGGATCTGCTTGAGCGAGGCCTTCGGGTCCGGGCCCTTGGGGCGGCCCAGGTGCGACAACAGGACGACGCGCGCGCCCTTCTCACGCAGGTAACGGATGGTGGAGACGGCGGCGCGGATGCGCCTCTCGTCGACCACCGCACCGTCTCTGAGCGGGACGTTGAAGTCCACGCGGACCAGCGCGCGCTGACCGTCCAGAGCCGCCGGCGGCAGGTTGCGCAGGCTGCGCTTGCTCACTTGCCCGCGATATACGCGAGCAGATCGACGCAGCGCGCTGAGTAGCCCATCTCGTTGTCGTACCACGACGACACGTGCAGGAACGTGCCGTCGATCACGTTGGTCGAGAGACTGTCCACCACGCTCGAGTAGAGGTTGCCGATGTAGTCGACCGAGACGAGCGGCTCGTCGCTCACCTCGAGGATGCCTTTCAATGTGTCGCACGCAGCCTGCTTGAACGCCGCGTTCACGTCGTCGGTGTTGGTCGGCTTCTCGACTTCGGCCGTCAGCTCGACGATCGATACGTCGGGGGTGGGGACGCGCAGCGAGATCCCGTCGATCTTTCCCTTTACCTCCGGGATGACGAGACCGGTCGCCTTGGCGGCCCCGGTCGTCGTCGGGATGATGCTCAAGGCGGCGGCCCGGGCGCGTCGCAGGTCCTTGTGCGGCAGGTCGAGGATCTGCTGGTCGTTCGTGTAGCTGTGGATGGTCGTCATGAACCCGTGCTTGAAGCCCCAGCGGTCCAGGACCACCTTCACCACGGGGACCAGACAGTTGGTCGTGCACGACGCGTTTGAGAGCACGGTGTGCTTGGCCGGGTCGTACTTCCGGTGGTTCACGCCCATCACGATCGTGATATCCTCCCCCTTCGCGGGGGCGGAGATCACCACTTTCTTGGCCCCGGCGGCGAGGTGCTTGTCCGCGTCGGGGCGATTGGTGAACCGACCGGTGCTCTCGAGCACCAGGTCCACGCCCAACGCCTTCCACGGCAGCTTTTCCGGCTCCTTGATGGCCGAGACCTTGATCGGCTTGCCGTTCACGACCAGGGCGTCGTCGCGCGCCTCGACCGTCCCCGGGAATCGGCCGTGCACGGAGTCGTATTTGAGCAGGTGCGCGAGCGTCTTGGTGTCGGTGATGTCGTTCACCGCGACGAACTCCAGGGCCTGTTGCTTCATGAGCACGGCGGCCCGTAGCACGTTCCGGCCGATCCGCCCGAACCCGTTGATCCCCACACGTACTGCCATTGCGCTCCCCTAGGTGAAGTCCGGTATTACTGCCCGGCCGAAGGTGACGGCCGCGATGGTCGTGGCGCCCGCCACCTCGAGCGCCCGAGCCGCCTCGGCCAATGTCGCGCCGGTGGTGAAGACGTCGTCAACAAGAATCAGTGCGGAGTTCGGAGTGCGGAATGCGGAGTTTGCCGGCAGCCTCCCACTCCGCACTCCGCACTTCCCACTCCGCACTTCGAAGGCCCCCGCCACGTTCGCCAGCCGCGCCTCCGGTGTCAACGCCGTTTGTGTGGTCGTTTCCCGCGTGCGCGCCAGAAGCTCGACGACGGGTCGCCGCCAATGACGCGAAAGCGCGCGGGCCAACCGCTCACTTTGATTGTAGCCACGCTGCCACAGGCGTCGGGGTCCGAGCGGCACCGGTACGAGCCACGCCGAGTCGCGTCCCGGAAGGTCTACGTCGGTCATGGCGGCCGCCAGGTCGCGGGCGATGCGCGGCAGGCCGCCGTATTTCAGGGCGTGGACGGCGGCGCGCGCCCCGGCGTCGAGCCAGACCGCTGAACGGACGAAACGCAGGGCCTCGGGCCACGCGGCGCACAGGCGGCAGGCGCCGAACGAGGGCTCCGGCTGGCCGCAGCGGCTGCACCACGGCGCTCGGACGGGTCGCCAGCGGTGACGGCACACGTCGCATACGAGTCGATCGGCATTGCGAAACGGGAACGGAGCCTGGCAACCCAGGCATTCGGCCGGCAGGACGAGCTGTTCGACCGCCTCAAGCCCCCAAGGCACGCTGCACCGCGGCGCGCATCACATCGAGCGGCGGCGCCTGATCCGGAAAGAAACGCTGGAAGGCGGCGCCCCCTTGCTGCACGAGCACCTCGCGCCCGTCTTGCGCCCGCACACCGGCGGCGCGGAGCGTGCGTACCCAGCGCGTGCCGCCCGGCGCGTACGTGAGATCGAGCGCGGCCCGCCCCCGGAGGCGCGACGCGCTCTCGGCGTCGAGGGGAAGCGGATCGGTATCTTTCAGGCCCGCGGGCGTCGCGTTGATGGCAATGTCGAGGTCGAGCGTCCCCTGCGCGGGCGCCGCCCGGACCCCACGCCCGCGTGCCCATTCGGCAAAGGCACCAGCCCGCGCCGCGTCGCGTGACAGCACGTGAACCTCGGCCTTGACCTGGCTCGCGGCCACCGCCACCGCCCGCGCCGCCCCGCCGGTACCGATCAACAGCCAGCTCCCGCCGCCGTCGACACCCAGCTGCCGCAGCGCCGCGAGAATGCCCGCCACATCGGTGTTGTCGCCCACGAGCGCTCCATGCTCCGTCCAGAACGTATTGCATGCCCCGACGCGCTCGCACAGCTCCGTTTTGCGCGCGACGCATCGTTCCGCCGCCTCCTTGTGGGGCAGCGTCACGTTCCCTGCCCCGCCGACCGCGGCGAACGTGCCGAGCACGGCCGCCAGCGCCGGCGCGGGAGTGGGGAGCGCCACGTAGACCGCGTCCAGCCCGAGGACGTGGATCGCGGCGTTATGCATCGATGGGGACAGCGAGTGGGCGACCGGATGCCCGATCACTCCGAGCAGCCGAGTCTCAGCGCTGACTTCCACTCGCGAACTCTTTGACGATGCGCTCCACGGCGGCCTGGAGGAGCGCCTCGAGCTCGGAGCACGTGTCGCGGTAGACGTCCAGGTCACCGCCGAAGGGATCGCTCACCTCCACCTCACTGCCTTCACGCCCGGCGTACTCGCCGAGCACGAACACGCGCCCCTCGCCGCCGAGCTCGTCCACCCGCGCGCGATGGTGCCGCGCCATCGTGAGAATCAAGTCGGCCTCCTCGACCAGCTCGCGGGTGAGGAGGCGCGCCCGGTGGCTCGACAGATCGAGCCCGCGCTCGAGCCCGACGAGATACGCGCCCTCGGAAACGGGAGCGCCGTCCCACGCGCCGGTGCCCGCGGACGACACCGTGATGCCTTCGGCGGCGCGCTCGCCCAGCGCGCGCTCGAGCAAGGCGGCCGCGAGCGGGCTGCGACAGATGTTACCGGTGCACACCAGCAGAATGTTCTTCGTGTTCCGTTCCTCGTTCACGGAGCCAGCCGACCCGCGGCGCGGCGCAACTCGGCCAGCGTCAACGCCCCCTCCCGAATCAGTCGCGGCACCGGTTGCGTGCAGTCCACCACGGTGGAAGGGGGCGAGTTCCCCAACACGCCTCCGTCGAGCACGAGCAGCGCTCCGGACTCGACCGCCGTTGCGAAATCCCGCACGATCGCCTCCGCACCGGGCGCGGGCGAGCTCCCCGGCAAGTTAGCCGAAGTCGACGTTACCGGCTCCCCCAGCGCCCCGACCAGGCGGGCCATCCCGCGGTGCGACGTCCAGCGGACGGCGATCCCGCCCTCCGGGCCGCGGAGCGCATCCGGCAGACGCCCGCTCCCCCCGGGGAGCACCAGAGAGAGCGGTCCGGGCCAGAACGCGCGGGCCAGCGCGCTCGCCGACGCGTTGAACGCGAGCCCCTGCGCCTCAGCCATCGCCCGGTCCGCCACCAGCAGCAGGAACGGCTTGTCGCGCCGCCGTCCTTTGAGTTGCGCCAGCGCCTGGACCTCGGCCGCCCGGGCCCGGGAGCCCAGTCCGTAGACGGTTTCCGTCGGGTACGCGAGCAGCCGGCCCGCGCTGAGATGCGCGATGACCCGAGGGAGGGCCGCCGCCACTTCCTCGTCCGAACGAAACCGGACGGCGCTCACCGGAGCTCGCGCGCGAGCGCTTCGGCGATCCGGAAGTCATCGGCTGTGGTCACCTTGAAGTTGTAGGGGGAATCCGCTACCACGTCCACGGGCAGGCCCGCGCGCTCACACAGCTCCGCGTCGTCCGTGGGTGGGGGGGCGGCGTCTCCGTTCGCGAGCGCCGCGTACGCCTGCTCGATCATCCCTCGCGGGAACCCCTGCGGCGTCTGGGCGCGCCACAACCGCTCGCGCGCCACAGTGCGCGTGATCCGCTCCTGCTCGACGTCTTTGATGGTGTCACCGACCGGAATCGCCGCGATGGCGCCGACCCCGGCGCGCGCTCGCGCGATGACGCCGTCGATGGTCTCCCGACTGACGAACGGCCGCGCCCCATCATGCACGAGCACGATCTCGACGTCGCGCCCGAGCGCGCCGAGCCCCGCCCGTACCGAATCGCTCCGGGTGCGACCGCCGGCGACCACGCGCAAGCGGTCGCCGGTGAGCTTGCCGAGCCACTCGGGCGGATGCTCCGCGTGGCCGGCCGGCAGCGTGACCACCACGTGATCGACCTCGGGATGGGAAAGGAAGGGCCGGAGTGCCC
>QHUC01000155.1 GCA_003221045.1 Gemmatimonadota bacterium | reverse complement strand
GTGACGAAGGGCCTCGCGAGCGTCAAGGTCGTGTTCGTGGGCGCCGGGGCGGCGGCCATCGCCACGGCGGAGCATTACGTCCGGCTTGGCGTGAAACGGGAGCACATCTTCATGTGCGACCAGGGCGGGCTGATCCACGTCGGGCGGAAGGACCTCGACCGCTACAAGAGCCGATTCGCGCAGCCCGGCAAGGCTCGAGCCCTCACCGAGGTGCTCGAGGGCGCCGACGTCCTGGTGGGGCTCTCCGTCGGTGGGATCGTGAGCGGGGAGATGCTCAAGGGCATGGCGCCGCAGCCGATCGTGTTGCGCTCGCGAACCCCAACCCGGAGATCACACCGGAAGAGGCGCGGGCGGCCCGCCCCGACGCGATCATCGCCACCGGGCGCTCCGACTACCCCAACCAGGTCAATAACGTGCTCGGCTTCCCCTTCATTTTTCGCGGGGCGCTCGACGTGCGTGCCAAGAAGATCAACGAGGCGATGGAGATGGCCGCGACGCGCGCGCTCGCGGCGCTGGCCAGGGAGGAGGTGCCCGACTCCGTGATGCGCGCCTACGGCCTCGAGCGGCTGCGGTTCGGCGCCGACTATCTCATTCCCAAGCCGTTCGACCCCCGCGTCCTCCTGTGGGTGGCTCCGGCGGTGGCGTGGGCGGCGGTCGGCTCGGGCGTGGCGGGACGAGTCATCGACGTGGACGAGTATCGTGCCCAGCTCGACGCCCGCCTCGGGCGCGCCCGCGAGGTGATGCGCGGCCTCTCGAGTCGCGCCCAGCAGGAATCGCAGCGGATCGTCTTTCCGGAGGGCGAGGACCCCCGCATCCTCAAGGCCGCCCGGATCCTCGCCGACGATGGCGCGGCCGAGCCGATCCTGCTCGGCGATCCCGACGCCATTCGCCGCGAGGCCGACGACGCCGGCGTGACGCTGGAAGACATCACGCTCGCCAATCCGCGTGGCAGCGTGCACCTCGAGACGTTCGCGCAGGAGCTCTGGGAACGGCGGCGCCGCAAGGGCATCACGCTGCGCGAGGCGCGCGCCCGGGTGCTCGACCCGATGTACCACGCCCTGCTGATGCTGCGGGCCGGCCAGGCCGACGCCGTCGTGGCGGGCGTCGACATGTATTATCCCGATGCCATGCGCCCAGCCCTGGAAGTGATCGGCGCGGAGCCGGGGCGGCACCACGTGAGCGGCATTTACATGCTCGTCCTGCCGCAGCAGACCTTCTTCTTCGCCGACTGCACCGTGAACATCGACCCGGACGCAGAAACGCTCGCGGAAATCGGATCGGCCACGGCCGAATTCGTGTGGCGGCGGCTGGGCATCGAGCCGCGCGTGGCCCTGCTCTCCTTCTCGAACTTCGGGTCGGTGCGGCACCCGTTCGCCGACAAGGTGCAACGGGCCGTCGCGTTACTGCATGAGCGGGAGCCGGCGCTCCAGGCGGACGGCGAGATGCAGGCCGACACCGCCGTGGTGGAACGGATCTTGACGAAGACATATCCGTTCTCGAAGCTCCGGGGGCCGGCGAACGTGTTGATCTTTCCGAATCTCGATGCGGCCAACATCAGCTACAAGCTGCTCGACCGGATCGGGGGCGCGGAGGCCATCGGCCCGATCCTGGTGGGAATGGCGCAGCCGGTCCACGTCCTGCAGCGGGGGTCCGAGGTGAACGACATCGTCAACATGGCCGTGATCGCCGCCGTGGATGCGCAGGAGCACGGCCGGCGCTCGCGCGCCTGATCCGCACGGGACCGACGGTATGACCGCCCACGCCACCCGACCCGCCGAAGGGAAGCGGCATCCCGCCCTCGAAGCCCTGGGGCTCATGCCGCAGCGCGCGGTGCACTGGAACCCCGGGCCTCCCGAGCTCTACGAGCATGCCGTCCGGCGCGGCGAAGGCGTGATCGCGGAGGGCGGGGCGTTCTGCGCGGTTACCACCCCACATACCGGGCGCAGCCCCAACGACAAGTTCATCGTCCACGAGCCCAGCTCCGCGACCGACATCCGGTGGGGCCGGGTGAACCAGCCGCTCGAGGTCGAGCCCTATGAGCGACTCAAGGCCTCCGTGCTAACGCACCTGGCCGATCAGGAGCTCTTCGTACGCGACCTCTTCGCCGGGGCGGATCCGAACCATCGCTTCGGCATCCGCTTCGTGACGCCGAACGCCTGGCACGCGCTGTTCGTCTACAACATGTTCCTGCGTCCGACCACCTCCGATCTCGCCGGCTTCAACCCCGCCTGGACCATCCTCCACGCCCCGGAGCTCCACGCCGACCCGGCGACGCATGCCACCAAGTCGGGAACGTTCGTGGTGATCAACTTCGGGCAGCGAACGGCCCTGATCGGCGGTACGCGCTACGCCGGCGAGATGAAGAAGACGGTATTCACGATCCTCAACTACCTCCTCCCCAGGCGCGGCGTCCTCTCGATGCACTGTTCCGCGAACCTCGGAGAAACCGGGGACGTGGCGCTGTTCTTCGGTCTCTCGGGCACGGGGAAGACGACGCTCTCCGCCGACCCGGCGCGGGCGCTGATCGGGGACGACGAGCACGGCTGGTCCGACCAGGGAGTCTTCAACTTCGAGGGCGGCTGCTACGCGAAGGTCATCCGGCTGTCGCGCGAAGGGGAGCCCGAGATCTATGCGACGACCCAGATGTTCGGCACCGTGCTCGAGAACGTCGTCGTCGATGCCGCCACCCGCGCGATCGATCTCGACTCGGACGAGATCACGGAAAACACCCGGGCGTCGTATCCCATCCATTACATCCGCAATCACGTGCCGGGCGGGATGGGCGGTCACCCCTCGCACATCCTCTTCCTCACCTGCGATGCGTATGGGATCATGCCGCCGATCTCGCGCCTTTCGCCGGCGCAGGCCATGTATCACTTCCTGTCCGGGTATACCGCGAAGGTCGCCGGCACGGAACGCGGTGTGACAGAGCCCAAGGCGGCGTTCTCGGCCTGCTTCGGCGCCCCGTTCCTCCCGCTCAATCCGAACGCGTACGCCTCGCTCCTGGGTGAGAAGATCGCGCGGCACGGCGTCCAATGCTGGCTCGTGAACACCGGATGGAGCGGCGGGCCCCATGGCGTCGGGCAGCGGCTCCGCCTGAGCCTCACCCGGGCCATGGTGCGCGCCGCCCTGGCGGGGAAGCTCGACCGCATCCCCACCGCCCCGGACCCGGTATTCGGACTCGAAGTGCCCCTCCAGGTACCGGGCGTACCGGACGCCCTGTTGCTGCCACGCGGCACGTGGAGTGACGGGGCTGCGTACGACGCCCAGGCCAGTCGCCTGAGTCAGATGTTCCGCGAGAACTTCGCGCAGTTCTCCGACCACGTTCACGCCGCGGTCAGGGACGCAGGCCCCAAGCGTTGACCCGGTTCGAGGTCGTTCGCGACCCGCTCTGGAACAACATCCGGCTCGACCCCGAAGCGCTGGCGGTGGTGGACACGCCCGCGGTGCAACGGCTGCGCTACGTCCGCCAGCTGGGCCACGCGTTCCTCGTGTACCCCGGAGCGACGCACAACCGGTTCGAGCACGCCCTCGGTGCGTATCATCTCGCGCGGCGCGCCCTGACGCAGCTCGAGGAGGCGGGGGATGCCCGGCCGGATCCCGGCGAACGGATGCGGGTGAAGCTCGCCGCGCTGCTGCACGACATCGGACACTACCCGTTTTCCCATGCGCTCGAGGAAGCCGGCCTGCCGCATCACGAGACCCTGGCGGGCGCGCACCTCACCAACGGCGCCCTCGCGCAACGATTGGTCGATCTCGGTGCTCCCGGCGACCGCCTGCTCCCGCTGATTCAAGGCCACGCGCGCGATCCGCTCGCCGGCCTCATCGCGGGATCGCTCGACGTGGACAAGCTCGACTATCTGTCGCGCGACGCCTGGATGTGCGGTGTGCCGTACGGAGTGATCGACGTCGATCGGCTCCTCACCTCGCTCACCATCGCGCCGGGACCGGACGGACAGCCGACCCTCGCCCTGCACGAAAAGGGCCTCGCGGCGCTCGAGTCGCTGCTCTTCGCGAAGTATCAGATGTACCGCAATGTCTATTGGCACCATGCCGTGCCGCCGGCT
The DNA here is from genome assembly GCA_003221045.1 of Gemmatimonadota bacterium. Taxonomy (GTDB): domain Bacteria; phylum Gemmatimonadota; class Gemmatimonadetes; order Gemmatimonadales; family GWC2-71-9; genus AG41. Next base: position 8,646 of record QHUC01000155.1, on the reverse strand, counting down.
CGCCAAGCGGGCCATCGACGTCGCCGGCACGGACCTGCCAGCCGACACGCCGGCCTGGCCCTCCGATGACCCGGATCTGGTCGAGCGCGTCGAAGACCGGCTGGCCCGCCAGCTGGGACTCGCCGCGGGAGAAGTATTCCTCGACTTCCCGGCGAAGCCCTCGATGCTCGCCCTCGACGTGCCGCTCGTGAGACGGGACGGCGCGGTGACGTACCTCGGAGGCGACGTCCCCATCGCCGACATCGGTCTCCCTGGTGTCGCCGTCGAGCTGTATCGCTCCGCGCGACGGCTGCGCGTCTTTGCGTTACGCGGTGTGAAGGTCGAGGCCCGACAGATCGTGGATCTCGTGATGCGACCGCGGGACGGCGTGATGCAGTGGCTGGCTGACTAGTCTCGCACGCCTGGGCGTGTGATTTCGGTGTCGGCCCTGACCGGCGCGTCCACGGCGTCGATGCGGACGATAATCGCGGTGATGTTGTCGAGCCCCCCGTGCCGGTTGGCCTCGGTGATCATGGTGTCGACCCGGTCCTGCGGCATCGCTTCCCCCCCCAGCATCTCGGCGAGCTCCGGGTCCTCCAGCATCCCGGTTAAGCCGTCCGACGCGAGGAGGAACAAGTCCCCCAGTTTCACGGTGCCGAGGTAAATGTCCGGCATCACGTCGCTGTTGGCACCGACGCACCGTGTGATGACGTTCGAATAGGGGTGGGATCGCGCCTGTTCGGGCGTGAGATAACCCGCGTCCACCTGTTCCTGCACGTACGAGTGATCCTTAGTGAGCTGGATGAGCTTTCCGTCGCGATACAGGTAGGCCCGGCTGTCGCCGACCTGTCCGATCAGGAAGCGTGTCTCAAACAGTACCAGCGCGGTGACCGTGGTTCCCATCCCGCGCTTGTCGTGCTCAGTCAGCGTGCGCTGGAAGATCGCGCCGTTCGCGGCGCGGATCGCCGTGCGCATGCGATCGGCGACTTGATCATCCGCGAGCCCCCGGAGCGAGCCGAGCTCTCGCGCCACGAAGCGCACCGCCATCTCGCTCGCGACCTCACCGGCGGCGTGCCCGCCCATGCCGTCCGCAACCACGAAGATTCCCCGGTCCGGCACCATGAGGAAGCTGTCCTCGTTCCCAGACCGGATGATGCCGACGTCGGTGCGGCCAGCGGCGGTGATGTGCACGGGCGTTGTTACAGGAGCAACCGGTGGACCAGGACCGCCAGGCCCACGGATCCCGCGGCACCCGGAGGAGGAGCCTTGGCCGGTGCGGCCACCGGTGCTTTGACGGCCGCCAGCGGGGCGACCGAGTGGGGCGTCCGGAGTACCTGGGTACCGCCGCCCTTCACGGCGCCCCCCCCCACCGCGTCGTCGCTCGGCTCGAACACGAGCTGCACGTCTCCGAGCCGGACCGTCGCCCCGGGGGCGAGCGGCGCTTCCCCCTTCACCCGCTCCCCGTCCACGAAGGTTCCGTTCGTGGAATCGAGGTCCACCAGCACCCATACGCCTTCGCGCCGTTGCAGCTTCGCGTGGCTGGTCGAGACCGACGGATCGGGCACCACGACGTCGTTGTAGTCGGCACGCCCGAAGTTCACCACGGGATTCCTTACCACGAGTCGCTGCCCGGCCAGCGCGCCGACCCGCACCAGGAACGTCGCGAGTGGAGGCGGGGAAGCGGGAGGTGAGGCAGGGGGTGGGAGTGGCCGGGCGGGTGGAGGAGGCGGTGCCACCGCGTCCATCCCATGGACCGTATGCTTCAATCGCTCCGCGGCGTTGCCGGCCTCGGCTGCCGGAGGCCCTGCCGCCGGCGCGACATCCGCATAGAAGCGGAACTGCTCGTCGCCGAGCCTGATGACGTCGGCCCGGGCCAGAAACCGCTGACCCGCCACCTGCTCTTCGTTGACGAAGGTCCCGTTCGTGCTCGAGTCCACCAGCAAGTAGCCTTTGGGCGTTTGCACGATCTCGGCGTGCCGGCGTGAAACGTCCTTCCCCGGCACGACCACGTCGCACCCGGCCTCCCGTCCAAACACGAGAGACGCCCCTGTGATCACGTATTCGCGGCCGTCCGTGAGGCTTACGATGCGGCCGCCCGTGGTGCCGACGGTCGTCGACTTTCCACCCGGCGTCGTGGTGCCGGCCGACGGCGGCGTGAACGCCTTGACGAACTGGGTGCTGCCGGAGCGGCGCTCATCCACGAAGGTCAACTCTTGACCTCCGACGTCGACCTTGTCGCCATGGAGGAGCGGCGTGGGCTCCGCTCCGAGCCGGACGCCGTTGATCAGAACCTCGGCCGCGGGCGACGCCTTTCGGATCACGACTTGTCCGTCGGCCTGCGCCTGTAGCACGGCGTGCTGCGGGAGCACCCCCGCACCGGTCAGGGAGATCGCACAGCTCGCGTCGCTTCCGAGCATTACCTCGCCCACCGAGATGGTGAACGTCCTACCACCGAGTTCGAGCAACGACATGTGGGAGAGTCCCTTGAAGCCGGAAAATGGCAGCGCCGGAAGTTACCCGCGACTGCGTAACCGCGCAAGGAAACAAGGCTTACGCGACGTTCGCGCCGCTCCATTAATCACTGCCGTCCAGCGAGACCGCCTCCTCGCGCCCCACGAGGCCGCGGCGCAGCCAGTGCCAAAACAACAACGAGCCGGCGATGACCGTCGCGTAGCTGTTGACGAACCGCCAGATGAGGGCGTACGAGGGCAGCTGGGAGGGCTGCACGTAGATCTGCATGACGGCGGCCGAGAGGAACTCGGCGATGCCGGCAGAGCCGGGCGTCGGCGCGAAGTAAAGCAGGAACGTGATGAAGGTCTGGAGCAAGAGGATGTCGACGAAGTTCGCCGGAATGCCGAGCGCCCGCAGGGCGACGTAGCCGGCAAGCAGCTTGTTGGCATGCGACGGCGCCGACAGCAGGACGGCCCAGAACAGGGCCAGCCACCCCCGCGGGTTCCCGAATGCGACGAGGCATTCGTGCGCACGGTCGATTCCGGCCCGGAGCTGCTCGATACGCGCGGCCACGCGGCCACTCTTCCGCTCCAGACGGCCGGCGAGCCAGTGTACCCCGTCCCGGAGCCGTGCCGGAAACAGCATCGCCACCAGCATGACGACGCCGAGCACGCCGAAAATCGTGAGACTGGTGCGGAACAGCCCGTAGTACGTGATCCCCAGCACGATGTTGTGCCGCGCCAGCGATTTCCCGGCGCCGAGATAGATCGCGAGCGGGCCGGCAACGGCGAAGAACACCACCGTGGCCACGAACGTCATGAACGTCGACGTCATCGCCTCGGGCAGGCGGACGCCCGATCGGCGCATGACCCACATCATGGTCGGTCCGGCACCTGATTGAAACGGCGTCAGGTAGGCGGCCCAGGCGCTCATGCCCCCTGCGATGACCATGTCGCGGAGGCGCACGCCGGGTTGGACATGTCGCGCCACCACCCACAGGCGGGTGCCGCCGCCGATCCAGTCCATGGAGGCGAGGCCCAGCCCGACGATCATCCAGCCCCACTGGAGATGGAGCAGCGTCCGGGCCACGGCTTGCACGTTCTCGCCGTACACCGCGAGCACCACGACGACGCCGACCAGGGAAATGACTGCGAAGAGCTCCAGCCCGCGGCGCAGCAGGCGGGGGGTCAGGGCGAGGGCCATTGGGGGGCGAAAGTACCGGGGTCAGGTGCCAGGGGCTAGGTGTTGGGTGGCTCCCGGCGCGGCCTAGCACCCAGCACCTAACACCCAGCACCCGTTATTTTACAGGGTTATGCCGCCCTCTCCCGACCGCGTGATCATCCGCAACGCGCGTCAGCACAACCTGAAGGGGATCACCGTCGAGCTGCCGCGGCGCTCCCTGTCCGTCATCACCGGTCCGTCCGGCTCGGGCAAGAGCACGCTGGCGTTCGACACGCTCTACGCCGAGGGCCAGCGGCGCTATATCGAATCACTCTCTACCTATGCGAAGCAGTTTCTCGAGCGGATGCCGAAGCCGCTCGTCGACGGCATTGAGGGGATCTCTCCGGCCGTCGCGATCGAGCAGAAGAACCCCACCACCAGCAGCCGCTCCACAGTCGGCACGGCCACCGAGATCTACGACTTCCTGCGCTTGCTGTGGGCGCGGGTCGGCACTCAGTACTGCGTCCAGTGTGGGCACGAGGTGAAGGCGGACACGGTGGAGGAGGTGGTGAATGAGCTCGTGGGAGCGGGGAGCGGCGAGCGGTCCCAACCGGTGCTGGTCACGTTTCCGTTGCCCCCGAGCGCGCATCGGCCCGAGGTCGAAGTCGCGGCACAACTCCGGGCCGCCGGGTTCGTGCGCGCGCAGCTCGACGGCGTCCTGGCCCGTCTCGACCCCCCCGACGCCGAGCGACGTGTGCGGGAAGCACGCGAGGTCCTCGTGGTGGTCGACCGTGTCCCGGCGGTGGAAGCCAGCCGGGCACGACTCGCGGACGCGGTCGCCACGGCCTTCAACGAGGGCGAGGGCGTGGCCGTGGCCCTCAACAACGGCCACCGCCGCCGCTTTTCCGCCCATCCCACGTGCTCGAGCTGCGGTACCGCGGCCCCCGCCCTCGCACCGATCCTGTTTTCATTCAATAACCCGCGCGGCGCCTGCCCCGTGTGTAATGGCTTCGGCGCCGTGCTCGAGTACGACGAGTCGCTCATCGCGCCCGACCCCAGAAAGAGTCTGGTCCAGGGCGCCCTCGACCCCTGGACCAAACCCCGGTATGAGGGACGCCGCCGGATCCTGCGTGAGGCCGCGCGCGCGAAGGACATTCCGCTCGACGCCCCGTGGCACGACCTGAGTGCCGCGGCCCACGATTTCCTGTTGCACGGAACGGCCGGCCGGTTTCTGGGCATGTTTCCCTTCCTCGAGCGCCTCGAGGCAAAACGGTACAAGCAGTACATTCGCGTTTTCCTCCGGCAGTACCAGCTCGCGAAAACCTGTCCCGGGTGTGGCGGAGCCCGCCTGAAGCCGGAAGCCCTGGCGGTGCGCGTGGGTGATCGCACGATCGCCCAGGTCGCAGGCCTCACCGCGGGGGCAGTCCACGAGTGGATCGGCGGTCTCGAGCTCACCCCGTTCCGCCGCGCCGTGGCGATGCATATCTTCACCGAGCTCGACGCGCGCCTCTCGTTCGTGAGCGACGTGGGGTTGGGCTACCTGACCCTCGACCGTCTCACGCGCACACTGTCGGGCGGCGAAGCGCAGCGCATCGCGCTCTCGAACGCGCTCGGCGCCCATCTGGTCGACACGTTATACGTGCTGGACGAGCCGACCATCGGACTCCACCCTGCGGACACGCAGCGCCTGCTCGGCCTGCTGCGGCGGCTCGCGGATGCCGGGAATACGGTCGTGGTCGTCGAGCACGACCCGGCCGCGATGGAGGCGGGGGATTGGATGGTGGAGCTCGGGCCGGGGAGCGGTGAGGCGGGCGGAGCGCTGGTCTACCAGGGTCCTGCCCGGGGCGTTCGGGAAGCCGGCACGCTCACGGGCCAATACCTATCCGGCGAAAAGTGCATCGGCGTCCCGTCGGCCCGTCGCGCGGCCCGACGTTGGCTGACCCTCCAGGGCGCGCGCCTGCACAACCTCCGGGACGTGGACGCGCGCATTCCGCTCGGAACCCTGACGGCCGTGACCGGCGTATCGGGATCGGGCAAGTCGACGCTCGTGCACGACGTGCTCTTCCGTCAGCTCGAGTCACGGATCCGCGGGATGCACGGCGCCAAGCAGCACCTGGGCGAGCCGGTCGGCGCCGTCACCGCGCTCATGGGCTGGGAAGCGATCGCGGACGTCGTGCTCGTGGATCAGTCGCCGATCGGGCGCACTCCACGCTCGAACCCCGTCACATACATCAAGGCCTTCGACGACCTGCGCGCGTTATTCGCGGCGGAGCCACTCGCCCGCGCGCGCGGCTACACGCCGAGCACCTTCTCGTTCAACGTCGCCGGGGGCCGGTGCGACACGTGCGAGGGCGCGGGCCACGTGCTGGTCGAGATGGTGTTCCTGGCCAATGTGTTCGTGCCGTGCGAGGCCTGCGGCGGGAAACGATTCAAGACCGACGTGCTGGAGGTCAAGCTCGGTGGGAGCTCGATCCACGATGTGCTCGAGTTGACGGTGGACCAGGCGCTTCAACGGTTCCATCGCGAGCCTCGTTTGGCACGCGCGCTGTGGCACTTACAGCAGGTGGGGCTCGGCTACTTGAGGCTTGGCCAGCCCGCGACCACGCTGTCGGGCGGTGAGGCTCAGCGTCTCAAGATCGCGCGGGAGCTCGCCTTCGCGAGCGGCGCGAGACGCGGCGCGCGGGGGCCGGGGGGGCCGGGGGGACCGAGGGGGCGGGGGGGCCGCAAGCTCTATATCCTGGACGAGCCGACGACCGGCCTGCACCTCGACGACGTGCGCACGCTGTGTCGCGTCCTCGACCGCCTGGTCGACGCCGGGCACACCGTCCTCGTCATCGAGCATCACCTCGACGTCATCAAGCGCGCTGACTGGGTGATCGAGATGGGGCCCGGCGCCGGCGACGCGGGCGGGCGCGTAGTGGCCCAAGGCACCCCCGAAGAGATCGCCCGGTTACCCGAGTCCACCACCGGGCAGTATCTGCAAGACCTTGTGTCGGAGAGCGCCACCGCTCTCGCCGATCCGACTGGCGCATTGTCTGACCGCCCGACGTGACGCGCAGACAGGCCGACCTCGCGCTGCTGCTCGCGACGGCGCTGTGGGGCACGAGCTTCGTAGCCGTAAAGAGCGCCCTCGGGTATGCGACACCGCTCACCTTTCTCACCGTCCGTTTCGGCTTCGCCGCGCTGGTCCTCGTCCCGGGAACGCGGTTCTTCCCCCGCCCCGCTGGTCCGGAGCTCCGCGGTGGGGCGCTGCTCGGGCTGCTCGTGTCCATCGGGTTCATCGCGCAGACCGTGGGGCTCGTGATTACCACGCCCTCGCGGTCGGCGTTCATCGTGTCGGTCTCGTCGGTGCTCGCACCGGTCATCGCTCTCGCGCTCGTCGGCGAGCGACCCAACTGGGTCACGGTGGCGGCGCTCGGGTTGGCGACGCTGGGCATCTATCTCCTCACCGCGCCCAACGCCGGCGGCTTGAACCGCGGCGACCTCCTGACGCTCGTCTGCGCCGCTTGCTTCGGCGGCCAGATCGTGGCCGTCGCCGAGCTGACTCGTCGTTACGACGCGCGGCGCCTGGTGTTCATCCAGGTCGCCTCCACGGCCGGGATGGCCGCGGTGGCGACCGCGCTCTTCGAGCGACCTCACATCCATTGGACGCCGGCGTTCGCCGGGGCCCTCGCCTACACGGTCCTCTTCGCCAGCACCGCCTGCTTTCTGCTGCAGATGCGCGCCCAGCGGGAGATGTCCTCCGCGCGGGCGGCCTTGATCTTCTGTTTCGAGCCGCTGTTCGCCGCGCTGACGTCGTGGCGGGTCCTCGGCGAGCGCCTGTCGCTGTTGCAGTGGAGCGGAGGGGCGCTGATTTTGTTGGGCATGGTGCTGGCGGAGCTGCCGATGAGCCGGCCTCTTCGGGCGTAATGAACGTCCTCGTCGCTGAAGACGACCCGGTCGCGCTGCGCGTGGCTCAGGCCGTCCTAACCGCGGCCGGTCATCACGTGGCGGTCGCCGAGAACGGCGAGATCGCGCTCGGGGTCTGGCAGCTCTCCGACCAGCGTGTGATCGTGTCCGACTGGCTCATGCCCGAGCTCGACGGCCTCGAGCTCTGCCGCCGCGTTCGGGCGGTGCCCGACCGGCCGTACACGTACTTCATCCTTCAGACGTCGCGCGGCGGCACCGAGAGCTTTCTCGAGGCGATGGACGCGGGGGTAGACGACTTCGTGACCAAGCCCGTTCCCGCGGACGAGCTCAAGGCACGCCTCCGCGTGGCCGAGCGTATCCTCGGGTTGCGGGAGCACGTGGTCGCCCTCGAGGGACTGCTCGCCGTGTGCAGTTACTGCAAGCGAATCCGCAACGCCGACGGCGGGTGGGGCTCGCTCGAGCGCTACATCGAGAAGCGCTCGAAGGCGGAGTTCAGCCACGGCGTGTGCCCCGAGTGCTACGAGAAGCACTTGAAGCCGCAGCTCGGTGGCTGACCCACCGGTTGAAGTGCGAGTCGCGACGAGCGATATTCCTCGCCGTCTTTCCCGAGTAGCTCAGCTGGTAGAGCAGCCGGCTGTTAACCGGCGGGTCGCAGGTTCGAGTCCTGCCTCGGGAGCTGAACCGCGAACAGGAGTCAGGCATGAGCGGAGTACGGGTGCTGGTCGGTACGCGCAAGGGCGCGTTCCTCTTGACAGCGGACGGCAAGCGCGAACGGTGGGATGTCAGCGGACCGCACTTTGCGGGCTGGGAGATCTATCACATGAAGGGATCCCCCGCAGATCCGAACCGCTTGTACGCGTCACAGACGAGCGGCTGGTTCGGACAGGTCATCCAGCGGTCGTGCGACGGCGGCAAGACGTGGGAAACGCCCGGGGGAGGAATCATCACCAAGCCCGGCGAGATGCCTGCGGGCGAGAGCAATAAGTTCGTCTACGACACGTCTCCGGACACCGGCCGCCCCCTCACCACGCACCAGTGGTACGACGGAACGCAGCATCCCTGGGAGTTCAAGCGCGTCTGGCACCTCGAGCCGTCGCTGACCGATCCGGATACGGTCTATGCGGGGGTAGAAGACGCCGCGCTATT
>QHUC01000154.1 GCA_003221045.1 Gemmatimonadota bacterium | reverse complement strand
CGAGCGATCCCACCTTTACGGTGGTGCCGGAGAGCTGCCGCCCGAGGCGCGCGCGCAGCTCATCCAGCTCGGGACGCGACGGTTGGGGGGCTGCGGTGATGACGCAGAGGGCGGGCGCGCCGGCGAGGTCGCGGGCGGCGGCTCCCAGGGCCAAAAGGGACTCCCGATCGAGCCACTGGGCGTCGTCAACGAACACGAGCAACGGCTGCTCTTCCGCGACGGCCTGCAGCACCTCCGACAGGGCGCGTCCGGGCGCGTCGGCGGGCGTACGCCCACGCAGCTGATCGAGCGCACCGGGCCGAGCGCCGGCGACGCCCGGGGCCTCGAGCAACCCACCGCGCGCGATGCCGAACACGCCACTCCACGCGTCCGCGCGGTCCGCCTCGACGGCCCGCACCCCCACGACCATCGCACCGTCCAGCCGGGCACGCGCCGCGAGCTCCTCGGCCAGCCGGGTCTTGCCGGTCCCCGCATCTCCCTCGATCACCACCACGGCCCCGCGCGTCCTCGTCCTGCAGGTCTCCCACACGTCGGTCAGCCGCGCGAGCTCCGCCGCCCGACCGACGAGGGGTCCGCGTTGAGGCCCCGACCCGCGCGCGGCAGCCTGGCGCACCTGCCCGGGAAGGCGCCACGCGCGCTCCTGGCGGACACGCTCCGCGAGCGCTCGCGTCTCGGCGTCGGGCTCGGCCCCGAGCTCCCGCCGCAGGCGGGCGGTAAACTCCTCGAACAAGGCCAGCGCCCCCGCGCGGTCGCCGGCGAGGGCCAACCCCCGCAGCCCCACCCGCACCGCCGTCTCGGGACGCCAGTCGAGTCCGCGGGCCCGCCTCACCATGTCATTTGCCGCCGTCAGGTTCCCGTTGGCGAGGAGCTGCTCCGCCCGGCGTACCAGCACCTCTACCGAGCGCCGGCGCCAGTGCTCGCGCTCCGCAGCCAGCCACGTCTCGAACTCGGAGGCGCCCGGTACGCTGAACCCCTCGAGGAATTCCCCATGCACGAGGTCCGCCGCACCGGCGTAATCGCCGGCCGCCGCGAGCGCCTCGAGCCTATCGATATCGAGCTGAACGGCGTCGGGCGTCACCCGTACCTGCGCGTTATCGGACTCGAGCGAGCCATCACCGGTAGAGCGGCGCAGCTCGCGAAGTGCTTCGTTGAGCGAGCGTCGCGCCTTGTCGTCGGACTTGTCTCCCCACAGCATGCCGATGAGATGCTCGCGCGTGCGTGCGCGCTTGGGCGATCGCGCGAGATACACCAGGAGGGCGAGGTTCTTTCGCCACAGCAGTTCGGGGGGTGCGGCGGTCCCACGCACCCGCACGTCCACCGGCCCGAGCGTGCGAACCGCGATCACGGAGCTTCCTCGCAGCCGAGCGTCGCCAGCCGACGGGCGGCGCTGTCGGCCCGGGCGCGGTACGCCGGCTCGCCCGCCGCCCAGAGCCGCGCGACCACGCGATAGGCGCGGCACGCCTCTTCCCGTTCTTCTCCCGATCGCGCCAGGACCTCAGCCAGTCTCCACTGGGCGATCGGCGCGAACGCCCAATCGACCTCCACGGGCTGCGGATCCCCCGTCGGGTAACCGTACACATCGGAGTTCTCGTGCCACATGAGCTCGACAGCGGCCGTCGCCGGATGGAGTCCGCGCTCGCGCCACGCGGCCCGTGTCAGATACAGCACCGTGCGGAAAAAGGGATCATCCGTCTGCCGTGCGGGAAGCCCGGTCAGCACGTTCGTCGCCGAGAGCGCGGCGTCGTACGCACCTCGAGCGGCTGCGGCCTGAGCGAGAAGCAACGTGGTGAGCATACGGAGCGCCGGCTCACCGGGCAGCAGCTGGTGGGCCGGCGGATCACCGCTCCCCCTCGTCTGCGCCGCGGTCATCAGCATCCAGGCCGCGCGCCGCCGTCGCTCGGTCGACCCGATCGTGTTCGCCGCGGCGGTCTCTAGGGCCGCTCGCGCCGCGGCCCACCGGGCCTGCGCTTGCGTCGAGTCGGGACCGAACAGCACCAGCGCAGCCGCCAGCTCGTCGGCGAAAATCTCGAGCTCCGGAAAGCGGGAAGGGAGCTGGTCCGCGAGCGCCAGCGCGCTGTCGGGCCGCCCCATGCCGACGAGCGCGAGAACGCGAGCGACGCTCGCCGAACGCTCGAAGCGAGGGTCGCTCCGGAGTCGGCTTGCAAACGCCAGCTCTCCCTGCGGTGTCCCGAACCCCGCGAGGTACCTCGCGCCCGCGTCCAGGTCGGTGATGCCAGCCCGTTGTGCGATGCGCACGAGCTCGTCGGTCGCCTGCCCCGCCATTTTCGGTGGGAGGAATCGCCACGCGAACGCCAGTTGGACGACGGCGATCGAGGCATACGAGGGATCGTTCGAGTCCACCAGGGGTGCCACCCGAGCGAGCGTTTGAGCGGCTCCGGCGGAGTCGCCTTCGGCGACGTACAGCCACGCGAGGTGTCCCAGCGCCGGGACGAAGTCCGGTTGCAGCTTCAGCACATCCCGGAACGATTGCAAGGCTTCGCGCCGCGAGCGCCCGACCAGCGGTCCCCGATGCAAGAGCTCGTCCGCCCGACGGAACTGACCGAAGAGGAAATCCTTCCACCGCCGGGTCAGGGCGTCCAATGAATCGAGCCGTGCGGCCTCGGGCAGCCACTGTGCCCGGATCAAGCGCCGGTAGGTCTCCGGGAACGAGTCGACATGGGCGAAATAGTGCGCGCTGTCCTGAGGATCGTCCTCCAGGTCGAACCAGCGACCCACCTCCGCATGCCGCCAGTAGCAGAGCCAACACGTCGAATCGAGCGCCGCGGCCTCCGCATAGGCGGCACGAGCGACGCCGTAGCGGGCGTGCGTGAAGGCATCCTCCGCGCGCCGAAACGCGCTCCGCGCGAACGCGTTCTTGGGCAGGACGCTCCGCGGCAGCGATTGATCGAGCGATCCCTCGGTGCCGAGGATCGCTCCGAACACCCGGTCAGCGAGCGTATCAGCCAGGGCGCGCCATTCCCCCGGTGCTCCCCGGACCTGAATCGTGTCCACGCGCGCTCCGGTGAGGTGGATCCGAACCACGTCGGCGTCGCGCGCCAACTCCACCCCGATGCCGAGTCTGCTGGGCCACCAGCGACCGAGCCCCGAGACGCAGTGAGAGGAAAGCTCGGGGTAGCGATCCAGACTCCGCGCCAGAGCGCAGGCGACCGAGTCACCGAACCCCACCGGCTGGCCCGCCGCGGGGCCGATCGCCTGCACGCGAATGCCGAGCGTAGACGAACGCGGTATGAGCGGCGGCAGCACCGCGTGCAGCAGGAGTCCGACGATCGTGCCACCGATGCCGATGCCGACCGCGTTCCGTTGATATCGGCGCACGCGCGTGCGCCACAGGGCCCGTCGGAACGGCACCGCATCGGACCAGCGATCCGCCGGGTCGAGCGCCAGGCTGCGGCGAAGCACGCGCGCCACGAGCCACGGCACCCCCGACCAATTCCCGTCCGCCGGCGGACCTTTGTCCCAATGGCGACCGGTGATGGCTTCGTAGATCACCATCCCGGCCGAGTAAATGTCGGAGCTCACGTCCGCCTCCACGCCCGCGAACTGCTCCGGGGCCATGTAGGCGGCCGTTCCGACGGTCACTCGCGGATCGGATCGCTCCTCGTCCGTGGGCCGCCGGGCGATGCCGAAGTCGGTCAGGATGCCGCGCCCATCTTCGATGAACAGGTTGGCGGGCTTTACGTCCCGATGGATGACACCGTTCGTGTGTGCCACTTCGAGCGCGTCCAGGAGGTCGCGCCCGAGCTTCCGCGCGGCATCGACGGACAACGGCCCGTGCTTCTCCAGATGACCCTGGAGGGTTTCCCCGTCCAGGTAGTCCATCACATAGTAATTCAGGCCTGCCTTTTCGTAGACGTCGTGAACCGCGACGATGTTGGGATGTCGCACAGCGGCGAGGATGCGTGCTTCGTTCACGAATTGTCGGGCCGACTCGGCGGTCCACAGCTCTGGCCGCAACACCTTCGCCGCCCGCAGGCAGTCGAGCGCCACCGCGCGCACGAGGTATACACTGCCCATGCCGCCGCGCGCCAGCTCGCGCAGCAGCTCGTAGTCCGGCGCCAGGGTCGCACGCAGGCGCTCAAAGAAGGCCGACACTCGACCGAGAACATCCCGGCGCTCAGCCGGAAAGTCAAACGGCCCCGGGATGCCCCAGGGCCGTTCCGCTTCGCGACGATCGAGCCTGCTACTGTACCTTGATGGTGATCTTCATGTTGAACGCGACGTGCGGCATGCAGTAGCCCTTGTACGTCCCCGCCGGAGCGCCGGCAAACGAGATGTCGTACTTCTCGTTGGGCTGCGTGAGGAAGGGTCCGGTCAGATCGCTCATCGCGTTCGCCATGCCCTTCTTCAAGGCCACCGCACCGCCCTTCGGGATCGAATCGGCGAAGAACGCGATATTGTGCGGACCGCCGGAGACGTTGATGAACCGGACGGTGGTCCCGGCCTTGATGGTCAGGGTGGCGGGCTCGAATGCCGCCTTGGTGGTGCCATCGCCCGTCATCTTGACTTCGACGACGGACCCGGCCGGCTCGGCGGCGGCCGCCGCGTTCGTCGCGGGAGCGGGCGAGGGGGTCGCGGGGGTCGCAGCCTCCGCCTGCGCCGTCGCGGGCTTTTTCTCGCTGCCGCAGGCGATGGCGCTGAACGCGACTAGCGTGGTGAGCAGGGTCAACCGCATTGCGAACTCCTCCTCCAGTACGATACGGGTGGATGCTTGTGAACGCGTTCACAATATACCCGCGTGCTTCGAAAACGGGAGTCCGGCGAACTCGCGCGGGCGTTGCGTTTTCGCACCATCGCGACGACACTCCAAGCCGATGTCAGACCCCACGGTGCCGCACATCCCCGCGCTTGAGCTTGCCCGCTGCCTCGATCACGGTGAGCGGGTCCAGCTGCTCGACGTCCGCGCGCCCGAGCGCGTCGCGCAGGCGCGCGTCACGTTTGGCGCGACGCTCGATTTCCGCGCCGTTCCCGCGTCGGAGATGTATCGTCTCGCGACACTCGAGCCGTTGCGCCTCGACCCTGGGGCCCCGGTCGCCGTGATTTGCGGCCACGGCAATTCGAGCAAGCAGGCAACACAGTTCTTGCGGCAGCGCGGGTTCGAGGCGTACTCGGTGGCGGGCGGCATGGCCGCGTGGGAGACGGTGTATCTGCCGCGCCGGCTATCCCCTACCCCGGCGCTCGAGCGCGTGATCCAAATCGATCGCGTTGGGAAAGGCGCGCTCTCGTACATCCTCGTAAGCGATGGAGACGCTGTCGTCGTCGACCCGGGCCGCCACCTGGACGTCTACGACGCGCTGCTCGAGGAATCGGGGGCCACTGCCGCCGCGGTGATCGATACGCACATGCACGCTGATTATTTGAGTGGCGCGCGCGTCGCCACCGCGCGCTGGCAGGTTCCCTATTTCCTCCACCCGGACGACGCCCGGTCACCCTATGATGGGGTCGAAGGGCGCCTCGCCTATCAGCCGTTGACCGATGGCGACACGGTCGCTTTCGGACGGGCAACGCTCCGCGCGGTGCACGTTCCCGGCCACACGCTCGGCAGCCTCACCCTCGTCGCCGACGAGTCGCTTGCGCTCACCGGCGACTTTCTGTTCGTGCAATCGGTCGGACGGCCCGACTTGGGCGGACAGCGCGACGCGTGGGCGGCGCGACTGTGGGAGAGCCTGGAGCGCGCCCGGTCCGCGTGGCCGGGAGACCTGGTCGTGCTCCCCGCGCACTACGTGGGCGAGCGCGAACGCCGGGCCGACCGGAGTATTGGCGCGCGGTTCGACGTGGTCACGGCGACCAACGAGGCGGCAGCGATCCAGGACCCAGCGACCTTCCGGGCATGGGTGGGTGCGCACACCACCGCGCCGCCGGACAGCTACCGGACGATCAAACTGGCAAATCTGGGCTTGGCGACCGTGTCGGAAGCCGACGCGGAGATACTGGAGTTCGGGCCGAATCAGTGCGCAGTGAGTTGATCGAAAGTCTTAACCCGCCGGAGCCTGCAACACCACATACACCCAATCGGTCCCCCCGAGAGTTCGCAAGCCGTAGGGCACGCCGGCCGGGATGTGGACCAGGTCGTTCGCCGAGACCTCGACGCGATCGCCGTCGAGCGACATGATGCCGCGACCGGCGAGCGTGAAGATCAAAACCCCCGCTTCGTCCTCGACCGAGATCGGCGCGACCGCGCCAGGCCCCATCACGTTGTGCTCGAAGCTCAGTCCGTGGAGCATGCCCGGGAGATTGAGTACGGTGTGGCGGCGCAGCTCGTCGGCGGTGCTGGGCAGCTTCGTGAGGCGGCGGTAGGTGTAGCGCGGCACGACTCCCCGTCCGGTAGAGCGCGGTAACCTTGCACCGCGAGGCGCTGCGGCGCACCCAAGATGGGGACACTCCCACATTCGCCGCAACCCCTTCGGGCACCACGACGTACCGGGCCTGCCCCTGGCTTCTCCCCTCCCGTGTGCAAGCGCCCGCCGGCTCGGCGTCTCTCATGACGTCTCTCACGGGAGTGGTTCGCCATGGCTTCGCCGCGTCGCGTCCTCGAAGTGCTCTCCATTCTCATCCTGGCCGTCGCCCCGTTCGCCCCCGCGGCCGGGCAAGGGTGGATCGAGCCCGGTCGACCGCTGCCACCATCTCCCATGCCCCGCGGCGGCATCGTCAAGATCCGCAGCGCGGTCCAGGTCGCGGTCACGGGCCGCGTGGCGCGCGTCAGCGTGGAGGAATGGTTCCGCAACGACGGCGTGCTGCTGGACGAGGCGAGCTACCTCTATCCGCTGCCGGGAGAAGCCACGTTTAGCGATTTCTCCCTGTGGCAGGGCGACCGCGAGCTCAAGGGCGAGCCGATGGACGCCACTCAGGCCCGTTCGATTTACGAGGAGATCGTGCGTCGCAAGCGCGATCCCGCGTTGATCGAGCTCGCCGGGCATGGCCTCGTGCGCGCGCGGGTCTTCCCGATCGCGGCGGGCGAGACGCGAAAGATCACGCTGCGGTACACCCAGATGCTCGACCGGGTGGGCGACGCCTGGCGGTTCCGGTACGTCGCCGGCACCGGCCCAGGCGCAGCGGCGCCGCGGGGCTTCCGGATCGCCGTCGACAGCGCCAGCCGATTCGGCGATCCCTACTCGCCCACTCACCGGATTACCTCGACACGTGACCGCGATCGGCTCGAGATCGCGCTCGCCGACACGGCGGCGCGGGGAGATCTGGAGCTGTTCTTGCCCCTCGCCCGAGGCCTGGTGGGCATGTCGCTGGTGACGAATCAGCCCATCGGCGAGGACGGCTTCTTCATGTTGCTGCTCGCACCGGGCACCGGCACCGCCACTACGCCGACGCCGTCCTGAGA
>QHUC01000153.1 GCA_003221045.1 Gemmatimonadota bacterium | reverse complement strand
TTACCGCGCCAGCGGCGCCTCAGGTGCGTCCGTTCCTCGCCGTACGGTTCGAGGCGCCGCTGGCGCGGTAAGAGCGGCATCCCTAGTTTTGGCACCGATGGTCGCTCCCTCCCTCGATACCGAGCATCCCGGTATCCGGGTGATCGCCGAGGTGGCGTCGGTGCTGCAGGCCGGCCTGGCGTCAGGAGAGGCGCTGCACGGCGTGGTGAGCGCGCTGCGGCGCGGGCTCCATCTGCGTCGGTGCCGCCTCTGGCTCCGCACCCCGGACGGGACCCGTTTCGCGCCGGTCACCACCCCGGGTGACGACGCCGAGCTTCCCGGCTACGCGCCTCCAGTCGCCGAATGGGTGCATCGCGGCCCCCAGCGCGAGGGCGTTCCCGGGGGCTCGATCATGCGGCTCCCCCTGGTCCACGACGACAAGCCCCTCGGCGCCCTCGAGGTCATCATTCCGAGCGGCCGCTACGAGGGCGTCGCGCACGACGTCATGGTGGTCGTCGGGCGCATCCTCGCCCCCATGATCGCCGCCACCGAACTGTCGCAGGACCTCGCGTCCGAGGTGGCGCTGCGGACGCACGAAATGGAGGCGCAGCGCAACTTCGCCGCCCAGATCGTCGACTCGCTTCCCGTCGGCCTCTACGTGATCGATCGGAACTACCGCATCCGTGCCTGGAACCGTAAGCGTGAGACCGGCACCCAGGGTGTATCGCGCGACGACGCCGTGGGCCGCGAGATCTTCGAGGTGCTCGACCGGCAGCCCCGCGATCTGTTGAAGCGCGAGTTCGACCGCGTGTTCGATACGGGCGAGCTGCAGCAGGTGGAGATGGAGTCGCAGGCGAGTGGGGAAGCCCGTTACTACCGCATCACAAAAATTCCGATGCGGCAGGATGGCCGCACTATCTCGCACGTCATCACCATCGGCGAAGACATCACCGAGTGGCGGCAGGCGCAACAACGGCTGACGGAAACGGAGAAACTCGCCGCCATGGGTCAGCTCGCGGCGGGCGTGATGCACGAGATCAACAATCCGCTCGCGACGATCCTGGCTTGCTGCGAAGCGCTTGCGCTCCGCGCGCAAGACCTCGAACCCACCGACCGCCATGGGTACGACGAATACCTGAAGATCATCGACACCGAGGTCCAGCGGTGTCGTCGCATTGTCGAGAGCCTGCTCGCCTTCTCGCGTCCGAAGGCGAGCGACATGAAGCCGGTGGACGTCAACGGCGTGGTGGATCGCACGCTGTTCCTCCTCAAGCTCCATGCGCGCTTCAAGCGACTGACCGTAATCCGCGAGCTGGCAGGGGATCTGCCGCCGGTGCTGGCGGATCAGGAACGGCTGATCCAGAGCTTCATGGCGCTGATGTTGAACGCGATGGATGCGATGGACTCGCGGGGCTCCCTCACGGTCCGCAGCCGCATCAATCCGGACCGGACGGACGAGGTCCTGCTCGAGTTCGTCGATACCGGCAGCGGGATCAAGCGCGAGGATCTGCCGAAGATCTTCGAGCCGTTCTTCACCACCAAGCCCCAGGGGCGGGGGACGGGACTGGGCCTGTCCATCTGCTACGGCATCATCGCCGAGCACCGCGGGCGGATCGAAGTCGAGTCGCAGGTCGGCGTAGGGTCCAACTTCAAGGTGTACCTCCCCATCGGATGAAGATCCTCGTCGTCGAGGACGACAAGACGGTCGGACAGTACGTAAAGCGAGGCTTGACCGAGGCCGGCTTTCATGCCGATCTCGTGGGGGACGGCGCCGAGGGGCTGCGCCTGGCGGCGGGTGGACAGTACGACATTCTGGTGCTCGACCTGCGCCTTCCGGCGCTCTCCGGTTTCGACGTCCTGCGGACCCTGCGCGACCGGGGCGACGGCATTCCCGTCCTGGTCCTCACGGCGCAGGACGCGGTCGATTTCAAGGTGCAGGCGCTCAAGATGGGCGCCGACGATTACGTCACAAAGCCGTTCTCCCTGGAAGAGCTGCTCGCGCGGGTGGAAGCGCTCGGGCGCCGCCCCAAGGCGATCGCTCCTCCCGTCCTCCACGTGGCCGACTTGACGCTCGACACGGGAAGCCGCGAGGTGCGTCGTGGCGCCAAGCCCATCGAGCTGACGCCCAAGGAATACGCGGTGCTCGAGTACCTCATGCGCCACCACGGTCGCGTCATGCCGCGCACCCTGATCACGGAGTACGCCTGGGACTACCACTTCGACCCCGGTACGAATATCGTCGACGTAGTGATCACGCGACTCCGCAAGAAGATCGATCACGGACACGAGCCGAAGCTGATCCACACGGTGCGCGGCGTGGGTTACGTCGTGAAGGCCTGACATGCAGACGATCCGCGGGCGGCTCACCGCGTGGTACTCGGTGGCCCTCGCCCTGACGCTCGCCGCCTTTGCCGCCGTCCTCTACCTCGATCGGCGCAGCGCCTCCTATCAGGATCTGGACCGCAGCATCCAATCGGAGGCGTCCCTCACCGCCGGAATGCTGGCCGAGAGCTACCGCGCCCGGGGCGTGCTGGTGCGGCCCGACAGCGCGGGTCACGCGGTGCTCATCCCCGACCTGTCTGCCCTGCTCGAGGCGGTTCCCGAGTTCCTGGTCATCACCGCCCGGGACGGCAGCCTCTTGTTCGCCTCATCGGACGCCAGGGCGCTCACCTTTCAAAAGGTCGAGCAGCTGCGGGAGCTGGCGAGCGCGCCGATCTCCGGGCGGGCCTCCGGCACGGTCCAGCTCGGGGCCGACGGCCCCACGATCCGCTACGCGGTGCACTACGTCAGCGACGCCGGACCCCAGTTCGGCGCCATCCTCGCCGGCGCGAATGTCCGCTCGGCCGAAGTCGGTCCAGCGCAGCTGCTCTCGACCTTCGCGCTGATCCTGCCCCTGGGCCTGATGGCGGCCCTGCTGATGGGGACCTGGATTGCGAACCGCGCCCTCACGGCGGTCGACCAGATCATCACCGAGGTCCGGGAGATCACGGACGGACGGAGCCTGCACCGTCGGCTGGCGGTGCCCGTGGTGAAGGACGAGCTGGGCCGGCTCGTGCAGACGCTCAACCAGATGCTGACGCGGCTGGAGCGCAACTTCGCCGCGCTGCGGCGCTTTACCGCGGATGCCAGCCACGAGCTCAAGACGCCCCTCACCGTACTGCGCGCCGGCGTCGAGCGCGCCATTACGACTCCAGGGCTGGCGCAGGAAACCCTCGTCACGCTCGAGGAGACGCTCCAGGAGATCAAGCGCATGGCCGAGCTCGTGGATGCGCTGCTCATGCTCGCGCGTGCCGACGAGGGCATCGCGCCGCTCCATCGGGAGCCGGTGGACTTGCGGAGCATCGTCACCGAGGTCCAGGAGACGGGTGAGCTCCTGGCTGAAGAGGCGGGAGTGACGATGGAGGTCGCGACCCCCGCCGAGCCGGTCATCGTCTCCGTGGACGCGAGCCGCATTCGTCAGCTGATCCTGAACCTCGTGACTAATGCCGTCAAATACACGCCCGTGGGCGGCAGCGTGCGGATGCAGCTCGGGCCCGCGAACGGTCGCGTGGCCTTGAGCGTCGCCGACACCGGCATCGGCATCGCACCGGGCGATCTGCCGCACATCTTCGACCGCTTCTGGCGCGCGGACTCGGCGCGCACTCGCACCGGTGAGCGACCGGGTGCGGGCCTCGGCCTCGCCATCTGCAAGTGGATCGCCGAGGCGCACGGAGGCCAGATCGACGTGGTGAGCCGGCCCGGACGCGGCACGACGTTCACGGTCGTCCTTCCCTCCGCGCAACGGTAACGGGGCCGTCATCGGTTTTTCACGGGCGCTCCATCGTCGCGCAAGTGTCACAAGCGATTGTAGATGAGCCCTTGCGGGAGGACCTCCCATGTTTCTACGGCTCATCGCATCACAGCCACGCTCCCCCGAGCGGTGGCACACCCGCGGCGGTCTCGTTGCGGTGCTGGGACACGCAGCACTGGTGACGGGCGCGCTCCTCGGGACGCTCCGGCCCACCGATCCGCCGACAGCAATTCCGGCTGTTCTCATGCCCTGGCCGCAGCCGTCGGAGCAGCCCCGGGGTGGCGTGCCGGCCGCTCCCTTGCTTGGGGATCCGGTCGTTGTACCGGTCGACGTCCCGCCGGGCCTTCCTCTGATCGAGGGCCCGCGGCCTTTCGACTCGACGCAATGGTTGCGCGGCTCGCGCGACGATGCCGCCGCCGCTCCGTTCACGCCTGATGTCGCCCGCCCCTGGGTGTCGACCGTCGTCGAGGAACCGCCCGTGCTGCTCGCCGGGCGCGCCCCGCTGTATCCCGAATTGTTGCGCGTCGCCGGTATCGCCGGGCGCGTCGTGGTGGAGGCGGTGATCGACACGCTCGGTCATGCGGGGGCCGCGTTGAGGGTGGTCGAGAGCTCGCACCACGGCTTCGACGCGCCCGCCCTCGACTATGTACGCCGCGCAGTGTTTCGTCCCGGGCGCGTGCACGGGCGCCCGGTGCGCGTGTTGGTGCGACTCCCGGTCGACTTCCGGCTCACCGCTGGGCGCTGACTCGACGTGGGGAGAACCGAGGCGTAGGTTAAGCGCCCGATGAGAGTCGCAAGCGTGGTGCTTCTCGGCATCGTCGCGGTGCACCGGTGCGGACTGCCGGGACTGCTGAGCGCGCAGACCCCCGCGGCGGACCTCGTGACTGGCGCGCGGGTCCAGCTCCGGGCAGGCAACGTGGACTCCGGGTTAGCGCTGTTGCGGGTTGCGCTGGACTCGAGCACGGCGGGCTCGAGCACGGACCGCATGAACGCGTTCGTGTGGCAGGGCGTGCTCCAGTTTTTCAAGGGGCGCGACAGTCTGGCGCGCGAATCGTTTCGCGAAGCCCTACTGATCGACCCGCGGCTCGAGGTCGCGGGTCTCGCGCAGATCGACTCCGCGCTCGCGACCGAGTTCGAAGCTATCCGACGGACGATCCAACCACCCGCACTCGCACGCCCGTCCGCGGCGCTCGGCAGGCTCGCTGGGGCGCCACGTCAGGACACCGCCTACACGTGCGCCCCCGAGTGCCGCGGTCTCGATCAGCCGCCACGTGCGCTGTCGCCCGAGGCGCAGACGGTGATCGTGAGCAGGGCCGAGGGCGCGTCCGTCATGGGCGGTGTCGCGCTCGTCCGCTTCGTGGTCGACACGTCTGGAGCGGTCGAGCCCGCGTCGGTCACCGTGGTGTCGTCGCCCAACCCCGGCCTGGCGGAGTCGCTGATCAATCATGTGCGTCGCCTGCGCTTCGCCCCGGGGCGCGCGCAGGGGCGGGCCGTCCGGGTCGTGCTGCAATGGCGCCTCAATCTTCGCGGCTAAGGACGCCCGCCGGCGCCGGGCCGGCAAGGTGGTAGGCGACCCCTCACACCGCTGTCATCGTTTTGTAATGAGGGGGCCACTAGCGGGCCGGCGAAAACCGGCACTATTTGATAATACATCACGGACTTGACCGGAGGTCAAAAAACCCGTGTTCGACCACCTGATCGAATCGAGGCGCACGAAGAATCGGCGCCGGGGGTTTGGCTTGAGCGCCGCGTCGCTCGTGATCCACACCGTAGTGATCGGAGCGGCGGTGTATGCCACGCTGAACGCCGGCCAGACGGACAACAGCGTCAAGGTGGACACGGCGATGGTGTTCGTCGATCAGCCAAAGCAGGAGAAGCCCCCTGAGCAGCAGCCTGTGCAGCTCGACGTGCCGCTCAAGGGCTTCCAGACCGTCGTGGCGCCGGACGTGGTTCCGACCAACATTCCGCCGGTGAACCTCCAGGAGCACTTCGACCCCAAGGATTACTCGGGCACCGGCGTGGAGGGCGGCCTCGCCACGGGCATGGTGCCGACGGGCAACGAGGTCTTCATGGAAGCGATCGTGGAGGAGAAGCCGGCCATCCTCTCCGGACCGCAGCTGCAATACCCGGATCTGCTCAGGCAAGCGGGCATTACGGGCCGGGTGCTGGTCCAGGCGATCATCGACACGCTGGGCCGCGCGGAGCCCAGCTCCGTGAAGGTGCTTCAGAGCCCTAATCCCGGGTTCGACCAATCGGCGAAGAACTACGTCCTCAAGGCACTGTTCCGTCCGGCACGCGTGCACGGTCGGGCGGTGCGTGTGCTGATTCAGCAACCTATCGACTTCCGGATCAAGCAATAACCCCAAGGAGCCTCCCCACATGAGTCTCTCGCTTTACGACCTGTTCGTCTCGATGGGGCCGTTCGCCAAATCGATCGTGATCATTCTGTTGATCATGTCGATCATCTCGTGGGCGAACGCGGTCCAGAAATGGGTGCAGATCTTCCGCTCCCAACGCGAGACGCGAAAGTTCGCGCCCGAGTTCTCCCGCTTCCTGCAGGAGGAGCAGCTCGACGGAGCGATCCGCATCGCCGAGAAGCAAAAAAAGAGCCACGTGGCGCGTGTGGTCGGTGAGGCACTCTCCGAGGTGAAGCCGCTGCTGCGCGACCGCGCCACCATCACCGCTGCCGACATCAATTCGGTGGAGCGCGCGGTGGAGCGCGAGATCCTGATCGTGTCGGCCGAGCTGAAGCGCGGCCTCGGCATCCTCGCGACCACCGGCTCCACGGCGCCGTTCGTCGGCCTGCTCGGCACCGTGATGGGTATCGTCAACGCGTTCACCGGCATGGCGGCGTCGGGCGGCGGCGGATCGCTGGCGTCGGTCTCCTCGGGTATCGCCGAGGCGTTGATTACGACCGCGTTCGGCCTCATCGTGGCCATCCCGGCGGTGTGGCTCTACAACTACTTCACGACCAAGATCGACTTCCTCTCCGTCGAGATGACGTACACCTCGAAGGAATTGATCGATTACCTGATCAAGAGCGTCGGGTCGGAATTCGGCCGTTCGATCTTCACGAAGGAATTCCAGACGCAGAAGGCGTCGCAGACCAGTGGCCCTGTCAGCCACTAGCGCCCGGGCGGCGGTCAAGGCCGACATCAACGTCACGCCGCTCATCGACGTGATGCTGGTGCTGCTGATCATTTTCATGATCGTCACGCCCCTGATTGCGAAGGGCTTTCAGGCGACCATCCCGCGCTCCGACAACCCCGAAAACCGGCCCGAGGGGCCGGACGAGATCCGGCTCGGCATCGATCAGAACCAGAAGTTCTGGCTCGACGTGGGGAGCGGGCCCAAGCTGATTTCGGACGAGGAGCTGCCGGGGCGGCTCGAGGCCCTCTACGCCACTCGCACGACGGACAAGATCCTGTTCTTGAAGGCGGACCAGGAAATCCCGTTCGCCCGCGTCCAGGAGGCCATTGAGATCGCGCGGAAGGCCGGCGTCCGGGTGGTCGGCGCCATCACGGAGCAGAAGCAGTCGCTCACCAAAAAGAAGGCAGGGTCCTGATCCATGGCGATGGGGTCCACGGGTGGCGGTGAAGGGCTGAGCTCCGAAATCAACGTCACGCCGCTGATCGACGTGCTGCTCGTGCTGCTCATCATCTTCATGATTACGCAGCCCCTCTCGCGCAAGGCGTTCGACGTGCAGGTGCCACCCGAGCAGCAGACGAAGCAGAAGACGCCGCCGCAGAGCCAGATCGTGTTGGAGCTCAGGGCTGACGGATCCTACGCGATCAACGGGCAGCCGTACGCGGTCAGTCAGCTCGACCAGGCGTTCCACCA